>CAZWHN010000081.1:0-7746 GCA_964633635.1 uncultured Alistipes sp. | reverse complement strand
GTTGCGTGGCGCGGCCGCAGGATGATGCTCAAGTGCTACACCCGCCCGCATAGCCGTCTGGCGGCAATCTACGGCGAGGCGTTCCGTCCGCGCGAGTTGGTGGTGGTCGATATGGTGGGGCGCAGTCGGCGTATCGACTGCCTGATTACGCCCTACATCGAGGGGTGTACGTTGGACGAGGCTATGGTGAGGGCATCGACGGCAGCGGAGTATCGCTCTTTGGCCGAGGCGTTCGATGTGTTGGCCACGAAGATACTGCTCGACGAGCGGGCCCACGGCGACCTGAAGCCCGAGAATGTGATCGTGGGCGAAGATGGTGCAATGCAGGCCATCGACTGGGATGCCGCCTACCTGCCTCGCTTTGCGGGTGAGCAGGCGTTGGAGACGGGTACGGCGGCCTATCAGCACCCCGCACGCACGGTGGAGATGTACGACAAACACCTTGACGACTACTCCATTGCTATGATCTCGACGCTGCTCCACGCCGCTGCGGTCGATACCACGACTATGGAGCACTACCGTCTGCACCACGAACCTCCGTTCCTGCCTCGTGAGGCTGTGGCTGGGGGTGCGCCACTGCTCGATCGCATCATCGAGGAGTTTGCCCGTCGGGGTATGGCACGCCAATACCGCGTGGCCGAGATACTGCGCCGACCTTATGCCGTCTGTTCGCGTCTGCACGACGTGTTCCGATGGGAGCGTGCGACGGAGGTCGAGGGCGAGCCCACGCTCGATGTGGATTGGGGCTGGTGGGGCTGCCGATGCAACGCGGGGTGGATCATACCGCCGCTCTACGACTCTGGCTTCGAGCCCGAAGGGGGTGTGGCGCTGATGATGTTGGGCGGTTACGGCCACTTGGTGAGGGTCGCGGATGGCGAGGTCCGAATCAGCTTCGATCGCGGTTGCAACGTCGGCGCGTTGCGTGATGGAGTGATCGCGGTGCGTCGTGCGGATGGCAGCGAGGTGAAGATCGAGGCCGAGGAGTTGATTTTTTCGTCGGAAAAACCTATATTTGTGGGATAAACCAGATAGATATGTATTCGCAAGAGATCACACGTCGCCATCGCACAGCCTTTGTGCTGCTGCTCGACCGCTCGGCCTCGATGCAACAACAGGTGCGCTTCGGACAATTTGTTGTGAGCAAGGCCGAGGCTGTGGCAATGACGGCCAATGCACTCATCACTGAGCTTGTCGATCGCTCGCGTCGCACGGATGGTCTGCGCGACTACTACGACGTGGCCGTGGTGGGATATGGCGGCGATGGGGTGGAGATGCTGCTCGGCGACGAGGGGTTCATCTCGATCGAAAAACTTGCCGCACGCGCTCCCGAGCCGAGTCGCACGGCGGTGGAGCGGGTGTTGGAGGATGGCACGTCGGCACTCTTCGACCACCATCACATCGGCTGGATCGAGCCTGCGGCCGAGGGAACGACCCCTATGTACGAGGCTATGTTGCGCGTGAGGGATCTGGTGGAGGAGTGGTGCGCGGCCGAGCATAACCGCGAGAGCTTCCCGCCCGTAGTGATCCACATCACCGATGGCGAGGCCTCGGATTGCGACGACGGCGAGCTGCGCGATGTCTGTTCGCAGGTGCGTCGTGTGGCCACGGACGATGGCAATGTGCTGCTGCTCAACATCCACATCTCGACCGACCACACCCTTCCGTCGATCATCTTCCCGATGGCCGACGAGTTGCAGGGTGCGGGACGCTATGCACGTCTTTTAGCCGAGTGTTCGAGCGTGATGCCCACGGCATTCGACGGTGCTATTGCCGAACTGAAGGGGGTGGGCAGCGTGCCGCCGTACTACGGTATGGGATATAATGCCAGCACGATCGAGCTGCTCTCGATGATCAACATCGGCTCACGAAGTGTAACCAATATGGGATAGCGTATGGCAACAATCTCCGATATGCGCAATGCGCTCTACGATCCGCGAAGTCGCTTTCGCTCGCTGCGACGGATGGTGTGGGATGGCGAGCCGATTCTCCGCTCAACCCTCTTTGCCGAGGCTCGGGTGGAGTGTGACGGCGAGCGACTGATAGTCGGTATGCCGCTTGCGACCTTGTCGCTCAGGCGTGTGGAGCGGTTATTGCCGCTGAAACGTCACCTCGTGAGCGTGGTTGTGCCACAGATGCGTATTCTGCGTGATGAGATGGAGTGCGCCGCGGGACGTAGCGATATATTGTGCGAAGTGCTGCCCGATGCATTGCCCTTGAGCGACGCTATGGCGCAGGTGGCCTCGGCGGCTGAGGCCGAGGCGATAGTGCGGGCATTGGATGCTCTGCAAGCCGAATTGCAGAGGGTCGATCTCTCGCACAACAATCTGCGTGAGGAGAATATCCTGATCGACTCTGAGTACAGGCTCTATCCCATCCGCTGGTACTACGCCACCGATGGCGTGGGCGGTGATGATGAGGCGTTCGATAAGTTGCGAGCAAAGGTAGCTCGCTCGGCGGAGAGCCTGGAGCTGCACGACGTGGCGACCGCATACAACGCCACACCCCGTCTGGAGGGACACCTCTCGGTAAGACCTTTGCACGAGGGCTTGGCCGCTGTGGAGGATGAGTCGGGATGGGGATTTGTCGATTGTGAGAATCGTGTGGTTGTCGAGCCGAAGTATTTGTGGGTTAATAACTTCCGCGAGGGACGTGCCGAGGTGCAGACCGCAGAGGGTATGGGCCTTGTGGATCGCACGGGAGCCTACATCGTTGAGCCAAAGTACGAGATTGTGGAGTTCGACGAGCGTCGAGGCTGCGTGATGGTGCGCAGCGGTGGCGAGTGGCAGGAGTTGGATTATGATGGAGGGGCGACGACGCACTCCGATCCCAAATATCCCCCCCCCGCAAGAAAACTGAATGAATTGATATATAGAGATATAGTATTGTTGTGTGGGGATGACGGTAGGAGATATGCATAAGGATTATTCGTCGCGTGTGATGCGCCTCTCGAGGTTGGAGATTTATGCCTCACAGCAGGCATATGAACACCATCTCACCACACCCCATTTTCAGCATTACAAACAGGGTACGTTGCATATGATCAAGGATTTACAACTGATCGACGGTGTAGCACTCGTGCCCGATATGAAGATAAAAGAGTAACAAAATAATAGAAAACTATGGAACAGACAAAATGTCTTATTATCGGTAGCGGCCCCGCAGGATTCACGGCCGCAATCTACGCTTCGCGTGCCAACCTCTCGCCCATCGTTTATGAGGGCATCGAGCCGGGCGGTCAGCTCACCACAACCACCGAGATCGAGAACTTCCCTGGCTACCCCGAGGGCATCAGCGGCACCGAGATGATGGCGCAGCTCAAGCAACAGGCACAGCGCTTTGGCGCCGATGTGCGCTTTGGCATTGTGACCTCCATCGACTTCGACGTTCGCCCCTTCGTTGTGACCATCGACGGCGAGAAGCAGATCGAGGCCGAGACCTTGATCGTCGCCACGGGTGCATCGGCCAAGTATTTGGGCTTGGAGTCGGAGATGAAATACCGTGGTCAGGGCGTGAGCGCCTGCGCGACGTGCGACGGATTCTTCTACCGCAAGCAGGATGTTGCCGTTGTAGGCGGTGGCGACACGGCGTGCGAGGAGGCAACCTACCTGGCATCGATTTGCAAGCAGGTTTATCTCATTGTCCGAAAACCCTTCTTGCGCGCATCGAAGTCTATGCAGGAGCGAGTCTTTAACACCCCCAATATCAAGGTGATGTTTGAGTATAACACGGTCGAGGTGCTGGGCGACGAGGATGGCGTTACGGGTGCACGTCTGCGTCACTCATCGGGCGAGGAGACGGTGATCGACATTATGGGCTTCTTCCTCGCAATCGGTCATCACCCCAACACAGAGCTCTTCAAGGGCAAGCTCGAGCTCGACGAGGAGGGCTACATCAAGACCGTGCCGGGCACATCGAAGACCAACATCGAGGGTGTCTTCGCCGCAGGCGACGTGAAGGATCCCCACTACCGTCAGGCCATCACCGCCGCAGGCTCGGGCTGCATCGCAGCACTCGATTGCGAACGCTATCTGCTCAGTCGATAATGTCGATCGCAGTCACCATACTCGGCAATTCGTCGGCCAAACCCACCTCGACGGGGCACCCCTCGGCGCAGGTGGTCAACGTCAACGAGCAGTATTTTCTGGTCGATGCGGGCGAGGGCGTGCAGCGTCAGATGGCACGGTGTGGACTCTCGCCGCTGAAGTTGCGTGCGGTCTTTATCTCGCACCTGCACGGCGACCACCTCTATGGGCTCTTCCCGTTGCTCTCGACACTCGGACTCTATGGCCGACGCACGCCACTGCGCATATATGCTCCACGCCCCTTTGGGCAGATGTTGGAGTCGTTTCTCACCCTCTGCGAGGGCGACTTGCCTTACACGCCCGAGTGGGTGGAGGTCGATACGACGAAGCATCAGATCATCTTCGAGAACGACTCGACGGAGGTGTGGTCGCTGCCGCTGCGTCACCGTATCCCCACGTCGGGTTACCTCTTTCGGCAAAAGGAGCCAGCGCTCAACGTGAGCAAGTTCGCCATCGAACGCTATGGCCTTACCGTACAGCAGATCGTGGCGGCCAAGCGGGGCGAGGATGTTGTGCTGGAGTCGGGTGAGGAGGTGGCCAACCATCTGCTCACATATCGTCCCTATGGGGCGTTGTCGTATGCCTACTGCTCCGACACCAACTACTCGGCACGGCTGACCCGTATGGTCGAGGGTGTCGATCTGCTCTATCACGAGGCCACCTACGCCGCAGCCGAGCGAAAGTTGGCCAAGGAGCGTGGCCACTCATCGACCGTCGATGCCGCCAAGGTGGCACAGATGGCTGGCGCTGGGCGACTGCTCATAGGACACTTCTCGTCACGTTACAAAGACTTGGAGCAGTTGCTTGCGGAGAGCCGCGAGATATTCCCCGCGACGGATATTGCCCGCGAGCGAGAGACTTTTTTGATTGAACCTAATCCCACCAAACAATGACAAAGGCCGAGATACAATTTGTGCGCGGGCTCGCCGATAAGCGGGTGCGTGACGCCGAGCGATTGTTTATAGCCGAGGGCGATAAGCTCATCGAGGAGATTTTAGCCTCTGGCTTGAAGCTTAGGGCGCTATATGCTGTGGCGGGCCACTTCGAGGGGCGTGCCGAGCTGATCTCGCCCAAGGAGATGGAGCGCATCTCGCAGCTCAAGACAGCATCCGCGTCGCTGGCCGTGGTGGAGCAGCCGCGTTATGAAACGCCCGTGCAGGCACCTGCCGATCGGCTCACGTTGGCTCTGGATGGGGTGCAGAATCCAGGTAATTTGGGCACTATCATCCGCCTTGCCGACTGGTTCGGAGTGGAGGAGATCTACTGCTCGGAGGATACCGCTGACTGCTTCAACCCCAAGGTGGTGCAGGCCACGATGGGGGCCATCCTGCGTGTGAGGGTGCACTATCTGCCGTTGGCGGAGTTTTTGGAGCGTACTGCCCAGAGTGGGGTGGCGGTCTATGGCACGATGCTCGATGGCGAGAATATCTACTCGGCCGAACTGAAGCACACGGGCGTCATCGTTATGGGTAACGAGGGCAAGGGTGTGAGTGAGGAGTGTGCGAAGCACTTTTCGCATCGACTGCTCATCCCCTCCTATCCGCCCCAGCGACAAGGCTCCGAGTCGCTCAATGTGGCGATGGCCACGGGCATAGTGTGTGCCGAGTTTAGGCGTCGTATAACGGGTTGATAGTTATCGCAAAACCCCCAGTCAGAGTAAAAAACGGCCTCGAAGGGTCGTTTTTTTTGTGTCGAGGTCATCAAAATCGTCAGAATCAGCTAATAATTGAAAATTATTAGTATATTTGCTGTTTGAAAACATCGAAATATTATGTCGGATTATAGACTCAAGATAGGAATTACACAAGGCGACACCAACGGAGTTGGTTGGGAGGTGATCCTGCGCACGCTCTCGGATCAGCGCGTAACGGAGCTCTTCACCCCCGTGGTTTATGGCTCACTCAAGGCCGCCAAGCACTATATGTCGATCCTCGATGAGGAGGATTACAGCGTTCAGTTTAATGTGGTGACGTCGGCTGACGATGCACGTCGCGGCAAGGTCAATCTAATCGACACGGGCGATGCCGATCCCAAGGTGGGAGTCCCCTCGGCCGAGGGTGGCAAGGCCGCTGTGGAGGCGCTGGAGCGTGCCGTGGTTGACCTGAATGAGGGCGCCATCGACGCTATGGTCACCGCCCCGATCGACAAGGAGACGGCACAGAGCGAGCGCTTCAACTTCACGGGCCACACCGAATTTATGGCCGCACATCTGGAGGGCGAGCCGATGATGATTATGTGCAGCGAGCGCCTGCGCGTGGGTTTGGTTACGATCCACATCCCCGTCTCGGAGGTGAGTCAGAGCCTCTCGCAGGAGAAGATACTCGCGGCATTGGCTACGCTGCGTCAGTCGCTGAAGGAGGATTTCGGCATTGTCGAGCCTCGCATTGCAGTCCTCTCGCTCAACCCCCACGCAGGTGAGGGCGGTATGTTAGGCGAGGAGGAGCAGACCATCATCAAGCCCGCCATCGAGGAGGCTTTTCGTGATGGCACGCTGGCTTTCGGACCCTTCCCTGCCGACGGATTGTTTGGCGGAGGTGGCTATGCCAAGTACGACGCCGTGCTGGCTATGTACCACGATCAGGGCCTCACACCCTTCAAGACCCTCTCGCCCGATGGCGTGAACTTCACGGCAGGACTCTCGGCTGTTCGCACCTCGCCCGACCACGGTACGGCGTACGACATTACGGGTAAGGGGGTGGCCGATGCGCAGTCGATGCGAAATGCCATCTACGCAGCCATCGACATCGTTCGCTGCCGCGAGCAGTGGGCCGAGTGGAGTGCCAACCCGTTGCAGCACTTCGAGCGCGACAAGGGACGCGACGTGTCGGTGAAGGATTTGAAGCTGCCCGAGCCTTCTGAGGAGTAGTTGGGACAATGCAGAATGCAGAATTCAAAATTCAAAACGAAGAATTCAAAATGAAGTTTGGGTTTTGAGTGTGTTGGAGAGATAGAGGGAATAAAAAATATGCTGGATCAGGGATTTACACGCCCGACGAAGGGTAATATGCTGTTGTGCGTAGCGGTTGCCGTAATTGCTATGCTTGGCTTGGGAACGAATGTGTATAAAGCCAACACGGGCGAAGAGTTGCAGTGGATGCCGATAGTGTGCGAGGCGAGTATGCTGATAATTGCCCTCTGGTGGATCTGCATATATCTCCGCAAGCGCAACGAGAGTAACGATAAGTAAACGAATTGAGTATGAAGAACGAAAAGGTGTGGAAACTGAGTGTCGTGCTGTGGAGCATAGCGCTCGTGGTATCGGTGGTGGGTATAGCCTTGTGGCTGAAAAGATACTTCACAACGGGGGAGGCCGATTGGCTGCCGATGTTTCTGTTCGTTTGTGCCTCGTTAAGCGCCGTGATGTGGATGATTGTCTATCGCCGCGAGAAGAATAAAGAGGAGTAATTTTGCATTCGGCAGTTTGCACTCCGCATTTTGCATTTTGCATTTTTAATTGATTGATTAACCGAATCGGACGATGTATTCCGTCTCGTAATTGTGGAAGCGTCGGAAGATTCAAAACATAAAACTTAAATAAAACTATGATTAAAATCACTTTCCCCGACGGCAACGTCAAGGAGTTTGCCGCAGGGACAACCGCTTACCAAGTAGCCGAGAGCATCAGCCCTCGTTTAGCTGCCGACTGTCTGGCCGCTTCGGTAAA
>CAZWHN010000080.1:0-7808 GCA_964633635.1 uncultured Alistipes sp. | reverse complement strand
CGGTCAATATCGAGTCGCGCGAGTACAACGGCAAGTGGTACACCGACGTGCGTGCTTGGCGTGTGCAGCCCAAGCAGGAGGAGGTCGCAGCCCCCGCAATGCCCGAGGCCGCAGCCCCCGCAATGCCCGAGGCCGCGCCCTTTGGCGACGAGCCGCAGTATGCCGTCCCCGCAGCTCCGATTGCCGAGGTGGACGATCTGCCGTTCTAAAACTTTATACCTGTGAAAAACAATCCTTTATGGTTGCCCTTCGTCGTGGCGACCACACTCGTCGTATCGTTTTCTGTGGCCTGCGCTCCCGCTCCAACGCAACGGGGCGAACGCAAGACCCGCCACGAACTATTCGTAAAGCCCGATGTGGAGTCTATCCCATATCGCATCCCCGCCATCGCCGCAGCCTCGAATGGCGATTTGATCACGGTGGCGGATTATCGTTTCAGCCGCGAGGATATCGGCTTTGGCGATAATGGCCGAATCGATCTGCGTGCGCGTGTGAGCCGCAACAACGGCAAGCGATGGGGCGAGATATTCACTCTGGCCGAGGGTCGGGGTGGTGAGGCCACCACGGTGATGGAGGTGGGCTATGGCGACCCTGCCATCGTGGCCGACCGAGAGAGCGATCGTGTGATGGTGATAAGCTGTGCGGGCAATGTTCCCTACATACGAGGCTCGCGCGATAACCACCTGCTGATGGTTCGCTTTTACAGCGACGACAGTGGCAAGACGTGGAGCGAGCCGGTGGATATCAGCGAGAGCATATACCGCCAGTTCGATGGCGGAGTATTGGGCGGAGCCAAGTCGATGTTCCTCGCCTCGGGCCGAATTATGCAGAGCCATCGGGTGAAGGTGGGCGATCACTACCGCCTCTACGGTGCTGTGCTGGTGACGATGGAGGGTGGCGAGTGGATGAACTTTGTCCTCTGCTCCGACGACTTTGGCCATTCGTGGCGTGTATTGGGCGGAGTCGATACGAGCCCCATCCCCTCGGATGCCGACGAGGCTAAGGTCGAGGAGTTGCCCGACGGACGAGTGCTGATCAGCACCCGAACCCGAGGCGGCCGCTACTTCAACATCTTCACCTACGACAATGTGGCCGAGGCTACGGGCCGATGGGACAAGTTAGCCTACTCGAGCGCCGCAAATGGTGGTGTCGATGCTGTGGAGAACGACTGCAACGGCGAGGTTATGGTGCTGCCCGTCGAGGGTGTTGCCTCGGGCGAGAAGGCGCACATCATCCTGCAATCGGTGCCGCTTGGACCCGACAGATGGAACGTGGGAATATATTATAAGGTGCTGCACAGCGAGGCCGATTACTCGTCGCCTGCTGCTCTGGCTGCCGATTGGGATGGCCGCTTGCAACTCTCGACACTCGAGTCGGCATACTCGACGATGTGCTTGCAGCGTGATGGCCGCGTAGCCGTGCTCTACGAGGAGGGAACATACAACCCGTGGGAGGGTGGCGGATACACCATCATCTTCGACAGCTACTCGATCGAGGAGCTGACCGCTGGTGCCTATCGCTACGACAAGCGATAGCGATTAAATCTCAGCCACAACGTAATTGCTGCCGCCGATGAAGATCACGTCATCGGCGGTAGCCTTTTCTTGGGCTATGCCGATGGCCTGCTTCACCGTCGGGGCAACCTCACCCTTGAGTCCCACCTTCTCGCCGAGGCGGGCAAGCTCGTCGGCCGGTAGGGCACGCTTTGTCGAGGCGGCGGTGAAGATGTAGTGTGCCTCCGTGGGCAGCAGCGCTAAAGCCTGCTCTACGTCCTTATCGCGGGCGAAGCCGATGATGCAGTATAGATTATCGTGCTCGGCGGCGGTGCGACGCAACTGCTCGGCAACGTGACGCATAGCGTGGGCATTGTGACCCGTGTCGCAGATGGTCAAAGGTCGCTCCGAGATGGTTTGCCAGCGCCCTGCAAGCGACGTCGAGGCGGCAGCCGAAGACATACCCCGCTTAAAGGCCGCAAGGCCGATGGTCAGTGGCGAGTGCTCGTGCAGCAGATCGAGTGCCGCAGCGGCTGTCAATATGTTGTGGCGTTGGTAGTCACCCTTTAGATCGAGTTGCAGCGAGAAACTATGGCCGTCGCGCAGACGCTTGATGGTGTAAGCCCCATCGCCCTCGGCCTGACACTCAAATCCCTGCTCGGCATATATCATCGGCGACTCCAGCAGCTGGGCTCGCTGCTCGAAAACCGAGTTGTACTCCTCGTTGGCCTCACCTAACACAAAGGGCACACCCTGCTTGATGATGCCCGCCTTTTCGGAGGCCACCTGTTGCAGCGTATTGCCCAAAAGATCGGTGTGATCCATCCCGACGTTGGTCACAACGCTCAGCAGCGGACGGAGCAGATTCGTGGCGTCCAATCGTCCTCCCAGACCCGTCTCCACCACGGCCACCTCCACATCCTCGCGGGCGAAGTAATCGAACGCCATAGCGGTGGTCATCTCGAAAAAAGAGAGGTCGAGCCGTTTCATCTCGTCACGATGACGAGCTACAAAATCGACCACTTCGGCCTCGGAGATCATCTTCCCATCGACACGCATACGCTCGCGGAAATCCTTGATGTGGGGCGAGGTGTAGAGTCCCACGCGGTAGCCCGCGTGCATCAGCACCGAGGCTATCAGGTGCGACACCGAACCCTTGCCGTTGGTGCCAGCGATGTGGATGGTGGGGTATAGCGTTTGGGGATCGCCCAACAGCCGACAAAACTCAGCTATGCGCTCCAGTCCGGGCTTGTAGGCATCGGCGCCCACCTGCTGAAACGAGGGCGTTGTGGTGAAGAGATACTCTAAAGTCTGCTGATAATCCATCTTCGCAAAAGTGTTAATCGACAAGGTGATTGCGACGGCGAACGCGGTAGGCCACAAAGTACATCACGCCCAAGAAACTAACCAGCAACGACATACGTCCCACCCAGTCGCCATACATTACATAAGGTGTGATCTCGTTCGAGAGCTCCACCTCGGCCGACAGCACGCCACGCTCGTCCCAGTCCAGACGCTGCATCACATCGCCACGCGAGGAGATGAATCCCGACACACCCGTATTGGCGCTGCGGGCTATGGCACGACGAGTCTCGATGGCTCGCAGACGGCAGAAGTCGAAGAGGCGTCTGTGACCCGCAGTGTCGCCCCACCAGCCGTCGTTCGACATCACGAGCATCACATTTGCACCCTCCCTTACGAAGCGGGCAAAGGCGTCGCCGTAGAGTCCCTCGTAGCAGATTGCAGGGCCTGCCTTAATAGCAGCGTTTGAGAATACGGTGGCCTGATCGTTACGTCCTAACTGCCCCGTGATGCCGCCCAGATCGACTATGGTGCCTATCTTGCTCACAAAGTCGGGCATAGCCTCCACGCCAATCACAAGACGCATCTTGTGGTGAATATCGTAGGGCCGATCGCCACCGATGGCGAGGGCCGAGTTGTAGATGTCGTAGTAGAATCCCTGTCCCGCACGCGCCGTCAGGGTAGGTGCAGTGGTGGTGAGGTAGTACTTTATCGTCGAGGCACCCACCGCCGCCATAGCGTTGGGGTGACTCTTCGCAATCGCAGCCGTGAGTCCCGCAACCGAAGCCGCCTGCTGGGGCTTATCGTCGTTGATGGTCTCGGGCAGAGCCGTCTCGGGCAGAACGATCACCTCCGTATCGGCAGGTACGTCGGCAAGCAGGTCGTAAAAATTGTTCATCTGCTCGGTGGCCGTGCTGCTGAATTTCTCTTCATAGCAGTCGATGTTGGGTTGCACGACAGCCACGCGAGCCACTTCGCTCTGGGGCGAATAGGTGAGGTAGATAGCCAGCGAAGCCACAATCGGCACCACCACAATCGCCGCCGCACGGATGGCGCTCCAGAGTCGGCGCTCGCGCAACGCCTCGAAGACAGCGATATTCGCAATCACCACCCACAGCGATCCTCCAGCCGAGCCCGTCAGCGAGTACCACTGCACAGCCCACACGCTACCCGAGAAGGCATTACCCAACGCCAACCACGGGAACGAGACCACCTCGGTGTGGGTGTAGAGGTGCTCGGCAGCCACCCACGCCACCACCAAAAGTGTGTAGGCAAGGGCTTTGGGGGCACGCTTCGAGACGTAGTGATAGAGCATAAAAGCCACCATATTCCACCACGTCGAGAAGAATGCTGCCGCAATGGGGCCGATGGGCGTTGCGTTCCAGATCCACCACACGGTGGCCACATTCCAGCCGATGAAGGTGATGGCCGCCCACATCGCCACACGCCACCACTCACGGGCCGAGTCGCCCGCCGAGGAGCTGATGTAGAGCAGGGGAACCAATCCCACCAGAGCCGTCAGTCCGCTGCCTCCCAACCATCCCACGCTGAGCAGCGCGATCGAGAGAAGCGAGTATATTAAATTTCTTTGCATATCTTTGCGTTTTGGATGGACGGAGCGTGCGACGCCCCGACCGAGTTTATCCTTTGTAGGTAGAGCGAATGTAACATAGTCGTTACGCCTGCAAATATAACACAACTCGCGCGGAGAACAAAATTTATCGGCCTCGGCATACGTTTTTTTGTGTTGAGGATTTTTGGGGGATGGGTAAGCTGTGGATCGAAGGTCGTTCGATAGAAAAAATAGCCTCTCCCCGAAAAAAGTAGAACGGACGATGCAAGATTTTGCATTTTGGAGGTTTTATGGTTGAAAACAGATTAAAAACAAAAAATGATCGATATGAAAAACTCAAAACTCGCTACGGCCATTGCCGCAGCTATCGTCTCGGTGGCAGCTCTGTCGGCCTGCGACAAAGATTTCACAATGCCCAACCACCCCATTCAGCCCGATGCGCTGGTGACCATCAAGCCCGTCGATGCCAACTCGTTCTATATGCAGCTCGACGAGAAGACCACCCTCAAACCTGTCAATATGAAGGGCTCGCCCTATGGCGAGGGTGAGGTGCGTGCGCTGGTGGCATACATCGAGACACACGACGATCCCGGGCCCTACACCCGAGCCGTGCGTGTTAGCTGGATGGACGACATCCTCACCAAGCCCATCGACTATGCGGGCATCACGGAGCAATTCTTCGGCGACGACCCCGTCGAGATTATCGACGACTGGGTGACCATCGTCGAGGATGGCTACCTCACGCTTCGTTTCCAGACCGTGTCGGGTATGGTGGGCACGAAGCACCGCGTGAGCCTCGTGTCGCGTAGCGAGAATCCCTACGAGCTGGAGTTCTGCCACGATGCCAATGGCGACGTTCGAGGCGAGATGGTCGATGGATTGGTTGCCTTCGATCTGCGTTCGCTGCCCGACACCCACGGCCAGACGGTGAAACTCAAGCTCAAGTGGCAGTCGTTCACGGGAGCTAAGGAGCACGAATTCGACTACTGCACCCGCGAGGATATGCCGAGCGTGAGCCGTTCGGTGGCGGTGCGTCCTACTTTGCAACTGCAATAACCCACATAACTTTAATTTGAGAAGTGTTTAACAAGGCTCTTTCGTCGTCTGGCTTGCCCTCGAAATCCTCATTTGCGTCGAGCAAACTACGGTTTCTCAGGCTGCGACCAGCCCCAAAATAGCTCTTGTTAGACATCTTCTTTTTCTTGTTGAAAATTTCCCTCACCCAATGCAGGACAGAGAACTCCTACAACTCGTTCAGAGCGGCGACAAAGCAGCTATGCGCCTTCTCTACGACCGTCACATCCGCTACCTGACGGCCGTAGCGCAGCGTTATTTGGGCTACGAGGCCGTGCGCGATGTGTTGCAGGAGAGTTTTCTCAAGATCTTCTCTGCCATTGGGCGATTTGAATATCGTGGCGAGGGGTCGTTGCGGGCGTGGATGGCACGCATCGTGGTGACCGAGTCGCTCAAATACCTACGTCGCGAAGGCCCGCCGATGCAGCCGCTCGAGAGGGTCGAGCCGATGGCCGAGGCAGCGGAGGAGCCCACCGAAGGGGTACCCATCGAGGTGTTGCATCGTATGATACGCGATCTGCCCGTAGGCTACCGAACCATCTTCAACCTCTACGTCATCGAGGGGCGTAGCCACCGCGAGATAGCCCAGCTGCTGGGCATAGGCGAGAGCTCGTCGGCCTCGCAACTACACCGTGCCAAGGGCCTGCTGGCACGAAATATCAAGGAGTATAAAGAGAAAAATTCGTTAATGTTATGAGTCGCTGGAGTGAAGATTTGCGTCACCGCCTTGAGGAGTTCGAGGCCGATGCACCCGAAGGTCTGTTCGACGATATAATGGAGGCTCTGCCCACGCAGGCGAGTACCCCTCGCGAGGGAGTCGCGCCCACGGTAGGGGAGGAGTCGGCTGCTACGCAGCAACGTGGTCGCGTGGTGCCGTTGTGGTTGCAGCGTGTGGCTGTGGCGGCGGTGGTGGCCATTGTGGCGGGTGCGGGAGTGCTGACCCTGCGCCATCAGCCCGATGTAAGGGAAGAGCAGCTACTCTCGTCGGCTATAATCGAACAGCAACCCACAACGGAGACTCTATTGGTCGATGGTGCAGCTTCTGCCTCAGCGTCAGACGCAGTGGAGCAACCGACCTTGCTCAAAAAGCAGATGATGCAGCCCTCGCAGGTCGCATCAAAAGCCGTAGCGAAAAGGGCCACATCGCAGCCTGCCGAGCAAGTGGTCGAGCCAGTTGAGCAGACGGCCGAGCCGACAGAGCAGATTGAGCAGTCGGTCGAGGAGCAGAAGCCTGCGGAGGCTGCACCCGCCCAAAACAAGACAGCCCGTCGTGACGAGGCTCGCCAGAGCGCTCCCGCCTCTCGGAAAGTATATGCCGTACAGCCTGCTCGTGCGACGCGGGCATCAAGTGGCCGATTGGTGGCCAACCTCTTCACATCGGGATTCTCGGGCAGTCGCCACGGCTACGCCTCGCAGCAGGGTTTTATGGTCAATTCGGCCCTCTTGGGCGAGACGAGTGGCGGAGTCGATGTGGCGCGAGGTGTTAATGACGATGAGCTGAGTTACGCTAACGACGAGGGGGATATGTTGCTCTACGACTCGTCGCAGCGGGTGAATACCGACATCCACCACCATCAACCCATCCGTGCGGGCTTCTCGTTGCGTTACGCCTTGAACGACAGGTGGGCCGTGGAGAGCGGTTTGCAGTATGCGCTGCTCAGTTCGGACTCCTCGTCGGGAAGTGCGACGAATTACTACGAGGATCGCCTCTCGTTGCATTACATTGGGCTGCCGCTGTCGGCTGTATATAAGATATGGGAGTCGCGCCGAGTGCAGTTCTACCTGACGGCGGGCGGCCTTATTGAGAAGTGTGTGTCGGGGTCGCTCCGCACCGATTATGTGATTGGTGGCGTGCGCGAACGCGGACAGAGCGTCAACACCACGGTCAAAGAGTTGCAGTTCTCGGTCAATGCTGGCGCAGGATTGCAGCTTAACCTCAGCCCCACGGTGGGTATCTATGCCGAGCCGGGTGTGGGATATTGGTTCGACAATGGTAGCACGATCGAGACCATCTATCGCGATCGACCGCTGAACTTTAATCTTAATCTCGGATTGCGTTTTACGTTGTAGGCGAGTCTTGGGGGGAGGCATATAAATAACGTCATTCCCCGACTTGCGTAGCAAGGCGATGGGAATCAACTGATTATCTTGTGGTATAGATTCAGTATCAGGGAGGTATTTTAACAAAGGAAGATTCCATTCATTTCCGCAAGGCTGCTCAGTCTGTATCAGCCAGCGACTCGGTTGCGGAAATGTGGAATGACGCAGGCATAAGGCCTGTTTTACATTTACTTATTTAGCGTGAAAATATTAAAAGAGCCTGTCTAACAAGTTTTTTGTTAGACAGGTTTTTGTATATAATAAAA
>CAZWHN010000079.1:6191-8021 GCA_964633635.1 uncultured Alistipes sp. | reverse complement strand
AGGAGTTTTACGACCGACTGAAGAGCAGCCATTACAGCCGTATGGACGCTATGGGCATCGACTACCGATTGTTCCCGCCCACGGTGAGCTACAAGAATGGTGTGCTCTCGGCCTCAACCGACGATCGTTCGCACATCTACTACACCATCGTTGGCGAAGAGGGCGAACACCTTTACAATGGCCCTATTACCACCGATAAGCCCCAGCGTTACGCCTTCCTCACGCGTCGTCGTGGTGCCCACAGCCCCGAGGCGGGTGTGACGGCACGTTTTCGTCGTCTGCAGCCCAAGGTCACGATCACCTCGTCGATTACCGAGAGTGAACGCTTCCCCTACTCCAATGCCGAGGGCTATGGCCGCATTGCCCGCACATCGCGTGTGGGACGCTCGGGCGATTGGATTCTATACACCTTCGACGAGGCGGTGCGTTGCCGACGGTTGGAGGTGCGCACGGGCAACCTGCAGCTGCCGCGATACATCTTCAATGGCGGCTACTTCGAGGTGAGCTACGACGGCAAGACCTTCACCCGCGTCTGCGACCTTCAAGCGGGTGGCGGTGCAATAGATAATCCCCCGCGCCCGATCAAGGCGGTGCGAGTGACCTGCACGGTGGATGGCAATGGAGCTGACTTTGTGACGGTGCAGGCACCGATGGTGTTCCCCATATTGTAAAAAACCTAAGCCTATGCCAAACAAGAACTACACAGAGGTGGAGTGCCACGACAAGGTTCGTGCGCTTCTGAGCGAGAATACGCTCCTGCGCCACATCGCATTCCAGGCCATTGATTTCGAGCAGATCGAAGGGGCTGCGGAGCATACCTACACCGACTGCATCTTTATGGGTTGTCGCCTCACGGCGGCTATGCGTGAGCGGGTGGATGACAACTGCTACATCTTCCCCTCGATGCCGAAGCCCTTTACGATGTTTCCAGCTGAACTTTATTCGGCTGGGAGCCTTTATGCGGGCTATCGTCCCGACGTGGAGGAGTCGTTTCTCGCCTGCTACGATAGTCGTGTCTATGCACACTATATAGCTCAGGGGCGGCAGTCGTCCGACATTGGCGAGACACTCGCCCGCTCGCTGCACGACCACTCGATCAGCGACGCACTGCACGACCTGCTTGCGGAGTACGACGAGCGAGCTGTGGTGGCCGTTATGGGTGGTCACGCCGTGGCTCGCACCGATCGGATGTATGCCACGGTGGCATTAACGTCGAAGCATCTCACCGAGGCGAGTAAGCTGATGGTGAGTGGCGGTGGCCCTGGAGCTATGGAGGCTACGCATTTAGGTGCGTGGATGGCTGGCCGCACAGACGAGGAGCTGTACGAGGCGATAGAGATGTTGGCCTCGGCACCACGGTTTGAGGATCGGGGATGGTTGGCATTGGCATTCAGTGTGATGGAGCGTTTCCCCCGCAACGAGGCCTACCGCAGCGTGGGCATCCCGACGTGGTTCTACGGTCACGAGCCCGCCACACCCTTTGCCAGCCACATAGCCAAATACTTCGACAACAGCATCCGCGAGGATGGTCTGCTCGCCATCGCCAAGGGTGGCGTGATCTACTCGCCCGGTAGTGCCGGCACGATGCAGGAGGTGTTTCAGGATGCGGCACAGAACCATTACAAGACCTTCGGCTTCTCGTCGCCGATGGTATTTCTCGGGCGTGAGCATTGGCAGCAGACAATTCCCGTCTATCCACTGCTGGAGCAGCTGCAAGCCGAGGGACGATATAAGAATCTACTACTCTCGCTCACCGACTCAGCTTCGGAGGCCGAGCAGGCGATATTGCAATTCTAAATTGGCATATAATTTTCACACAAAACAGAGATG
>CAZWHN010000079.1:0-6091 GCA_964633635.1 uncultured Alistipes sp. | reverse complement strand
CACGTCATTCCCCGACTTGCGTAGCAAGGCGATGGGAATCTTCTACTCACTTTGTATCAGGCCGCGACTCGGTTGCGAAAATGTGGAATGACGTATAAAAAGAGCCTGTCTTACAACGAAGACAGGCTCTTTCTCTTATATCGTATGGACGTGGCCTTACGAGCGCACCTGCGCACCAGCCTTCTGCTCCAACTGACGCTGGAGGTTGCCCATAGCCTTCTCGATGGCCTTGTCGTTGAGAGTCTGATTCTTATCCTCCAACGTGAAGCCCAAAGCGTACGACTTCTTGCCCTCGGGCAGCTTGTCACCCTCATATACGTCGAACAGCGTTACTCGCTTCAAGAGCTTCTTCTCGGTTGCGAATGCGATGTTGCGCAGCTCCGAGAAAGTTACGCCCTTATCCACCAGCAGAGCCAAGTCTCGCTTAACCTCGGGGAAGCGTGCAAGCTCCTCAACAGCGATACGCTGCTTCTTGGCGGCACGCACGATCAGGTCGAAGTCGATCTCGGCGAAATAGACGGGCTGCTTCAGGTCGAAGCGACGCAGAATCTCAGGTGACACAACACCCATCTCCACAACGGTGCGGGGGCCCTGCGTGTAGGCGATAGCGTCGGAGTAGAGGTCGCTCTGCGATGACTCCGAACGCAACGTGTAGATGTCGATGCCGAAGCGACGCAGTAGCTTCTCAACCGCTGTGCGAAGCGTGTAGAATGAGGCCTTGGCAGCCTTCACATTCCACGAGGGGGTAGCATCCAGACCCGTCACGGTGATACCGATGCGGTACGACTCGCTGTAACGTGCCAGAGGCTTCTCCTCGTCGGCCTCTATCTCGGGGTGGAACTGATAGCAGTTACCCAACTCGAAGAGCTTCAGGTCGGCATTGCGGTGATTTACGTTGAGCTCCACAGCCTCCAATGCGTTGAAGAGCAACGTCTGACGCATCACGTTGAGGTCGGCACTCAGCGGGTTCATAATCTTCACACACTGCTCGGCCTTGTACGACGAGAGTCCCTCGTAGTAGGCAGCCTTGGTGAGTGAGTTCGACATTATCTCGGTGTAACCAACCGCTGCCAGATGGTCGGCTGCGATGTTTACAAGACGGTTCTTATCGGGACGCGGAGCGTACGACAGCGTTGAGTGTACGGCCTGCGGGATCTCCACATTGTTGTAGCCGTAGATACGCAGGATATCCTCCACCAGATCGGCCTCACGCTGCACATCCACACGGTAGGGCGGCACGGCAACGGTCAGCACGCGACCCTCCTCCTTCTGAATCTTCACCTCCAGAGCCTCGAGGATCGTGCGAACGGTCTGCTCGGGGATCTCCTTGCCGATGAGGGAATTCACGCGGTCGAGCGAGAGCTCGAATACGAAGTCCTCGGCGGGAGTGGGGTTCAGATCGATGATCTCGCTCGAGATCTTACCGCCAGCCAGCTCCTTGAAGAGCATTGCGGCACGCTTCAGCGCATATACCTGAATGTTGGGGTCAATACCACGCTCAAAACGGAACGATGCGTCGGTCGAGAGGCCGTGACGCTTGGCCGAACGACGAATCGAGACGGGGTTGAAGTATGCACTCTCGAGGAAGATGTTCTTCGTGGTGTCGCTCACACCCGAATCCAGACCGCCGAACACACCACCGATACACATCGGACGCTCAGCCGAGCAGATCATCAGATCCTCTGCCGAGAGCTTGCGCTCAACGCCATCGAGAGTAACGAAGGGTGTGCCCTCCTCGCAGCACTTTACAACCACCTTGCCACCCTCGATCTTATCGGCATCGAAGGCGTGCAGGGGCTGGCCCAGCTCGAAGAGTATGTAGTTGGTGATGTCCACCAGATTGTTCTTAGGGTTGATGCCTGCGGCACGCAGTTCGTTCTGCATCCACTCGGGCGAAGGTGCGATCTTGCAGTCGGTGATCGTAAGACCCGCATAACGGGGTGCAGCAGCCTGATTCTCAACCACAACGTCGATCGTAAGGTCGTGATTATCCACCGCGAAGTCCTCCACCGAGGGGAGCACAACCTTCACATCCTTACCCTGCGAGCGCAGGTAGGCTGCCAAATCGCGTGCTACGCCGATGTGCGAAGCGGCATCCACACGGTTGGGGGTAAGACCAATGCCGATCAGGTAGTCGTCCTTGATACCAAGATAGTCGCGGGCGGGTGTGCCGACAACAGCATCCTCCGAAAGCTCCATAATGCCAGCGTGCGAAGCTCCGATGCCCAACTCATCCTCGGCACAGAGCATACCGAGCGACTCGACGCCACGGATCTTGCTGCGCTTGATCTTAAACTCCTCGTCGCCACCGTTGGGATAGAGAACCGATCCCACCGTAGCACACAGCACCTTCAGTCCCTGACGGCAGTTGGGCGCACCGCAGACAATCTGCAGAGGCTCGCCCGTGCCAACATCGACCTTAGTGACGTGCAGGTGATCCGAATCGGGGTGGTCCCAGCACTCGGCCACATAGCCCACCACGACGCCCTGCAAGCCGCCGCGGATGGTCTCCACCTTGCGAAAATCCTCAACCTCCAGACCGATGTCCGTGAGGATGGTAGCCACCTCGGCTGCCGTGAGGTCGGTGTCGATATACTTCTTTAACCAATTGAAAGAGATTTCCATATTGTATTGTTTTTTACGTTTTGATTTCCAACTAATCGACAAAGGTAATAATTAATTCTTAATTATCGGCTGCCGATCCACAGAAAAATCATTCCGACGAGAATGAGCGCCAGGTCGATAGCCTTTGCTCGCAGATTCCTTTCGCCAAAGAGCATTGCTCCGCAGGCAAACGACACCACCACCGACGAGCGGCGTATCATCGAGACCACCGAGACCATAGCCTCGTCGCTCGAGAGCGCCACAAAGTAGGCCATATCAGCTGCCGTGAGGAAGATCGAGATGAGCGGAATGGCCCACGACCAATGAAACGCTGGAAGTCGTCCTCGCAAGTGCATCACACCCACTACAATGGCCATCATCGCAGCCTGATAGGTGCAGAACCAACTCTGCACAAAGAGAGGCTCCAACTCCCTGAGGATGTGACGGTCATAGAGTCCACTCACAGCACCCAACACGGCGGCTATTGCTACGAAAAGGATCCAGCGGTTGCGAACGAAGTCGATACCCTCGCGCTTACCCGCACGGCTCAGAAGGAAGATCGAGACCAGCGCAAGAGCCACACCCGTCCACTGCATCAGGTTCAGTCGCTCGCCAAAGATTATGAATGCTCCCACGAGCACGATGACGGGGCGTGTGGCGTTGATCGGGCCGACGATGGTGATGGGTAGATGCTTGATGCCGATGTATCCAAAAATCCACGACGTGAGGGTTATACAAGCCTTGACGATCACCAGCGCGTGAGCCTCGATGCCCTGCGGTGTGATGTGCAGCAGTGTGCCGTCGAACCAACCCCACCCCAATGATCCAGCGAGTATTGCGGGCAGAAAGAAGAGGGTCGAAAAGAGGGTGTTGAGCAGCAGCACCGTCGGTACGGAGTTATCGCGCAGCGCCTGCTTCTTCGCAACGTCGTAGAGTCCCAGCCCAATGGCCGAGAGAAAAGCTAAATAGAGCCACATACGCTATGCGGTGAGTAGTCCGATGATTGCAAGTGTGGCGAGCGAGAGCGACGCCAAGCCGTTGAGCGTGCCGAAGGCTATGCCGATGTGTCGTGTGCGGGTGGGGGTTACGAGGATATGCTCCAATGTAAGAATAGCGGCAAACATACCCACTCCCAACCACGTCCACACCGACGTGGGGAGTCCCTGAACGAACAGTACCAGTGCCACGATGCTCACAACGTGCAACGCCACGCTGATGGCAAGCGATACCGTGGGTGAGAAATGTGCGGGGATCGAGTGCAGTCCCTCCTGACGGTCGAAGTCGCGGTCTTGCAAGGCGTAGATGATGTCGAAGCCGCCCGTCCACGTAAGCACAACTAACGAGAGCAGACATATCTCGAAAGTGATCGTTCCCGTAACGGCGATAAATGCACCCACGGGGGCGATGCCGAGTGCCAAGCCCAGCACTAAATGGGCCATCGAAGTAAAGCGCTTGCAGAGGCTGTAAGCCATCACCACAAAGAGAGCCACGGGCGAGAGCAGAGCTGTCAGGCGGTTGATGGTCGAGGCCGTGATGATAAAGAGCACAGCATTCACCCCCACGAACCACAACGCCGCACGGGGCGAGACCACTCCTGCGGGTATCTCGCGCGTGGCAGTACGGGGGTTGCGGGCGTCGATATCGCGGTCGGCCCAGCGGTTGAATCCCATCGCCACATTGCGTGCAAAGACCATACACAGAACAACTTGCACGAGCAGTGTCAGCCACCACGCAGGCGAGGAGTTGTGTGGCGCAGCAGCGCTGGTGGTCAGGGCATAGACAAAGGCCAACATCGCAAACGGCATTGCGAAGATAGTGTGCGAAAACTTCACCAAACGGGCATATTTCTCTATCGAATTCATCGTGCGGAGTCTTTAATTTTATGAAATTTTGGGCAATAAAAATCGTTGTTTTTGATTTTTTACGTTGCAAAGATACAATAATTTTGCTCAAGCGGTTGAATATTCGTATATTTGCACGCTTACTTGTATTTATATATAATGAAAAAGATTCGCAATTTTTGTATCATAGCCCATATCGACCACGGCAAATCGACCTTGGCCGACCGACTTTTGGAGTTTACTAATACGTTAGGCCAGCGCGAGATGCAGTCGCAAGTGCTGGACGATATGGACCTCGAACGCGAGAAGGGTATCACCATCAAGAGCCACGCCATCCAGATGGAGTATAAGGCTCGCAATGGCGAGACCTATGTCCTGAACCTTATCGACACCCCGGGACACGTCGATTTTTCGTACGAGGTGTCACGAGCCATCGCTTCGTGCGAGGGAGCATTGCTGGTGGTGGATGCCACACAGGGTATTCAGGCGCAGACCATCTCGAATCTCTACCTCGCCATCGGCAACGATCTGGAGATCATCCCCGTGCTGAATAAGATTGACGTCGAGTCGGCAATGATTGACGAGGTGAAGGATCAGGTGATGGATCTGATCGGCTGCAGCGAGGAGGATATACTCTTGGCATCGGGTAAGACGGGACAGGGTATTGAGGATGTGCTGGAGGCCATCGTCGAGCGTATCCCCGCCCCCAAGGGCGACGACGATGCTCCGTTGCAGGCGCTGATCTTCGACTCGGTATTCAATCCCTTCCGTGGTATTATCGCCTACTTCCGTGTCTTCAACGGCACCATCCGCAAGGGCGACCACGTCAAGTTCTTCAACACGGGCAACGACTACGATGCCGACGAAGTGGGCGTTCTGAAGCTCAAGATGTCGCCGCGTCAGGAGATCCGCTCGGGCGACGTGGGTTACATCTGTTCGGGAATCAAGAACTCGAAGGATGTAAAGGTGGGTGACACCATCACCTCGATGGCACGCCCCTGCACGGAGGCCATTGCTGGATTTGAGGATGTGAAGCCGATGGTCTTTGCGGGTGTCTATCCCGTCGAGGCCGACCAGTATGAGGATCTGCGTGCTTCGCTCGAGAAGTTGCAACTCAACGACGCCTCGCTAACCTTCGAGCCCGAGTCGTCGCTGGCGCTCGGATTTGGATTCCGTTGCGGATTCCTCGGCCTGCTGCATATGGAGATCATTCAGGAGCGACTGTACCGCGAATTCGATATGGATGTGATCACCACCGTTCCGAACGTGTCGTATCGCATCACCACCACCTCGGGCGAGGTGCTGGAGGTTCACAACCCCTCGGGACTGCCCGAAGTAACGAAGGTATCATCGATCGAGGAGCCCTACATCAACGCCCAGATTATCACCAAGGCCGACTTCCTCGGCGCGGTGATCAAGCTCTGCATCGACAAGCGAGGTGTGATGAAGAACCAGAACTTCATCACGCAGGATCGTGTGGAGATCAACTTCGAAATGCCGCTCTCGGAGATCGTCTTCGACTTCTACGACAAGCTGAAGAGTATCTCGAAGGGTTACGCCTCGTTCGACTACCACCGCACGGGCTATCAGCCCTCGAAGCTGGCCAAGCTCGATATTCTGCTCAACGGCGAGCCTGTGGATGCCCT
>CAZWHN010000078.1:0-8050 GCA_964633635.1 uncultured Alistipes sp. | reverse complement strand
GCAGCAGATGAAAAATAATGAGGCAGAGATGCTCAAGCTGGAGGCTAAAATCCGCAAGGCGGTTAAGGCTGAGATGATGGCTAAACCGTGGTGGAAGCGTTTGTTGAATGTGGAATAAATAAAATAAGAAGATATAGAAATGAAAAAAGTTGTATTGGCTTACAGTGGAGGTTTGGATACCTCGTTTTGCGTGATGTACCTCACCAAGGAGTTGGGTTACGAGGTCTATACCGCGCTGGCAAACACGGGTGGTTTCTCGGCCGAGGAGCTGGCTGCGGTTGAGAAGCGTGCCTATCAGTTGGGCGCCAAGCAGCACGTCAATATCGACGTGACGGGCGACTACTACGGCAAGTGTATCAAGTATATGGTTATGGGCAACGTGCTGCGTAACAAGACCTATCCCATCTCGGTTAGCTCGGAGCGTACGTTCCAGGCGCTGGCCATCGTCAACTATGCCAACTCGATCGGAGCCGACGCTATCGCTCACGGCTCGACGGGTGCGGGTAACGATCAGGTACGTTTCGACCTTACCTTCGAGGTGTTTGCTCCGCAGGTGGAGATCATCACCCCCACACGCGATATGAAACTCACCCGCGAGTATGAGATCAACTACTTGAAGGAGAATGGCTTCGAGGCCGACTTCACGAAGATGGAGTACTCGATCAACAAGGGCGTTTGGGGCACATCGGTAGGTGGCAAGGAGACTCTCTGCTCGGCTACCAATCTGCCCGATACGGCTTATCCCTCGCAGCTGCAGAAGGAGGGTACGGAGTCGCTCGAGATCGAGTTTAAGAATGGCGAGGTCGTTGGCGTTAATGGCGAGGCTGTATGTGGCGTGGAGGCTATCAATAAGCTGGAGGCCATCGGTTCGGCTTGGGCTATCGGCCGCGATACTCACGTTGGCGATACTATCGTCGGCATCAAGGGCCGTGTAGGTTTCGAGGCTGCTGCCCCGATGCTTATCATCAAGGCACACGAGCTGCTGGAGAAGCATACGCTGACCAAGTGGCAGCAGTACTGGAAGGATCAGCTCGGAACGTGGTACGGAATGTTTATGCACGAGGCTATGTACTCAGAGCCCGTTATGCGCGACATCGAGAAGTTCCTGGAGAATAGCCAGCGCAACGTATCGGGTAAGGTGTTCCTGACGCTGCGTCCCTACACCTTCACGTTGGTCGGCATCGAGTCGGAGCACGATCTGATGAACGCCAAGTTTGCCGAGTATGGCGAGATGAACAACGCTTGGACGGCCGACGATGTTAAGGGCTTCACGAAGATTACGTCGATGCCACTGAAGATTTATCACGCAGTAAATCCCGACGAAGAGTAATGATCAGAGTAGCAATAGCAGGTGGTGCGGGCTATACCGCAGGCGAGTTGATTCGCATCTTGATTAACCATCCCGAGGCGGAGCTGAAGTACATCCAGAGTTCGTCGCACGATGGCGAGCCCATCTCGTCGGTGCATAGCGATCTGCTGTATAGCGATCTGCGCTTCTCGGCCATCGACTTCGGGCAGATCGACGTGCTCTTCATCTGTATGGGTCACGGCAATTCGGCTAAGTTCCTCGAGGAGAACCC
This sequence comes from uncultured Alistipes sp., assembly GCA_964633635.1. Taxonomy (GTDB): domain Bacteria; phylum Bacteroidota; class Bacteroidia; order Bacteroidales; family Rikenellaceae; genus Alistipes. The sequence continues at coordinate 6,470 of CAZWHN010000078.1, read as the reverse complement.
GGTTCCCGCGAGTGTGAAGATCATCGACCTTAGCAACGATTTCCGCCTTAAGGCCGATGCTGGCGAGTTTGTATATGGCGCTCCCGAGCTTAATCGTGAGAAGATTCGCGGTTGCCGTTGCGTTGCCAATCCGGGTTGCTTTGCCACGTCGATCAACTTGGCTCTCATCCCGTTGGCTGCGGCGGGTATTCTGCCCGAGGAGGTTACCGTGACGGGCATTACAGGCTCGACTGGTGCAGGCCAGAAGCCTACGGGCGACACCCACTTTAGCAACCGCTCGGCTAACCTCTCGAACTACAAGGTATTCACCCACCAGCATTTAGGCGAGATTGGCGAGACCGTGATGGCGGCAGGTGGATCTGCGCAGATCGACATCGCCTTTGTCCCCGTGCGTGGTTGCCACACGCGAGGTATTATGAGCGACGTGGTGGTGCGTCTGGATGAGGATCTGGAGAAGATCGTGGAGATCTATAAGTCGTACTACGCCTCTCATCCCTTCGTCTGCGTGAGCGATAAGCCCGTATATATGAAGCAGGTGGTCAATACCAACTACTGCTTCCTCTCGTTGCAGAAGACGGGCCGTAAGCTGCTCATCACTGCGGTTATTGACAATCTTACGAAGGGTGCTTCGGGTCAGGCCGTGCAGAATATGAACCTGATGTTCGGGCTGGCTGAAGATGCGGGCCTTAAGTTGAAGGCCAATTACTTCTAAAACAAAGACGTATGAAACTTTTTGATGTATATTCTCTGCTCGATATGGAGCCCGTAAGGGCCGAGGGTGCCTACCTTTGGGATCGAAACGGTGTTGAGTACCTCGATTTCTACGGCGGTCACGCCGTGATTTCGATTGGTCACACCCATCCTCACTATGTCGAGAAGATCACCGAGCAGATCTCTAAGATCGGCTTCTACTCTAACGCCGTTGTCAACGGCTTGCAGGTCGAGCTGGCCGAGAAGTTGGGCCCGCTGACGGGCTATCCCGATTACGAACTCTTCCTCTGCAACAGCGGTGCCGAGGCTAACGAGAATGCTGTCAAGTTGGCATCCTTCACCACGGGGCGAGCCCGCGTGCTGGCTATGCACGGTGCGTTCCACGGTCGTACGAGTATGGCCGTAGCGTTGTCGGATAATCCCTCGATTCAGGCCCCTGCGAATAAGACCGAGAATGTGACCTTCATCAACCTGAACGACGTGGAGGCGCTCAAGGCCGAGCTCTCGACGGGCGAGTATGCAGCCGTTATCATCGAGCCTATTCAGGGCGTGGGTGGTATCCGTATGGCCGAGGATGATTTCCTCAAGGTTGCTCGCGAGGAGTGCGACCGCACGGGTACGCTGCTCATTATGGACGAAGTGCAGTCGGGATTTGGTCGTAGCGGACGCTTCTTTGCTCACCAGTGGTCGGGCGTCGAGGCCGACATCGTGTCGATGGCCAAGGGTATTGCCAACGGTTTCCCCGTGGGTGCGATCATCATCTCGCCCAAGATTCCCGCAAAGAAGGGTATGTTAGGTACCACGTTCGGCGGTAGCCATCTGGCTTGTGCAGCGGCTATAGCTGTGGCCGATGTGATTAAGGCTGAGGGACTTGTCGAGAATGCTCGCGTGATGGGCGAGAAGATCTTCGAGGCCATCAAGGGCACAAGCGGCGTGAAGGATATTCGTGGTCGCGGCCTTATGATCGGTATCGACCTTAGTGTTCCGCAGGCAGAGTTCCGCAAGGTGCTGCGCGAGAAGCATCACATTATGACGGGCCTTTCGGGTCAGTTCACTCTGCGTCTGTTGCCGCCACTGGTTGTGGGCGAGAAGGAGGTCGATCGCTTCGTCGAGGCCTTCCGTGCAACCTGCGAGGAGTTGGGTATGTAAAAAGCTAAGGAATGAAGATAAAAGTTATTAAGATCGGCGGCAAGCTGATCGAGAATGTGGACGTACTCGCTTCGTTGTGTGACCATCTGGCGTCGCTCGACGAGGCGTTCGTCTTGGTACACGGTGGTGGTGTGATGGGATCGCACTTGGCCGAGAAGTTGGGTGTCGAGGTGAAGATGCACGAGGGTCGTCGCATCACCGATGCCGCTACGTTGGACATAGCCGTTATGGCCTATGCTGGTCTGGCCAATAAGCGTGTTGTTGCGGCTTTGCAGGCTCGTGGAGTGAATGCTTGCGGATTGTCGGGCTGCGATATGGCTGTGGTGAAGTCGCACCGTCGTCCCGTCAAGGATATTGATTGGGGATTGGTGGGCGATGTCGATACGGTCGATGCCGATGTGCTGGCGCTGCTGCTCGATAATGGTGCTATACCCGTCATCTCGCCCATTACCTTCTCACCCGAGGGCGAGTTGCTCAACACCAATGCCGATAGTGTGGCTTCGGCTGTGGCTATGGGCTTGGCTCGCAAGTACGACGTGGAGCTGGTCTTTACGCTCGACAAGGCGGGTGTGTTGCTGGATGTCGATGACGAGTCGTCGCTCATTCCGACAATAACCCCTGCGCTCTATGCCGAGTTGCGAGCCGCCGAGAAGATTCATTCGGGAATGATTCCCAAGATTGATAACGCCTACAAAACCATCGAGTCGGGTGTGGGTGCCGTGCGCATCACCTCGCCCTCGAACCTTACAGGCGGTACCGTAGTTACGAAATAATATGACCACACAGCAAGCCATAGATCTGCTCCAGAGGCTCATCTCGACCCCCTCACTCAGTCGCGACGAAGCGGCTGTGGCCGAGATTATTGTGGCTGAGTTCGAGCGTTGGGGATTTGCCCCGCATCGTTGGGGAAACAACGTCTGGGCCGAGGCGTGGGCGCACGACGAGCAGAAGCCTACGATCCTGCTCGATGCCCATCTTGACACGGTCAAGCCCAACGGAGCGTGGAGGCGCGATCCTTTCAACCCCGAGGTGGAGGATGGACGTCTGTATGGCTTGGGTAGCAACGACACGGGCGGTAGCTTGGTCTCTATGATGGCGACCTTTGTGCGTCTGTCGCAGAGCGTGCAGCCCTACAACCTCATTATGCTCGCTTCGGCCGAGGAGGAGGTGACGGGTGCGGGCGGTGTGAGAGCCGTTTTGTCGGAACTTCCGCCGATAGACTTTGCCATTGTGGGCGAGCCTACCTCGTTGCAACCTGCCGTTGCAGAGAAGGGTTTGATGGTGCTGGATTGTGTAGCTCACGGCAAGGCTGGTCACGCAGCCCGCGAGGAGGGTATAAATGCCATCTACAAGGCGCTGAAGGATATAGAGTGGTTCCGTCGGCATCGCTTCGAGCGTGTGTCGCCACTTTTGGGAGCCGTTAAGATGACCGTCACGGGCGTGGAGGCTGGAACGCAGCATAACGTCGTCCCCGCCGAGTGCCGATTTATGGTCGATGTGAGGGTTAATGAGTGCTACCGCAACGAGGAGCTGCTGGAGTTGATCCGTGCTGCGGTGGAGTGCGATGTGCAGCCTCGATCGACGCATCTCAATTCGTCGGCCATTGCGCTGGACCATCCTGCCGTAGAGCGTTTGGTGGCAATGGGTAGAGTGCCTTTTGGGTCGCCCACGATGTCGAATCAGGCTGTTATGCCCTTCACGACGTTGAAGCTGGGCCCAGGCGATAGTGCTCGTTCGCATACGGCCGATGAGTATATTCTCCTTGAGGAGATTGACGAGGCGATGGGGGTGTATTGCGCTCTGTTGGATAATTTGAAAATAGAAAAACGCTGATAATATGAAACTTTGGGATAAAGGATACTCGACCGATCAGTTTGTCGAGGAGTTTACCGTTGGTCGCGACCGCGAGTTGGACCTCTATCTGGCCGAGGCCGATGTGCTGGGCAATATGGCGCATATGAAGATGCTCCGTTCGATTGGCCTGCTCTCCGATGAGGATCACGACGCTCTGGCCGAGGGATTGAAACGAATCTACGCCTCGGTGCTGGCGGGTGAATTTACCATCGAGGAGGGTGTCGAGGATGTACACTCGCAGGTGGAGTTTATGCTCACCGAGATGTGTGGCGACGCAGGCAAGCGCATCCACACGGGCCGCTCGCGCAACGATCAGGTGATGGTCGATCTGAAGCTATTCTCGCGTAGCGCACTTATCTCGTTGCAGCAGAGTGTCGAGAGTCTGTTCCAGACGCTGATGGCCAAGGCCGAGGAGTATAAGGATGTGCTGATGCCTGGCTACACCCATATGCAGGTGGCTATGCCATCGTCGTTCGGTATGTGGCTCAGCGCCTATGCCGAGTCGCTGGCCGACGATATGTTGATGCTCCGTGCCGCCTATGACCTTGTGAACACCAACCCTCTGGGATCGGGTGCTGGCTATGGCTCGTCGGTGCCTCTCGATCGAACGATGACAACACGTCTTTTAGGTTTCGAGGATCTGGCCTATAACTCGGTCTATGCGCAGATGCAGCGTGGTAAGACCGAGCGTACGGTGCTTACGGCCATTGCTGCCGTGGCTGCGACGATAGGTCGTCTGGCACAGGATGTATGCCTCTACTCGTGCGCAAACTTCGGCTTTGTGAAGTTGCCCGACGCCTTCACCACAGGCTCGAGCATTATGCCTCACAAGAAGAATCCCGACATCTTCGAGCTCTCGCGTGCCAAGTGCAACCGCTTGCAGGCTCTGCCTATGGAGGTGACGCTTGTGGCTACAAATCTGCCGTCGGGTTATTTCCGCGATATGCAGCTCACGAAGGAGATCTACGTTCCAGCGTTCAAGGAGTTAAGTGACGTGGTGCGTATGGTCGGCGAGGGTATCGAGCAGATGTGGATCAACCGCGATATTCTGCACAACGATATATATAAGTATCTCTTCACGGTCGAGGATGTGAACGATGCTGTGGCCAAGGGTGTTCCCTTCCGTGATGCCTATCGTGAGGTGGGTATGCGTGTGCAGGAGGGTACTTACGAGCACGATGGTCGTGAGTTGCACCACACTCACGAGGGTAGTATCGGCAACCTCTGCTTAGATGGTATTGCGGCAAAATTTGCCCGTCATAAGATTGATTACACTGCGGCTCTGCAAGCCGAGCAGGAGTTGATGAAATAGGAGACCAAAAATACAGAGGGCGTAACCTACGGGTTATGCCTTTTTTGTATAAATCGTTTCACAAGGGCGAGGCCCTCGCGGAACGCCTCCAAGCGGAATAGAAAACCTCCTACGACATAGACCGTAACGCCCGTCAGTATCTTCACCGCAAGGCGTGCCCCGATGCACCACTCTGCACCTAAATCGCCCACATACACGACCAATGCATACATAGCTGTTGTCAGCAAGGCTATTGGCAGAATCGTTCGGACAAGTCGCAAAAGTCCGATACGCACATAACGCATTGCCGACCAGGTATTAAGCCCCATCTCGTACGCAACCGACAGCACCAATCCCTGAGCCACAGCCTTTACGCTGATGGGGATAGTCACTACCAGTATGACGGTCATAATGGCACGCTTGATAACCTCCAAGCGTAGGATTACTCTGCCGTCGCTCTTGACTTTCAGGATGTTGTACGATATGTATAGTAGGGGATACAGAAAACCTCCTATACACATAATCCGAAAGTAGGGTATGGCTGGATGCCAGTCGGGTTTGAGTAGCAATGTGTAGAAATCCTCTGCCGTAGCAATCAATCCCGCCATCACGGGGAACATAATCATTGACGTGGCCATCACTACAAGTCGATAACTCTCGGCAAACTTCTCTTCTTCGTCCTTAATGCGCGATAGGGCGGGGAATGTGACGCTCTGGATGGATTGAATCATCGAGTAGGGCATATAGACCAACTTCTGTGCCTGATTGAAACAACCGAGCGCAGAGCCCGAATAGATCTTGCCGATGAAGAGTTGCGAGATGTTGTTGTAAATAGATGTGATAATCTCAGTAGTCATCAGACGCAGGCTGAAGGGGGCCATCTCGCGCAACGCACCTTGTGTCGAGCTCTTGCGTGGTCGCCAACTACTATGCCACCATAGCAGAGCCGACTTTGTCGCCATCGTACTCAAACGCTGTCCGACCAATGCCCAAATACCCATACCTGCTACGGCCATTGCGATGGCGACGATGCCGCTAACCACGATAGATGTGAATGTCATTGTCGATAACTCCGCAAAGCGCATATCACGAACCATCATCGTGTTATGTATAACGCCCAAAGCGTTGAGCGGCAGCGATAGAAATAGTATGGGAGCCACCTCGGCAAGTAGTGGCCATCCATAATAAGAGGCTACAAACGGCGCGATGGCCGTAAGTATGAGATACAATGTAACGGATGATAGGATGTTAAAACGAAATACGGCCACATAGTCGCCCTCGCTCGGCTCGCCCTTGCGGATAAGAGTCTGCGAGAAACCGCTATCGACTACAAGTTGCGCCAACGTGATAAATACCGTCAGCACCGCTACAATACCCATATCTATGGGCATAATACGGTTGGCAACAACAATACTCACAACGGCTTGTAGTAGAGCCGAGCCGACCTTCTCGGCAATGTTCCACG
>CAZWHN010000077.1:0-8455 GCA_964633635.1 uncultured Alistipes sp. | reverse complement strand
GGGCCACGGCGAGGGCATCAAGTACCGCAACATCCGCGTGAAGGAGTTGTAGGAGTGTGGATGATTAATAAAAGAGCCTGTCTAACAATTAAAAAATGTTAGGCAGGCTCTTATGCTTTATGGCAAAGTAAATAATGTATGTCGATTCATTGTTGATGGCTTTTAAATATGGGCTTAATGGTCAAAAATAGCTGCAAAATAAGAAAGGCGCTGATGTTCAGCGCCTTTTGTAGTGGATAGGGGATTCGAACCCCTATGTCGTGCGTGAGAGGCACGTATCCTAGCCCTTAGATGAATCCACCATTAGTTTGATGATGCAAATATACGGCAAAAAACGGACTCTGCAAATTTTTCTGCAAAAAAAATGCAAAAAATGTTGATTTTCCCCCTCACAACCCATTTTTCGGAGGTTTTTCGGGGAGAGGTCGGAGCGTTCTCGAAGGTTTTTCGGGGTGTTTTCGGGGAGAGGTCGGAGTGCTCACGAAGTATTTTCGGGGTGCTCTTGGGACTTTCTCAAAGTATTCTCTGCACAGAAACGGGACAGAGGAAGACCCGAAACTGCCCCAAACAAAGCCGAAACAAAGCAAAAAACCGAGTAAGCAAGGCAACACGCAGGTCACGTCCGTCCCCTAAAACCCGAAAAAGCAGCTGATGTAGGCCATACACTTGTTGCTGACGCCAGCTCCTTTGGCGATGTCGTAGCGCAGGTTGGGCGAGATCTTGATATACTTGTTCGGGCGCACCTCGATGCCAGCCAGCAGCGTGGTCTCGTCCTTCGAGATGTTCCAGTCGCTCTTCGAGAAGATCTCGTCGTAGCGGGCAAAGGCGTTCACGCGGCCACCCAGACGCACCGTGGTGTAGAGCGACACGCCGTCGATGTGGTGATCCTCGACACCGCCCATATTCTCGACACGGTTATACTCAGCACCGAGCGAGAATGCATCGCACCGATAGCCCGCAAAGGCGGCATAGACAGCGCTATTGCGGTGTCCCTCATCAACGTGCTCGTTCACGCTGCCGTACAATCGCAGCGTCAGCCCTTTGGCGGGGGTGAGCGTAGCACCCAGACCATACTGCAAGCCGTCGAAGGATTGTATCTTCTTATAGCCCTCGCCATTGACCACAATGACATCGGCCGAGAGCCACTCCGAGAACTTATACTGCACCGAGAGGCCGAGGTCGGCGCTGCTCGCAAACTTGTAGTAGTCCTGCAACACCATCTTCATATAGCGGTAGCCCCAGAAATCCTCCTGCACCTTAAAGCTCGTCGTCGAGATCAGACCGCCGCTGAGCGTCAGGCGTCCCGAGCGCCAGCGCACCAGTGCATTTTTGATGTAGGCCACACGTTGCATATCGCCCACGTCGCTCGACTTGCCCACATCCATCACGGCACGGAACTCGAGCCCGTTGTCGAACGAGTATTGGTAGCCGAAGTAGCTGCGATCCATCGCAAAGCCGCGTGTGTCGCCGAGATGACCGAAGCCTGTGTGGAAGTTGGCGAAGATGTTGATGATGGCCTTGCCCTTGGGCTGGGTACTCTCCTGCGCCGAGACAGCCGAAGATGCAACGCTGAGGAGTATAAGGAGTAAAATCCGAAAAATTCGTTTCATAGTTGGTTGGTTTTTAGATGCAAAAATACCAAAATATATAATACGCAAGCCCACCTTTTATCAATTTTTTGCCCACGACGATCTCCGCCGAGTAACAATTAAACCCCTCGGAGAGCATAATTTGCAGATTTTTCATATCTTTGCAATAATATTCGCATCCGATTCGTTTAGGAATATATACAAAAAATAACAGATAGAACAATGAGTGAAGTAATCAACATCAAAGAGCTCAACGAGCGCATCGAGCGCGAGAGCGTCTTTGTCGATACACTGCGCCAGGAGATGGGCAAAACGATCGTCGGCCAGAGCCATCTGGTCGATACGCTTTTGATTGGCCTTCTCTCCAACGGTCACATCCTGTTAGAGGGTGTTCCCGGATTGGCCAAGACGCTGGCCATCACCACGCTGGCCAAGGCTGTCGATGCCAACTTCTCGCGCATACAGTTTACACCCGACCTCTTGCCCGCCGACCTGATCGGTACGCTGATCTACTCGCAGAAGAGCGAGGACTTCGTGGTGCGCAAGGGTCCCGTCTTTGCCAACTTCGTGCTGGCCGACGAGATCAACCGCTCGCCCGCCAAGGTGCAGTCGGCACTGCTGGAGGCTATGCAGGAGCGTCAGGTGACCATCGGCGACGAGACCTACCCGCTGCCCGAGCCCTTCCTCGTGCTGGCAACGCAGAACCCGCTGGAGCAGGAGGGTACCTACCCGCTGCCCGAGGCGCAGGTCGATCGTTTTATGCTCAAGGCCAAGATCTCGTACCCCAAGAAGCAGGAGGAGCGCGAGATCGTGCGTATGAACCTCTCGGGCAAGGGTTTGCCCCAGCCTGCGAAGGTCATCTCGCCCGAGGATATTGTGAAGGCACGCCGCGTTGTGGAGGATGTGTATATGGACGAGAAGATCGAGAAGTATATCATCGACATCATCTTCGCTACGCGTGAGCCCTCGGAGTACTCGCTCGAGAAGTTGCAGCCGCTGATCGCCTACGGAGGTTCGCCCCGTGCCAGCATCTCGCTGGCCAAGGCAGCGCGTGCCTACGCCTTCATCCGTCGTCGTGGATACGTCATCCCCGAGGATGTGCGTGCCGTGTGTCACGACGTGCTGCGTCACCGCATCGGCCTGACGTATGAGGCTGAGGCCGAGAACATCTCGACCGAGCAGATCATCACCAAGATACTGAACAACGTAATCGTTCCCTAACCGTGCAGCAGAGCGAGAACGATATCCTCCGCCGAGTCCGCAAAATCGAGATCAAGACGCGCGGCCTCTCCAGCGAGATCTTCGCCGGAAAGTACCACACTGCCTTCCGCGGACGCGGTATGTCCTTCTCGGAGGTGCGCGAGTACCGTGTGGGTGACGACGTGCGCGATATCGACTGGAATGTCACGGCCCGCTCGTCGAAGCCCCACATCAAGATCTACGAGGAGGAGCGTGAGCTGACGATGATGCTGCTCGTCGATGTGAGTGGTTCGCGTATGTTCGGCACGACGGAGCGTCTGAAGAAGAACGTCATCACGGAGATCGCTGCCGTGCTGGCCTTCTCGGCTGCGCAGAACAACGACAAGGTGGGTTGCATCTTCTTCTCCGACCGTGTGGAGAAGTTCATCCCCCCGAAGAAGGGCCGTAGCCACATCCTGATGATCATCCGCGAGCTGCTGAAGTTCGAGCCCGAGTCGCAGCGTACGGCAATCTCGGAGGCGGTGCGATACCTCACGAACGTCAATAAGAAGCGTTGCACGACCTTCATCCTCTCGGACTTTATGAATTCGCCACGCGATAAGCAGCCGTTGGAGGATGCTCTGAAGATCGCAGGCTCGAAGCACGATCTGGTGGGTATCCGTGTTGTGGATGAGCGTGAGGCGGTGCTGCCCGATGTAGGAATCATCGAGTTGCAGGATGCCGAAACGGGACGCAAGGTGTGGATCGACTCCTCGTCGTCGCGCGTGAGAGAACACTATGCCGAGAGCTGGCGCCAGCGCGACGAGGCAGTGCAGGAGCTGCTGCGTCGCAACCGCATCGACACGGCTACGATCACGACCGACGGCGACTACGTCACGGAGCTCATTAAACTATTTAAGCAGAGATAGGGTAGCATCCGAGGCGGAAATAAAATAAACGTCATTGCGAGGAGCGTTAATCTACCTTTGTGAATGAGAAAACAATGAAAAAAATTTATACATACACATCTCTTTGGCTGGTGGCGCTACTCCTATGTGCTGGCTTTGCTCCCGTAGTGGCGCAGGTCGAGGGCGTGGTGCGTCCCGCCAATGCCCCGCGTGTGAGCGGCAGCTTCGAGCCCGACTCGATCGGCATCGGCGACCGCTTCACCTACTCGATCGAGGTGGAGAAGGACTTGGTGCAGACGGTCATCTTCCCCAACTTCTCGGCCGCCGCAGGGCAGCAGTTCGAGCTGGTGGAGGATGTGCCCGTCGATACGTTAGAGCGCGACGGCCGTCGCCTCAAGTTGCGTAAGTCGTTCCGTATGGCCGCCTTTCAGGAGGGCCCGATGGGCATCCGCCCGCAGGTGATGTATGCCGATAAGAATATCGTCGATACGCTCTATGCCCCCGACTCGATCGTGCTCTTCGTCGGCACCTTTGAGATCGACTCCACGTCGCACACCATCTTCGACCTGAAACCCCAAAAGACTCTCCCGTTCCGTGTGGGCGAGATCACGGGCTATCTCGTGTGGTCGCTTGTGGCTCTGGTGGTTATAGCATTAGGTATCTACATCGCCCTGCGTGTTATGCGCCACTATGGTAAGAGCCTCTCGGACATCTTTCACCCCGCACCCCCGCTGTTGCCGCACGAGGAGGCTTTCCGTGCGTTGGAGCGATTGTATGTGCTGCGTCTGTGTCAGCACGATCGACATAAACTCTACTACTCAACCCTGACGGATATCCTGCGTCGCTATCTGGCCGCACGCTTCGGTGTGGGTGCTATGGAGATGACCTCGGACGAGATCATCGAGGCTATGCGCTCGGTCGAGCTGCCACAGCGAGCCGCAATGGATATGCAGCAGGTGCTGCGCACGGCCGATCTGGTTAAGTTTGCCAAGGCGGTGCCCGAGACCGAGGAGAATGAGGCTTCGTACGAGGCCGTGTGGTCATTTGTCGAGCAGACCAAGCCCGTGGAGCAGGAGCCTGCGGAGGAGGATTAAACGAAAATGTTATGAAGAGAACGGCATACATATTATTAACCCTGATGTTGGCCTTTGTCGCTGTGGGCGAGGCTGCGGCACAGCGTATGCCCGAGCGCGGACTGGTGCGCAAGGGTAATCGTCAGTTTGCCCGCGAGCGCTACGACCGCAGTGCCGACAGCTACCGCGAGGCACTCAAGCACGACTCCACGTCGTTCGAGGCGCGTTACGATCTGGCTTCGGCCCTGATCCGCACCGAGCGCTACGAGGAGGCTGAGCAGCTGTTGCAGCAGGCGGCGCAGGACTCGATCCGCACCGAGGGCGAGCGTGCCGAGGCCTACTACAATATGGGTAATGCGCAGTTTGCACAGCAGAAGTTGCAGGAGGCGCTCCAGAGCTACCGCAACTCGCTCCTGCTCAACCCCGACGATCAGGAGACGAAGTATAACTACGCCTACACGAAGAAGCTACTCGAGCAGCAGAATCAGGATCAAAATCAGAATCAGAACAACGACCAGCAGCAGGATCAGAATCAGAACGATGGTGGCGGCCAGAACGATAATCAGGGCGGCGACCAGAATGAGGATAAGAACGACCAGCAGCAGAACGACGAGAAGCAGGATGGGGATCAGAACCCCGACCAGCAGGGCGATAATCCCAACGACGGCAACCAGAACCCGAACGAGGGTGACGGCGAGGGCGATCAGGAGGACAAGGAGCAACCCAACACCCCGCCCCGAGGTCAGAGCGGTATGAGCAAGGAGCAGCAGGAGCAGTTGCTCAATGCCATTCAGGCTCAGGAGGATAAGACTCAAGAAAAACTCGACGAGAAGGCCAAAGGCGTTGTGATCAAAGGAAAGAAGAATTGGTAAGATGAGATTTGCGAATCCATATTTGTTGTGGCTATTGGCACTCGTGGTGCCGATGGTTGCATATTACATATACCGCACCTTGCAGGGCGGTGCCGCAATCCGCATCTCGACGGTTGCGGGCGCACGCAATGCCCCCCGCACGCTGCGTTATTGGCTGCGTCACATCCCCTTCGTGCTGCGCACGGCTGCCGTGGCGTTGCTGATCATTGCTCTGGCACGTCCGCAGGGCGTCGAGGAGCAGAGCCGCACCAATGCCGAGGGTATCGACATTATGCTGGCCATCGACATCTCCTCGTCGATGTTGGCGCGCGACTTCCAGCCCGACCGCCTCACCTCGGCTAAGGAGGTGGCAGCCGAGTTCGTTGCCGACCGCTATGGCGACCGCATCGGCTTGGCACTGTTTGCGGGTGAGTCGTTCACGCAGAGCCCCTTAACCACCGACAAGGGCACGCTGCAGACGTTGCTTATGCGCCTGCGTAGCGGCATCATCGAGGATGGCACGGCCATCGGCAACGGTCTGGCCACGGCCATCAACCGTCTGCGCGAGAGCGATGCCAAGAGCAAGGTGATAATCCTCTTGACGGACGGTGTGAACAACCGTGGCGAGATAGCCCCGCTGATGGCTGCCGACATTGCGGCCGATATGGGCATCAAGGTCTATACGATCGGCGTGGGCACACGCGGCAAGGCGCCCTATCCTGCGGTGGATATGTTCGGTAATATGACCTTCCAGATGATGGACGTAGAGATCGACGAGGAGACCCTCTCGGAGATCGCCTCACGCACCGGAGGCCGTTACTTCCGCGCCACCGACAGCCAGAAGCTGAAGGAGATATACGACGAGATCAACTCATTGGAAAAGAGCAAGGTGGAGGTCACGGATATGACCATCTACCACGAGCATTTTATGCTCCTGCTCCTGCTGGCCATTGCGCTGCTGGTGGCGGAGATGCTACTCGACAAGATTGTTTTGAAACGAATACCTTAACGCGCTATGTTTCGATTTGCCAACATAGAATTTCTGTATCTGCTCGCACTGATCCCCCTGATGGTGGTCGTGCTGGGCATCGTGAGCCGTCGTCGCCGCAAGTTGCTGGCGCGATTCGGCAATCTGGAGATCGTGCGTAGCCTTATGCCCGACTACTCGCGCTCGCGTCTGCGTCTGAAGGCGCTGTTGTACCTCACGGCACTCGCATTCCTGATCGTCGCCGCCGCACGTCCGCAGCTCGGATCGAAGCTCCGCGAAGTGAAGGCCGAGGGTGTGGAGATGATGCTCGTGGTGGATGTCTCGAACTCGATGCTTGCCGAGGACTTCGAGCCCAACCGACTGGAGCGCACCAAGTACGCCATCAACCGTCTTTTCGAGGGGCTCAGGCAGGAGCGTGTGGGACTGGTGGCCTTTGCTGGCGAGCCGAAGGTGCAGCTACCCATCACGTCGGATTATCGTATGGCTCAGGCCTTTGCACGTCGTCTTTCGACCTCGCTTGTGGCTGAGCAGGGCACCGACATTGGTAAGGCACTAGAGTTAGCTATGCTCTCCTACTCGAGCCAGAGCGACCGTAGCCGCGTGATTGTGCTGATCACCGACGGCGAGAACCACGAGGAGGATGCCCTCGCCGTGGCCGAGAAGGCTGCTGCCGAAGGCATACGCATCTACACCATCGGCATCGGTACGCCCGAGGGTGCGCCGATCGAGATCGGGGGCGAGTTCATCAAGGACGAGGATGGCGAGATGGTGGTATCGAAGTTGGGCGAGCAGATGCTCGAGCAGATAGCCACGACAACGGGCGGAGCCTACGTTCGCGCCACGAAGCAGGTGATCGGACTGGAGGAGATCGTGAAGAGCATCAACGAGATGGAGAAGGCCGAGCTGACCACGATGCGATATGAGGAGTATAACGAACAGTATCAGTGGTTTGTGGGTGTTGCGTTGGCGCTGCTGCTGCTCGACAGCCTCATCCTCTCGCGCCGCAACCCCCACCTTAGCCGCTTCAATATATTCCGCCAGAAGGAGTAAATCTTATCTCTAAATAAACGTCATTACGAGGAGAATCTCTCGTGTGGGAGATTCGACGTGGTAATCAACCTTTGTGTGGTGGCGTAGGCAAAGTAACCGCAAAACAGGCCTTAGGCCTGTGTTTTTTTTGTTTGCGCGCGATATATTCGTGCGAAATTATTAACTTTGTACCCAAATAGGCTTTTTTGTGCCCATAGGGGCAGCTGGGCCGTGCGCGACCGCCCGACGAGTGACCGCGCCCGAGCAAGCGGCCAACCATCGGTCGAGCTCGACCCAAACAACAAAGCCACACAACCGAGGAATAATCAAAAAAAACGAAATAGACTATGATGGAACAACTCTCTGAACAAGAACTCTTGCGTCGCAAGTCGCTTGCGGCTCTGCGCGAGCTGGGCATCGAGCCCTATCCTGCCGAGATGTATGACGTGACGGCCACTGCCGCCGAAATATCGGAAAACCTCACCGAGGAGAACAAGGAGCAATACGCCACGGTGCGCATCGCTGGCCGTATTATGAGCCGCCGCATTATGGGTAGCGCTTCGTTCTTCGAGTTGCAGGACCACACGGGCCGTATTCAGGTCTATATCCGTCGTGACGACATCTGCCCCGAGGGCGACCCCACCTTGTACAACACCGTATTCAAGAAGCTCTTAGACATTGGCGACTTTGTGGGTGTCGAGGGTTTTGCCTTCATCACCAACTCGGGCGAGAAGTCGGTTCACTGCCAGAAGCTGACCGTGATTTCGAAGTCGATCCGTCCCCTGCCCATCGTCAAGGAGAAGGATGGCAAGCAGTTCGACGCCCTGACCGACCCCGA
>CAZWHN010000076.1:0-8491 GCA_964633635.1 uncultured Alistipes sp. | reverse complement strand
CCACATAAAGTTGAATCTGAAGTTGACTATATTATTACTCTTTTTTGCCATATTTTACAATTCGTAGTCGTATTTCTTTATCGGTGCGTCGGCCCACAGCTCCTCCAGTCGGTAGAACTCGCGTAGCTCGGTCTGGAAGATGTGTACCACCACATCGACATAATCCATCGCAATCCAGAAGGCGTTCTGCTGGCCCTCGATGCGCCACAACTTCTCGCCCAACTTCTCCAGCACCTCCTGCTCGATGCCGTCGGCGATGGCGGCCACCTGAGCCGTCGAGTCGGCGTTGCAGACGATGAAGTGCGAGCAGATGGCTCCGTCGAAGCCGCTCAAATCCAACGATACAATATCCTTACCTTTTTTGTCCTGAATGGCGTTAACTATGGTTTCGATAAGTTTTTCCATAAAAATTAGTTTTCCCCGCTACGGGCGGGATTTTCTTGTTTGCGTTTTACATATACATATAACTTTGCAAAGATAGCGATTTTTTATCATACTGCGAAATGATTTTGCTCCTCTGTTTGCATCTTTGTCTCAGACTCTGCCTTTATAAAGCAAAATTGCGGCCTGCTATTTTGTCGCAAACCGCAATATTGTATCTTCAGATGACCTTTTTCTCTCCTTTTTGTCACCTTGCATCCTTATGTGTTGCTCCTCGGAACTACTTTGCAGCCAGCTCCATACTCATCTTCTCCTGTATGGTCTGCTCCAATGCGCGGATGATCGAGGTCTTGACGTAGGTGCGTCTGACGGCGATGGCTATACGACGCGACGTGGCGCTCTTGGCCAGCGTCTTGACCTGACGCTTGCGCGAGGCGGGTATGTACTCCAACGCCATCTCGGGGATGATCGTTAGGCACGATGTGCAATCGACAATGCGCATCAGCGTGTCGAGCGATCCCGATTCGAAGTAGTAGTGCGACGGCAGGTTGCGACGCGCCTGACACAGCTCGATGATCTGGTCGCGCATACAGTTACCTCGGCTCAGGAGGATAAGATCCTTCATATCAATATCTTCGATGCGGATATTCGAGCGCTCGAACAGCGGATTCGACGGCGAGACATAGGCGTAGAACGTATCGCTGAATAGGTCGTGCTCCTGAATACCCTCGCCACAAGTGCCGCTGGCCACCAGCGCAGCGTCGATCTTATCGCGTCGCAGCGACTCGACGATGTCGGCCGTCACCATCTCGCGGATCTCCAACTCCACACGCGGGTAGCGCTTCACGAAGTCGGGGATGAACTTGTGCAGCAAGTAGGGGGCAATGGTGGGGATCACACCCAAACGCAACTTACCCGCCGTCTCACCCTTCAGCTCGGCCACCGACTCGCGGATTGTGTTGTAAGCCTTCAGCGTCTCCTGCGCCTGCGCAATCACCACTGCACCCGCCTCGGTGGGGATTACGGGTTTCTTCGAGCGGTCGAGCAGCACCACGCCCAACTCCTCCTCCAAAGCCTTGATCTGCATCGACAACGAGGGCTGCGTGACAAAGCAATGCTCCGATGCGGCCGAGAACGAGCCGCAGTTAGCAACCTCGATGAGGTATTGTAACTGAATGATTGTCATAATCGAATTTTGTGAGATTTTTTAATGTACTTACGCAAAGATAAGAAAAACTTATTAACTCGCAAAATCAAATCAGCAGCAAGTGGCCGCCGTCTGCAATTTTTGCAAAAAAGGAGGGTGCTAACCCTTTGGTTAGTCACCCTCACTGATCAAAAAACCTATAATCGACTACTTGAAATATCGGTTATAAAGACCCTGGAAACCAGCACCGTGACGAGCCTCGTCCTTAGCCATCTCGTGGATCGTATCGTGAACTGCGTCGAGGTTCTCCTCCTTGGCCAGACGAGCCAGACGGAACTTATCCTCGCAAGCACCCTCCTCAGCGTTCATACGCTTGTAGAGATTGGTCTTGGTGTCCCAAACCACCTCGCCGATAAGCTCGGCGATCTTCGATGCGTGCTCGGCCTCCTCCCACGCATAGCGCTTGAAAGCCTCGGCAACCTCGGGATAGCCCTCGCGGTCGGCCTGACGGCTCATAGCCAAGTACATACCTACCTCGGTACACTCGCCCATAAAGTGCTCCTGAAGGCCCTTCCAGAGCTCCTCGCTGGCACCCTTGCCATCGCCCAATTTGTGCTCGGTCGCGAACTCCAAAGCACCACTCTTCTCCTCTATCTCAACGAACTTCTCTGCGGGGACCTTGCAAAGCGGACACTTCTCGGGAGCCGCATCACCCTCGTGGATGTAACCACATACCGTACAACGAAATTTCTTTGCCATAATCTTAATGTATTAAATTGTTTGTTTAATAGTTTGTTTAATAGTTTGTCTCTTTTTCTACTGCAAATATAGGGCGTTTTTCGTCCCGTGCAATAGGTTTTTGATCACTATTTTTTATTGTACCATAAGTTTGACTTATGTGGTTGCCTACTGCTCCTCGGCCCGTGTGATCAACTCCTCGATGTAGGCAACGTCGGTACAATCCTTGGCCATCACCCGTTTATCTCGGTCGAGCAGATAGAGTGCGGGAATAGCCTTCAGGTCGTAGAGTCGTTCGCGCTCGATTGTCTGCCCATTGTCGTGGGCGCAGATCCACGCCTCGGGGTACTCCTTCGTCTGCTCGCGCCACGCCGCAAGATCCTCGTCGGGGTAGAGTGCCACCACCTTCAGCGTGCCACGTTCGGTGAGTTCGTTCATCAGGGGCGATGCCACGATCTGCTCCTTCACCTCGCGACACATCGGACAGCCGGCGTTGCTAATAAATATAAGGAGGTAGTCGGCCTCGATGTCGTACATCCTCATCGAGCGCCCGCTGTCGAGCGTCAGCGTAAAATCATTCGCTGCGCGTCCTACACGATTCTGGCGAGCCATCTCCAGGTCGTATTCGTAGGGCAGGCGCTCCACCTCGTCGTATAGGGGCGATGCCACCGTGGCCTCCAGTACGGGGATGTATTTCTCGTCGTTGCGCAGTGGCGAGTTAGGATCGTGCAACACCACTTCGGCCATCCGTAGGAAGTAGTCGAACATCTGCCGCGATGTGGTGGCTCGAGCCATCAGTTTGGACATCAGTCGGTTAGCTATGGAGTCGGTGACATATTCGCTCACATATACGGCAAAAGCCGTTGTCATATGCTGCGGCTCGACCTCCGTAATGAAGGTCGTGTCGGCAAAGTCGAAGCGATCCCAATAGTGCTCGGCCATATACTCGGTGTAGGCCTCGCCCTGAAGCGTCGAAGGGGGTAGGGCGGGGATGAAGCGTCGTGCAGGCTCCGAGGCCATCGACTCGTCGGTCGTCGTCCGAGAAGTGCCCTTGCGTGTGGTCGAGCCACACGAGGTCAAAACCAATGCTATCGCCAGCAGTGCCGACCACAGCGTTATGCCATATCTTCTCTGCATACCATTATTTCTCCTCTATAAGTTGTCTCGCCAGCTCGGGCATACCCTCCGCAGCACGCGCCTTAATGTGAGAGAGCGGGTTGCGAATCATCGAGGTGTCGGGCGTACCAGGATCAACCACATAGATCGGCACCCCCGCACGGGCATAGCGTACTAGCATAGCGGCAGGATAGACCGCCAGCGACGTTCCCACGACGATCATCACATCGGCTGTGGCTGCAATCTCGGTGGCGCGGTCAAACATCGGTACCGACTCACCGAAAAATACTATGTGTGGACGCAGCAACGCTCCATCCTCGGCTCGGTCGCTCGGGTGTTGCTCCCAGCCCTCAATCGGAACGATGAGGTTCGAATTACGTTCGCTACGCAGCTTGCGCAACTCACCGTGCAGATGTGTGATGCGTGTCGAGCCGGCACGTTCGTGCAGGTCATCTACGTTCTGAGTCACCACCTCCACGTCGAAGTGCTGCTCCAGCTCGGCTATGGCGTAGTGCGCCGCATTGGGCTCGGTTGAGAGCAACTCCTTGCGGCGTTTGTTGTAGAACTCGATCACCAAATTGCGGTTGCGTACCAGCGCCTCGGGTGTGCACACATCCTCAATCTTATAATTGGCCCACAGGCCGTCGGCATCGCGGAAGGTCGCCAGACCACTATCGGCACTCACCCCCGCACCCGTAAATACAACTATCTTTTTCATCGTTAATAGGTGTTTCTTCTGCGTTTTAACGTCGCACGACACAACTTTATATCCGTCAGATAGCTTGTCTGCCTGCGCCAACGCCAGATGCAGTAGCCTCCGTAACCCGTCGTTACGGCCAGCAGGATTGCCAATATCCAAGCCGAGTCATCCTCCGACGGCAACATTCTGAATGCGGCATAGACAAAAATCACAAATAGCGTAATGAATAGTATCGCCAGCGAACGATACTTCCGTCGCGGCAGCTGATTGTCAATCCAACTAAACGTCACACTCGAGAGCAGGAAATACAAAACCCCGAGCCATAGCGGAGTCTTGTCGTAACCCCACTTCACGGTGGCCAAGAATGTGGCAGTCACCACAAGGTAGATCGTGAGCGGGCGTCGCCTTGCCCACCGATATGCCTTAGATAGAAGATCTCGTACCATAATCCGTAGAGTGTTAATGGCTCGGAGAATTATCTCCTCTTGCGTTGCTGGCGGCTGTTGTGTAGATTGGCCTTGTGTGCCAAACTCGCCCTTCGCCAGCGGACGATGCACGCCGCTCCCACTACGAGCAACACTACTCCCGCAGCAATCAGCGGCCCTACCCACGACACATAATCGTTGGTACTATCGAGCACACGCGCCCCGAATAGCGCCACAAGTCCCATACCAGGCACCAGAAAGGAGAGTATGCGCCACTTCTTGCGAGGCTCCATCCCGAGCACCTTGAGCATCACGGCCACAACGAGCGCCACCACGCAGATGGCGTTGAAGATGAGCATCCCGTTGCTGTCGTGCCACTCCATAACGCCCGCCACAACATTACCCAATCCCAGCACAGCCAATGCCGCCGTAATGGCCCAACTCTTGAGGCGGAAGCCGCCAAGTCTCAGTTTACCGATATGAATACCTCCCATACTCTCTTCTTTTCCCCTAAAGTTACAAATTATTTGCAGAAAAACCGCCTGTCGAACTAAAAAATCGACTCAGTGGCGGTTACATTGCCTTCGCTGAGGCCTGTTTGCTTCCGTGCGCACCTCGTCGAGATGGCAATCGGTGGCGAAGTCTATACTTTAGCGTAGTCCCTACAATCTTATATCCAACGGTGATGAGTAGTATCCACACCACATCGCCATACATAAACCGATAGCCAAATGCCCCGTCGAACCACCCGAGCAGCACACCACTCAGCACCACCGACAGCGCAGGCTCGCCCCAGCGACGCATCGCCTGTTTTATGCGACGTGGGCAGTGGAGTGCGATGCGCACCATCTGCCACACCACATACACCGTGGCCGAGGCGAGTGCAATGCCGCCGATTACCGCGTCGAGCAACTCTACGCCACGGCTCTGCATCCACTCGGCCCTGACAAAGTGCGACATCACGCCGACAATCGACGACAGAGTGGCGAGCACGAGCCACACCCGCACAATCCATCTGTTGTTTGCCATAATTATCTTTTTCTCGATCTGTTGAACATATATTTTGCCACGCTCCACACTAATCCTGCCGTGGCGAAAATAAAGAAGAGCGTCACCTGCTTGCTATGCTCCATTATCAGGCTGTCGCCACGCAGGTATCGTATGATGAACACCAGCACCACAGCCATCACCACACCTGCCGTGTCCGCTCCGCCCCAGCGTAGCCACTTACGCCAGAAGTAGCGTTCGCCCGTGTGCCAATTCTCCACGCAGTGCATAACGAACATTACGACCGTCATCGGGAGGAGAATCCACAATAGTACCTTGCCGAGTGTCTCCATCCCCGCACTATGCACCCACGCGGCATCGCTTCCGCGCTGAAGCCAAGTAATCACGACCGAGGCGAGGGTCATTAGTGCCCACACCGTCTGAAACCACTTTTTCTTTAACTCTCCCATCCTCTGCACGTTTATAAATTGTTGATCCAAATCGCCACCGTAGCGACGAGAATAAAATATATACCCAGCATTACTCCTCCTTGTTTTGCGAGTTGTCGGCCTTTGCGACCTTTGGCTTTTTCAGGCGGCCACTGCGACGCAGTGCATCGGCGATGATCCATTGCAGCTGCCCGTTGATGCTGCGGAACTCATCCTCGGCCCAACGCTCCAAGGCATCCATAGTCGCAGCATCAACACGCAACACGAAACTCTTATTTTCCGCTTTCTTGGCCATCGCTTGCGATTAATGGTGCATAGTTCCAGCATTCACTACGGGCTGCGCCGACTCATCGGCACACAGGACAACCAGCAGATTGGTCACCATAGCGGCCTTGCGCTCCTCGTCTAATTCGACGATGCCGTCGTCGTCCAGACGGTCGATAGCCATCTTAACCATCGACACAGCACCCTCCACAATCTTCTCACGAGCCGAGATGATGGCATCGGCCTGCTGACGGCGCAACATCACGGCCGCAATCTCGGGAGCATAGGCGAGGTAGTTGATGCGAGCCTCCACAACCTCGATACCAGCTATGGCCAGACGCTCCGAGAGACGCTCCTCCAGAAGATTGTTGATCTCCTCGCTGCTGCTTCGCAGAGTCACCTCATCGCCCGTGGCGGTGTTGTCGTCGTAGGCGTAGCAACCTGCCACCTGACGCAGCGCAGCGTCGCTCTGCACCGACACGAAGTTCTCTAACATACGCATACGGCTACTCTGTGTCACCACACCTGCGTTGTCGGCCGTGGCGTCGATATCGAATACCGAGCGGTAGATCTCGTCACGCTTCAGGCGCCACACCAGCACCAGACCGATCATAATCGGGTTACCAGACTTGTCGTTCACCTTGATGGGCTCGGCGTTGAGGTTGCGGGCACGCAGCGAGATGTTCTTCGACGACATCAGGAAATTAACCCAATAAAAACCTGTGTTGTAGAACGATCCGCGATACTTACCAAAGAAGGTCAATACGCGGGCCTCGTTAGGCTCCAGCAGCATAAAACCTTTGCAGGCGATCGTAGCCAGCAGTACAAGCAGAATACCCGCAACAACCAAAATCGGACCTGCGGGGGCGGGACGCTCGGCACCTGCGATGATCATCAGAACACCACCCACGATGCTAACCAAAATAAGGAACAACGCTATAAAGCCGTTGATTTTCCAACCTGTGTACTCAAAATTCTTATTCTCCATAATTCAGTTTTTTTGTTGTTTTTAACTCTTTCGTTGTTTGCAGCAGCTGATCTTTGCGTCAGCCTCTCGATTGGGCGTGCGCCCTGCCCAAGCCTCGGCCTTCCACGGCCAGATTCTCAATTTACCCAACGACCATCCGCCGAATAGGTAGCGCCAAAGTGTCGATCTCTTCTCCATAAGACAATGTGTATTTAGTTAATAGTTGATGTGCTCAGTGTGATATTATTTTGATATCACAAAGATATAATATGAAAAGCCATATTTCCAAATTTTCTGCCACATTTTTTCGAAATTTCTCGCAAAAAATTATGTTCTTTCGCCCGAAACTGATACCTTTACAAAAAAATAACCTGATCCAACAATGAAAACCCTCTCACGATTACTGCTTTTGGCCTTTGCCATTGGTGCTATTGGCTGCTCGCCGCGTTCGTTCACGGCTCGATTGATGTGTTACAATGTCCACAACTGTGTGGGACTCGACGACTCGCTCTCGTGCGAGCGTATAGCACGCATAATCAACGATGCCGATGTTGAGGCCGTAGCCTTGCAGGAGCTCGACAGTATGACCGCCCGTTACCCCGGGCACGATATGCTCTCGGAGGTGGCAGCGCTAACCTCAATGCACCCCACCTATGCCGCCTCGATCGACTACCGTGGTGGCAAATACGGCATCGGAATCCTTACGCGTGAAAAACCCCTCTCGTTCCGTCGAGTGCCCCTGCCGTGCCGTTCGGAACCGCGATCGCTGCTAATTGTCGAGTTGGAGGATTACTACTACTGCTGCACCCACCTCTCGTTGCACGAGGAGGATCGCATCGAGTCGGTGCGCATCATCACGCGCGAGCTTGCGCAGCTCGACAAACCTGCCCTCATAGCGGGCGACTTCAACGCACAGCCCAACAGCCTGCCGATGATGGCGATGCAGCGTCAGTTTAGCGTATTCGCAAAGCAGGGTGTTCCCTTCACCTTCCCCGCCGATAAGCCCGAGCGCGAGATCGACTACATCTGCCTCTACACGGGTGGTGGCGATGTGGCCGAAGTGGTGAGTCACAGTGTGGTGAGTGCTCCCGTGGAGTCGGATCACGCCCCGATAGTGGCCGAGGTGGTCATCACGCCGCAGAAATAGTGGGCGAATCTTCCTCCTCGAAAAAATTCCCCAAAAACTTTGCTTAAAAAGAAAAAAGAGTATATCTTTGCCCCACGAATCACAACCGTGATTTGAGTTGCCGTGGCAACTGACGACGGGATGTAGCGCAGTCCGGTTAGCGCACCTGCTTTGGGAGCAGGGGGTCACAG
>CAZWHN010000075.1:0-8619 GCA_964633635.1 uncultured Alistipes sp. | reverse complement strand
ATCACACGCGATCGTCTGGAGGCTGTGCGCGAGTCGGATGCTATTCTGCGTGAGGAGTTTAAGAAGGCTGGCCTCGATAAGAAGGTATGGCAGTACTTCACCGTCGTTCCCGACTTTAAGTCGGTGGGTGTTCGCAACAACGCCCGCTCGTACGACTGGCCCGTGATCATCCGCGCCGTGAATACCATCGACGCAATGACCGCCTCGATCGAGCATATCGACTGGGAGATCCTGGACCGCATCACCAAGCGCATCTTGGACGAGGTGCCTATGGTCAACCGCGTCTGCTACGATATGTCACCCAAACCCTCAGCTACGATCGAGTGGGAGTAGGTAAATCACTGAATATTAACTAAATAAAATAGCGACCTCGGAGTTTTCGAGGTCGTTGTTTTATTTTCATCTATAAATTACCTACCTTTGTCGTATGGAATCGAAGATACTACAAGGACTCAACCCGCAGCAGCGGGCGGCGGTGGAGGGCTACGAGCGTCCGTCGCTCATCATTGCGGGTGCTGGATCGGGCAAGACGCGCGTGCTGACGTCGCGCATAGCATATATGTTGGAGCAGGGCGTGCGCCCGTATAACATTCTGGCTCTGACCTTTACCAACAAAGCTGCCGAGCAGATGCGTACCCGCATCGAGCAGATGGTGGGCTCTGAGGCGCGTTATATCCGTATGGGCACCTTCCACTCGGTCTTCTCGCGCATCCTACGCGAAAATGCCTCGCGCATCGGCTACACCGACTCATACACCATCTACGAGCCCTCGGACTGCAAGAACCTGATCAAGACCATCTGCAAGGAGATGAACCTTGCCGACGACAAGTACAAGCCGCAGCGCCTGCTCTCGCGCATCTCGTTTGCCAAGAACTGTCTTATCACCCCCGCGGCCTACATCGCCAACTCGACCTACGCCGCCGAGGATCGTCAGGCTCAGATTCCCCACTTCGGCGAGGTCTATGCCGAGTACTGCCGTCGCTGCAAGCGCAACGGCTCGATGGACTTCGACGATCTGCTGTTGCAGACCAACATCCTGCTGCGCGACTGCCCCGATGTGCTGGCACGCTATCAGGAGCAGTTTCAGTATATCTTAGTCGATGAGTACCAGGACACTAACTTCGCCCAGTACATCATCATCCGCCGACTCTCGCAGCTGCACGGACGGGTCTGCGTCGTGGGCGACGATGCGCAGAGCATCTACTCGTTCCGTGGCGCGAAGATCGAGAACATCCTCTCCTTCCGCAACGACTACCCCGCAGCCGAGACCTACAAGTTGGAGCAGAACTACCGCTCGACACGCACCATCGTCGATGCGGCCAACTCGGTGATTGAGCACAACTCGCGCCGTATGGAGAAGAAGTGCTTCTCGGAGGGCGACGCGGGCGAGCGCATCCGCATCCTTAGGGGTTACACCGACCGCGAGGAGGCCGATATGATCGCACAGGCTGTGCGCGACCGTCTGCGTGAGACGGGCGACGGGTGGGGCGAGGTGGCGATCCTCTACCGCACCAACAACCAGTCGGCCGTGATGGAGCAGGCGTTGCGTCGCCGTGGCATCCCCTACCGCATCTACAAGGGATCGTCGTTCTACGACCACAAGGAGATCAAGGATGTGCTGGCCTACATCCGTTTGGTGATCAACCCCAAGGACGACGAGGCCTTCAAACGTGTTGTGAACTACCCCGCAAGAGGTATTGGCGACACGACCGTAGGCCGCATTGCACAGCTTGCCGAGGCCGCTGGCCGCTCGATGTGGGAGGCTGTGGATGCGTTGGTTGCAGAGGCGGCCACGTTGGGCGATCCTATGCAGCGCACCATAGCCCGCAAGGTGACAGAGTTTGTGAACCTTGTTCGTTCATTGCAGCAGGCACGCGAGGAAAAATCGCTCTACGACTTCGGTCTGGAGCTGGCCTCTCGCACGGGCATCTTGGCGCAGTATCGTGCCGAGAACTCGCCCGAGGCCACATCGGCCATCGACAACATCGAGGAGCTACTCAACTCGATGCAGCTCTTCACCGAGCAGTGCGAGGCCGAGATTCGTGGCGGCGAACGCGAGGAGTCGGATCAGCCCTCGATCGAGGAGTGGTTGCAGAACATTATGTTGCTGACCGATATGGACAACGGCGAGGAGGAGGGCGAGGAGCGCCTCACGCTGATGACCGTTCACTCGGCTAAGGGATTGGAATACAAATACATCTACATCATAGGTTGCGAAGAAAATCTCTTCCCCTCGCAGCGTGCGTTGGAGTCGGCAGACGGATTGGAGGAGGAGCGTCGCCTGTTCTACGTCGCTCTCACGCGTGCCAAGGCCGAGGCCACACTCTCGTACTGCGATATGCGATTCAAGTGGGGTAATATGGAGTTCTCGCAGCCGAGTCGCTTCCTGCGCGAGATCGACAGCCGCTATGTCGATTGCGACGAGGAGCTTGCACCACGCCAGAGCGGAGGCTCATCAGCCGAGCGCGACGGCTTTGGCGGTCGTATGGGATCGTTCTCTCGAGGCACGGCAGGCGGAGCGCAGCCCGCACGTCAGCGTGTGGAGGAGCGTCGTGATGGCCGCACGGCCATCGAGGAGTTGCGTCGTCGTTTCGATGTGCGTTTCCAGCAGAAGCGTACGGATGGCGCGAAGCAGCAGCCCGATCCCAAATTGGTTGCCCCTGCCCGTTCGACCGAGGGGTTGAAGCGTCTGCCCACCACTCCCGTGCGCGACAGCGCCCCCGTGGGCAACTGCCCCTACGCTGTGGGCGATAGGGTGGAGCACCCCAAGTTCGGCGTGGGCGAGGTGCGTCGCGTCGAGGCTATGGCCACCGACCATAAGGTGGTGGTCGATTTCGGCTCTTACGGCGAGAAGACCCTGCTGGCCAAGTTTGCCAAACTGCAAAAACTATAACCCGATGACCACAAAACAACGATACGAGGGTGTGATCGCCTACTTCCAGCAGGTGATGCCCGTGGCCGAGAGCGAACTCAATTACTCTTCGCCCTTCCAACTGCTTGTGGCGGTGATCCTCTCGGCACAATGCACCGACAAGCGTGTCAACCTCACCACCCCCGCTCTGTTCGAGGCCTACCCGACGGCCGAGCGTATGGCCGAGGCCACGGCCGAGGAGATTTTTTCGTACATTCGCAGCATCTCATACCCCAACAACAAAGCCCGCCATCTGGCCGCAATGGCTCGAATGTTGGTCGAGGAGTTCGACGGCGAGGTGCCCAGCGATCTGAAGGAGCTGCAACGTCTGCCGGGCGTAGGTCGCAAGACGGCCAACGTGGTGGGTGCCGTCATCTGGCAGAAGGAGGTGATGCCGGTCGATACCCACGTCTTCCGTGTGGCGGCCCGCATAGGACTCTCACGCGGTGCGAAGACCCCGCTCCAGACCGAGCTTCAGCTGGAGAAAAACATCCCCTCGCATCTGCTTCCCGTAGCGCATCATTGGCTCATCCTGCACGGCCGCTATGTCTGCACAGCCCGCGCACCCAAGTGTGGCGAGTGTGGAATCACTCAGTGGTGCCGACACTTTTCGGCCCAAAAAGAGGGAAAATAAATAAAAATCACTACCTTTGGAAATTATCTAATATCCACAATTATGAAGCAGACTTTTACCACCCTCGCAAAGAGGTTCGCCAATAGAGCAGCCACCTTAGCGGTGGCTATGGCCAGCGTTGTGTTTGTTGCCACCGCAACCTCTTGTGCCGACGACGAGACCACAACCCCCAGCGGCAACTTTACGGAGGGTGTGCAGCCCCCCTCAAAGACCACCTTCGACCGCAATATGCAGGCTGCCAAGATGGGACTCTCGTTCACTACCGAGAGCAGCTACAAGCTCGATGTCGATAATGCCGAGATGATCACCCTGCTCACAGGCATCGAGGGCTCGAAGGGCGGCACCCACACCGTCGAGTTTGAACTCTCGGCCAACGAGTCGAGCGACCCCCGCACGGGCTCGATATACATCACCGTCAAGGGCCACAACCGCACCAAGCTCTTCGAGATCACGCAGGCTGGCAATAGCATCACTGAGGTGGTGAAGTGGATCGACGAGCGTCTGTCGAAAGAGTACTACTGGCTCGACGAGTATGTCGAGAAGCGTGGCACGTTCGACTACGGCCTCGCCTACAACAAGTTCCTCTCGTCGTCGCTGATGAGCCTCACGACCAACATCGACGATGGCGGAGTCTATTCTGACGGTACGCGCTATCTCTACTCATACATCCGCGCTATCGACCAGACCCGCGCCGATGGCGACGGATCGACGCTGCCCACGGTGAACAGCTACGGTATCTGGCTCAGCTCGTATTTCGTGCAGATCGAGGATGGTGTCTATGCTATGGCTGTCGATCACGTCTATCCCTCGTCGCCCGCAGCCGAGGCTGGATTGAAGCGTGGCGATATGATCTACAAGGTCAATGGCGAGAATCTCCCCTCGCTTGACACCAATTACAACAAGGCCAGTCAGATATGGTCGGACTTGCAGCACGGCACGGGATCGGTGGAGATCGCCTACAAGACGCTCGACACCGAGCAGAGCAAGTATGTCGATAAGAGCGCGACGCTCAACTCGGCCGCATACTCGGAGAACCCCGTTGCATATTGCGACATCCTGCCCCTCGAGGAGAAGCACAACCCCGACGGCAAGAAGGTGGGCTACATCTCATACCTCTCGTTCGATGCCGATTTCGACAAGCCTCTTGTCGATTCGATCCAGATGCTCGCGGATAAGGGCGCAACGGATGTGATCCTCGATCTGCGTGTCAATAGCGGCGGCTCGCTCAACTCGTGCATCTACCTCTCGAGTATGATGGTCGATGATAGCTACAACGACAAGCACTTCGTGCGACTGCTCCACAACCCTAAGAATAAGCGTTACGAGGATGTAGATTACTCCGTCGTAGATCAATACATCAGCGCAAGCCAAATGGTCGATCTGCCCCGTCTGGGTGTCGAGAAACTGTGGGTCATTGCGTCGGAGTTCTCGGCTTCGGCCAGCGAGCTGGTCATCGTCGGATTGCGTGGATTGGATCTCCCCATCGAGGTGATCGGCACCACGACCGAGGGTAAGAACAACGGTATGGAGGTGCAGGAGCGCACGATCGACGGCGTGACCTACGAGTTTGCCCCCATCACATTCTTCATCGAGAATGCCAAGGGCTTCTCGGACTACGGCGACGGCATTGTGCCCGAGGTGAATCTTGCGGACTACATCAACGACACATCTGTTAGCGACAACCTGCGTTCGATGTGCCGTATGTTCCCCGTGCCCAACATCGATTGGGGCGTATATAACCGCGACATCGCGCTGGCCGAGGCTGTGACGCGCATCGGTTTGGGCAAGTCGCTCTTCGATAAGGCAGAGGATGCCGAATCGGTATTCCAGCCCTCGCTCTCAACCCGTGCGCAGATGACTGCGTTGGAGATCGCTGGCAAGACCAATGCACGCCTCAACAATGGCCGTCGCAGCGCAGGACTCTACGTCACCGAGGCCGAGATGGAGGCTCACCAAAAGAGTAACGAATAAATCTGCCCGCGATGAACAACCTACTCCGATATATTGCCTCTACGGCGCTGTGGCTTGCCTCTGCTGCGATGGTACCCGTGGCCGTAGCACAGAGTGCGCCGATAGCGACCAATGCGACCAATGCGACCGAGGCTGCAGCCTACACGGTCAACCACGGCCCCTACCTTCAGGGACTCACCTACGATGCAGTGACCATCTGTTTCACCACCTCCGACAAGGGATTTTCGGGCGTGGAGGTGCGCGAGAAGGGTAGCGACAAGGTGCGCCTGTGCCGCACCTCGAAGGATGGATTGTTCGAGGCCGACAACACCTTCAACTCGATCCGTGTCGAGGGCCTTTGTCCCGCCACGGAGTACGAATACCGCATCGTGTCGAAGCAGATGACGAGCTTCGAGCCATATAAAGTGACCTTCGGCGCAGAGATAGCAACGCCGTGGTACGACTTCCGCACGTTCGACCCCGAGGCCGAGTCGTTCTCGTTCATCATCGCCAACGACATCCACGACGACGCTTCGAAGTGCGACCGTCTGCTCAGCCTGATGCCGTTGGAGGAGGCCGAGATGGTCTTCTACAATGGCGATATTATGAGCCACTACTCGCGTAAGGGACAACCCTTTACGAGCTTTATCGACGTGTCGGTCGATCGCTTCGCCCGCCACAAGCCCTTTGCCGTTGTGCGTGGCAACCACGAGACGCGAGGCCATCTGGCCCGTCAGTACAACGAGTACATCCACAACACCCCCGACGGCAAGTACTACGGGGTCTATTACTTCGGCTCAACGGCCGTGGTGATGCTCGACTGCGGCGAGGATAAGGACGACGCCCACCCCGTATATGCCGGTCTGGTCGATTTCGACCGCTACCGCGAGGAGCAGACCGAGTGGCTGCGTGAGGTGGTGCGTAGTAAGGAGTTCCGTCGCGCCAAGCACCGCATCGCAATCCTCCACATCCCTCCCACCGTCGAGCGTATGGCCGAGGTGGAGGCCAATGCCAAGGAGGTGAGCAATCTTATGACGTGGCGTGGCAACGCCCACTTGGGCGAGTTGATGCTGCCCGTGCTGAACGAGGCCAAGATCGACGTTATGTTCTCGGCCCATCTGCATCGTCACGTCATCTTCCCCGTGCAGAAGGGTGTAGTGGAGTTTCCCATCATCGCCAACGACAACAAAAGCGCAATCGACGTGCGGGTTGACGCCGCAGGCATCCACGTTCGCATCGTCAATACCGAGGGCAAGGTGACACACGAAAAGACCTATTAATACAACTTTGGACACATTGCGGTGTGTCCTAATTGACCAATAAACACTACTTTTGCCACGGCAAAAGTGCCAAAAACTCGACTTTATGGAGCTGTCGCAATCGAAAATAGCACAACTGCGCGCACTGCTTGAGGTGCCCGAGCAGCGGATCGTGATCCTCTCGCACACCAACCCCGATGGCGATGCCGTCGGCTCGTCCATCGCGTGGGCCGAGGCGCTGCATCGCGTGGGACACACGGTGAGCTGCATTGTGCCTAACAAATACCCCTACTATTTGGATTGGATGACGGGCATCCGCGACATACTGATCTACAAGCACGACACCGAGCGTGCCGAGGCTGTGGTGGCCGAGGCCGATCTGATCTTCTGCTTGGACTTCCACTCGCTCTCGCGTCTGGATCAGCTCAGCGCCGTCATCGACGCCAACACCACAGCTCGCCGTGTGCTGATCGACCACCACCTCGACCCCTCGGAGTCGTTCGACATTATGTTCTCGCACCCCGAGTCGTCGAGCACCTGCTACCTGGTCTATCGACTGCTGGAGGCGCTGTGGGGAGCAGAGAGCGTCACAGCCACTCAGGCCGAGGTGCTCTACGTCGGTATGATGACCGACACGGGCAACTTCTCCTTCTCGCACCTTACGCCCGATCTGTATCGCTCATTGGCGGTGCTGTCGGCCACGGGAATCGACATTCCGCAGATATACAACAACGTCTATAACTCCTTCACCGAGGGGCGTGCCCGCCTGTTCGGCTACACGATCAACCGCAAGATGAAGATGCTGCGCCGTGGCACGGTGGCCTATATGTCGCTCACGGAGGAGGAGATGCGTCGCTTCTGGTTCCAGCAGGGCGACAGCGAGGGTTTTGTCAATTACCCGCTCACGATCAAGAAGATGCGTATGTCGGCCATCTTCATCGAGCACAAGGATTTCATCCGTGTGTCGTTGCGCTCGCGCGGAAGGGTCGATGTCAATCTCTTTGCGGCGCGTTACTTCGAGGGTGGCGGCCACAAGAATGCCGCGGGCGGCAAGTCCTTCGTCTCGATGGCCGAGACCATCGCCCGCTTTGAAGCCGCCGTCGAGGAGTACGCCTCGGAGGGGCTGGTGTAAAAAGCGTCATTTCCCGGAGGGATTGGTGTAAATTAAAACTAAAAAAACAGAGAACCAAGCAATATGATGAAGACCTACCTGCGACTGCTGGGCTTTGCCAGCCCGCTCAGCCGCTATGCCGTACCCTACTTTTTCTACTCGGTGCTGCACGCCCTGTTCAACACCTTCACCTACACGATGATCATCCCCATCGTCGGCACACTCTTCTCCGAGGGCTACGTCTTCGCTCCCGTATATGAGTTCCCCGCAATTGAGCTCAACACCGACTGCCTGAATACGGTGCTCAACTACTTCTACACCGCCATCTTCGGCGAGGAGTACCGCATCACCCGTCTGCTGGGACTGCTCTCGGGCATTCTCATCGCGTCGAATATGCTCAGCAATCTGTTCCGCTACCTCGGCTCGATGACCGTCGAGGTAATGCGTACCCGCACACTACAACGTATGCGTAACGAGATGTTCGAGCGCACGATGGCGATGAACGTCGGCTACTTCAGCGACCAGCGCAAGGGCGATATTATGTCGAAGATCACCTCGGACGTTATGGTCGTGCAGTTCTGCATCACTAACACCCTTCAGGTGGCCTTCCGCGAGCCGTTCCTCATCATCGGCTACTGCATCCTGATGGTCAACATCTCGTGGCAGCTGACCGTATTCTCGATCCTCTACCTTCCCGTCGTGGGACTTGTCATCGGCTCAATCGTCAAGCGCCTGCGCCACCCCGCACAGCGTG
>CAZWHN010000074.1:0-8678 GCA_964633635.1 uncultured Alistipes sp. | reverse complement strand
GCGGGCTTGAGGATATTGGCGGCATCCATAGCACCGCTCGACTTGCCAGCACCCACCAATGTATGAATCTCGTCGATGAAAAGCAGTATCTCGCCATCGCCTGCCACGACCTCCTGCACCACGGCTTTCAATCGCTCCTCGAACTCACCCTGATACTTCGCACCCGCAATCAGGGCACCCATATCGAGCGAGAAGAGCTGCTTCGAACGCAGGTTCTCGGGCACGTCGCCGCTGACGATGCGGTGGGCTATGCCCTCGGCAATGGCGGTCTTACCTACGCCCGCCTCACCCACGAGGATGGGGTTGTTCTTGGTGCGACGCGAGAGGATCTGCAACACGCGACGACACTCCTCGTCACGACCAATCACGGGGTCGAGCTTGCCGCTTCGGGCCAGCTCGTTGAGGTTGATGGCATACTTGCCCAGCGCATTAAACTCCTGCTGCGAGGTCTGCGAGTCGATGGTCGAGCCCTTGCGCAGCTCGCGGATGGCAGTGATGAGATCCTTCTCCGTGGCGCCTGCGCGCTTGAGCATATCGGCGGAGTCGCTACGCTCGGCCACAAGTCCGAGCAACAGATGCTCCACCGAGGCATATTTGTCGTTGAAGGTGCGGGTGAAATCGACCGCACGCTGAATCGTGCGAGAGGAGAGTCCCGAAAAGTACTGCTCTCCATTGCCACCCGAGACCTTGGGCAACGACTCCACCGAGCGACGAGCCTCGTCGCGCAGCTGGCGCACATTCACCCCCGCACGTCCCAGCAGAAAAGCCGAGAGCGAATCATCCTTCTCGATGAGGGCCAAAAGCAGATGCTGAGGCTCGACGGCCTGCTGGCCCGCCTCGCGTGCAAGCGTGAAGGCACTCTGCAACGCCTCCTGCGCCTTGACAGTAAGTGAATTGATGTTCATACGTTTCGTTTTTTTGTTGTTTTGTTCTTGTTGTCGTTTGGTTGTGTTGGAGCAAATCCTTTGCCACACACCCGAATCGGACATTTTCCCGCCGCCGTGGCACACTCTGGCAGACACAATGTGCCATTTCAGGACATTTTGGCACTCCCGTGACGGGGCACGTGCTTTTTACAACTTCGCCCACAACAAAAAAAGTCCCTTCGCCCGAGGGGCGAAGGGAGCACAAAAAAACCGACCTATTAGGTGCTCGGCGTGCTTTCGTCAACAGCGAGGAAAATCCACAAACCCCACAAGAAAACACACTCCGCACTTTACCTTATCTCTGCGCTATGCGCTCGCGCATAACGTAAAGTTCCTTTTTCCAAGTGACGGCACATATCAGCGTCGCCACAACACAGGCTCCTGTGAAGAGCCAGAACGTAACACCCCAACCCAGATCCGAGCCAGCGATCTGGCCAACGACGATCTTCGAGAGGAGTGCATCACCCAGCAGGTAGCCGAACAATCCGACAAAGCCTGCGGCGGTGCCTGCGGCATTCTTCGGCACGAAGCTAAGCGCCTGAATACCGATCAGAGCGATAGGACCATAGACGGCAAAGCCCGTCAAGCCCAATGTCGCATATACCACTGCCGTGAGTGCAGCCTCACCGCCACCAAACAGAGAGGCGACAGCCTCGGCCTGCCAATAGCCCACAACGCCCAAGAGCACCATCGCCATATAGATCACATTGACCGGTGCGCAACGTCCCTGGAAGAAACGCGACGAGAGCCATCCGCAGATGATCGTACCGGGGATACCCGCATACTCGAACAGCGAGAATGCCACACGACTCTGCGCAGCCGACATAATCTCCATCTCCTGAAGGTAGGTGGGCGACCAGTCGCTGATGCCGTAGCGGATGAAATAGACAAACACGTTGGCTATGGCGATCATCCACAGCAGGTGATTCTTAAATACATACTCAACGAACAGTCGCTTGAAGGGGATCTGCGTCTCCTCGCCTGCGGCAGCCTTGCGGCTGGTGTAGTCGTTGCGGTACTCCTCGATGGGGGGCAGGCCACACGACTCGGGCGTGTCACGCAGCGTCCACCAACAGAAGGCGGCAAAGGCTACGGCCACCAACGAGGGGAAGATGAAGGCTGCACGCCAACTCTCCGCGATGCCCATCGTGGCGAAGATGGCAACGCCAGCCGAGACCAGCAATCCCAACGATCCGCCGCCCACGTTGTGCGAGCAGTTCCAGATCGACATCTTGAAGCTACGTTCGTTTTGTGAGAACCAATGGGCCATAATTCGACCACACGGAGGCCATCCCATACCCGAGAGCCAGCCCACGACCAGCATAAAGGCGAAGAGGATGCCGCCATTGACGGCGATCGATGCCGAGTAGGGCACCAGACCCACAGCGGCCATCACCGACGAGGCGATGATAAGGCCCACGACGAGAAACTTGCGAGCGTCGGAGTGGTCCGACAGGCTACCCATCAGGAATTTGCTGAAGGCATAGGCAATAGGTATTCCCGCCATTGCAAAACCCGCCGTCTCCTTGTCGAGCAGACCGTCGGCCATCATACCAGGGGTGGCCAACGAGAGGTTCTTGCGAACGAGGTAGTAGGCCGCATATCCAAAGAAGGCTCCGAGGAAAACTCTCAGTCGCATCTTGCGATATTCGGCATCGACCTTATGCTCGGCAATGCGCGGACGAGCCGCGGGCGGAGTGAAAAAATCGAACATATAAATGTAACGTTTTTCGTTTGCGGATGTAAAATTAATAATTTTTTTCTAATTCTCATAACTTTTTCGCTACTTTTTTGCGTTTTGAAACAAAAATAATATTATTACGAAAGAGTTTCAGTATGTTATATTTTTTTTGTACCTTTAACCCAAATTTGTCAAACCGATCTTTATGAACATCACAGAAAGACACGAATTCATCACTCGCCAGCTCGAATCGAAAGGCGAGGTCAGCGTTACCGAGCTCTCGATGTTGCTCAACGTCTCGGAGGTTACCATCCGCAAGGATCTGACCCTGCTGGAGAAGAACAACGTCCTCTACCGTGCCCACGGCAAGGCCATCAAGATAAGCCCCTACATCAACGACCGCGACGTGAATGTCAAGGAGCAGCAGTACCCCGCCGAGAAGACCGCCATCGCACGTCGTGCGGTGCAGATGGTTGAGCCCAACGACTCGATCATCATCGCCTCGGGTACTACCGTACAATATTTCGCGCGCGAGATACGCCCCGAGGAGATCGGCGGCCACCTTACGATCATCACCTCAGCACTGAACGTAGCCTCGGTGCTGGCACACCACCGCGACATCGAGCTCATACAGCTGGGCGGCATCGTGCGCAGTAGCTCGCTCTCGGCCGTCGGTTGCGACACGGAGCGTCAGTTGGAGAATTTTACGGGGAGCAAGCTCTTTATCGGTGTGGATGGTATTGATCCCGAGCACGGACTCTCGACCACCAACCTGCTGGAGGCCAACCTGAACCGTGTGATGATACGCTCGGCCGAGAAGATCATCGTGCTGTGCGACTCGTCGAAGTTTGGTCGTCGTGGCTTCAGCCGCATCTGCTCGATCGACGATGTGGATCAGATCATCACCGACAGCGGCATCCCGCAGCATATGCTCGAGGCATTAGAGCAGCGCGGCATCGAGGTGACGATCGTCGAGGCGTAGGATGTGTAATCAAAATTCCCCACCCCGACTCTATTCTAAAGAAAATTTTACTACCTTTGTGCTGTTATGAGCGAATTTATTGTTTCGGCACGCAAATATCGTCCCGCCACATTTGAATCGGTGGTCGGACAGCAGAGCATCACCTCGACGTTGAAGAACGCCATCGAGCGTGGTCAGCTCGCCCACGCCTACCTCTTCTGCGGACCTCGCGGAGTGGGTAAGACAACGTGTGCCCGTATCTTCGCCAAGGCCATCAACTGCCTCAGCCCCGTGGGTGCCGAGGCGTGCAACGAGTGCGAGTCGTGCCGTGCCTTCAACGAGGGACGCTCGCTCAACATCCACGAGCTCGACGCCGCGTCGAACAACTCGGTGGACGACATCCGTTCGCTGATCGAGCAGGTGCGCATCCTGCCGCAGGTGGGTCGCTACTCGCTCTTTATCATCGACGAGGTGCATATGCTCTCGCAGCAGGCCTTCAACGCCTTCCTCAAGACGCTGGAGGAGCCGCCCAAGCACGCCGTATTCATCCTTGCCACCACGGAAAAACATAAGATCATCCCCACAATCCTCTCGCGCTGTCAGGTCTATGACTTCAACCGCATCCGTGTGGAGGACTCGGTGGGTTATCTGAAGCATATCGCCCAGCAGGAGGGCGTGAGCTACGACGAGGAGTCGCTCAACCTCATTGCCCAGAAGGCCGACGGAGGTATGCGCGATGCGCTGTCGATGTTCGACAAGGCCGTCTCGTTCTGCGACGGAGAGCTGCAATACAAGGCCGTGGCGCAGACGCTCAACGTGCTCGATTACGACACCTACTTCACGCTGACCGACCTGCTGCTCGCGGGCGACTACACCGAGGCGCTGATACGCTTCGACGAGGTGCTCGCAAAGGGATTCTCGCCCCAGACCTTTATGGCGGGACTGAATCAGCATATGCGCGATCTGCTGCTGGCCAAGGGGCCTGCAATCTCGCTCATCGAGCTGACGGGGTCGCTGCTCGACCGCTATCGCCAGCAGGCCGAGCGGTGTGATACGGCACTGCTCTTCGGAGCCATATCGCTGCTGACCGAGGCCGATGGAAGAATAAAGCAGTCGTCGAATCAGCGACTGTTGGTTGAACTGGGACTTATGAAGATCGCAAGTCTCAGCAAAAAAAAAAATAATGCCACCCCGTTAGACTCTGCCGCCCCGACCGTCGAGGCCGATATGCCGCCCGTCGAGTCGTTTGGCGTAGCGGAGTGTTATCCCCTCCCCGATCTACCCGACCGAGTAACCCCCGTGGCAGACTCCACGCCGAGGGTGCAACCCGTTGTGCCGAAGCCCACGCAGGCGCCCGCAGCACCTATGTCGAAGCCCGCGACACCCGCACCCGAGCCGCAGCGTATTACGACGCAGCGACGCAGCTCGACGTTGGCTGGTTTCTCGATCGCAAACCTGATGGGAGCAACATCGGCCGCCACGCAGCAGCCCACGGAGCAGAGCGTCAAGGTGGATGAGGTGCATTACGATCCGCAGTCGGAGCAGAAGATATCGGAGCATCGTGACGCCGTGTTAGAGGCGATCCTCAGCGAGCGTCCGCGATTTGTGGTGGCGTTCGAGAAGATGGTGGTGGATGGCCACACGATACGCGTCGAGGTGCCCTCGACAACGCTGCACGACGAGATCCTCAGATCGAAGACCGAGGTGCTGCTCGCCATAGCCCGCACGGCAGGTGTGGATGGCTCGCTCGAGTTGGAGGTGAAGGTGAATGAGCAGATACGAGCCTCGCGCCCGATCAAGTTGGAGGATCGCATAAAGTATATGACCGAGAAGAACCCGCTGCTCATCGAGCTGAAGAAGGCACTCGATATGGAGTGGGAGTAGATAAGAAGATTTTAACTAAACAGATACAAAAAATGGCAACAAAGAATTTCGTAGAGGAGCTCGAGTGGCGTGGTATGATCCACACGATTATGCCCGGCGCCAAGGAACAGCTCGAGAAGGAGATGACAACAGCATACTTGGGCATCGACCCCACAGCCGACTCACTGCACATCGGCCACTTGGTGGGTGTGATGATCCTGAAGCACTTCCAGATGTGTGGCCACCGTCCCATCGCTCTGGTGGGTGGTGCTACGGGTATGATTGGCGACCCGAGCGGTAAGTCGGCAGAGCGTAACCTGCTGGACGAGGCCACGCTGCGTCACAATCAGGAGGCTATCAAGGCACAGCTCGCCAAGCTGATCGACTTCGAGTCGGACGCCGAGAACAAGGCTCTGCTGGTGAACAACTACGACTGGATGAAGGAGTTCTCGTTCCTCGACTTCGCACGCGACATCGGCAAGTGCATCACCGTAAACTATATGATGGCCAAGGATTCGGTTAAAAAGCGTTTCTCGGGCGAGGGCGAGGGTATGTCTTTCACGGAGTTTACCTATCAGCTCCTGCAGGGCTACGACTTCCTGCACCTCTACCAGACCTTGGGCTGCAAGGTGCAGCTGGGTGGAGCCGACCAGTGGGGTAACATCACCACAGGTACGGAGCTCATCCGCCGCAAGCTCGGCTCGGAGAACGAGGCATACGCCATCACCTGCCCGCTGATCACCAAGGCCGACGGTACGAAGTTCGGCAAGACCGAGAGCGGCAACGTATGGCTCTCGCCCAAATACACCTCGCCCTATAAGTTCTACCAGTTCTGGTTGAACGTCAGCGACGAGGATGCCAAGCGCTACATCAAGATCTTCACCCTTCTGGACCGCGAGACCATCGAGTCGCTCATCGCACGTCACGAGGAGGCACCTCACCTGCGCGAGTTGCAGAAGACTCTGGCTAAGGAGGTTACCACGATGATCCACTCGGCCGAGGAGTACGAGAAGGCTGTCGAGGCGTCGCAGATCCTCTTCGGCGGTGCTACGTCGGAGGCGCTGCACCGTCTGGACGAGCAGACGCTGTTGCAGGTCTTCGAGGGCGTGCCGCAATTCACCATCAAGCGTGAGCAGCTGGGTTGCACGTTCGTGGATATGTGCGCCGAGCTGACGAAGGTATTCCCCTCGAAGGGCGAGTGCCGCAAGATGGTGCAGGGCGGTGGCGTGTCGCTCAACAAGGAGAAGGTGGCCGACGCGATGCGTCCCGTCACGGAGGAGGATCTTATCGCTGGCAAGTATATGATCGCACAGCGCGGTAAGAAGAACTACTACCTGATCATCGTTGAGTAAACAGCAGCTATGCTCTACACGATTCGCCTCGAGCAGATGGAGTTCCGCGCCTACCACGGCTGCTACGATCTGGAGCAAGTGGTGGGCAACCGCTTTGTGGTGGAGCTCGCGATCACTACGCCGCTGGGCAGCGTCGCCGACGAGGATGCTGTGGAGAAGGCGGTGAACTACCTGACCGTTTATGAGCGCGTGCAGGAGGTGATGCACACGAAGTGCCGCACGATCGAGCGCGTGGCGCAGAACATCATCCGCGCCGTGAGGGAGCTCTACCCCGAGATTGTGGAGGTGGAGTGTATGGTGGCCAAATTGGCTCCCCCCTTGGGCGGCAAAGTGGGCCGCGTCAGCGTCACACTGAAGGGATAACCCGCAATCAACATATTCTACAAAGAAATAGCCTGTCCGCATTTGCAGACAGGCTATTTTTCAATACGTCATTCCACGTCGCTATGCTCCTCGCAATGACGATATTTATTACTTTTCAATCTAACTAAAAATGAATTATGGACGACCTGCCTTCCAGTAAATCTTATCATCAGGAACATCTGTATTCAGTATACAATCGTTGTTTTGATAGATAAAGCAAATCTCGTGGCTGGTTGCAGGGATGTTGGTGAAAGTACAGTCAGTCACATTTACGGTGCAATTGACTCCAGTATTGTTCTGAATTGTTATGGCTCCATCTTGACTTCCGAAGTCACCGTCAAAAGTACAGCCTACAATGTTATAAGTTGCGCCATCAGCCGTTTCGTTAATGTAAATACCTTGTGTGCCAACGCCGTTGAATGTACAATTAGACACAGTGTAAACACCAGTTGACTTGCCACTTGCAGAGAATACTATCATACCCCATCCTTTCGTGCTTACTCTTTTTTGCAGTTCGCAGTTATGGATCGTAAAACGATTAAATTTCTCAAGTCTGAGTTGACCTTGCTGCTTATTGGTAGATATGTGTTCGACTTTTGTACCTTCTGAGCCTATGATCGTCAAAGACTCTCTTGAGGGACATTGTGTATCGTCATAGAGGTTGATTTTATAATCACCTGCAGCTAATACAATAACCTCGTTGTTTACATTTTTTAATGCATTATCACATTCAGTTTGATCATTTACGATTACATCTGCAACGGTAATCTCCACACTTCTCATTACGGTAGTAGAGCCGTTAGATACCATAAGAGTTACGGTCTCAACGTCATCCAGATCATCTCTTTCGGCAGGAGCCTTAACTGTAATAAGTCCAGTTGAAACGGTAGTTTTAAGATCACTCAACACCACCACGGTAGGATCGTTACAACCCTCTACCGAGAAATTAATATTAACATCACTGTTGCCACCTACCTGAATATAATCTGCTGAGGTGCTAATAATTTCAACCTTGAAAGCCTTATACTTAGGGACTTCGAAAGTAGTGCCGTCCGTCAACTCGAAAACTACATAATCAGCATTAGAGACATCTACATCCTCAAAGAACGCATCACCATTGGCACCAGTTGCTCCATCCTGACCGTCCTGACCGTCGTAACCCGTTGCGCGACCGAGGCGCTCCCAAGTCTCGCCACCGTCGTACGAAACATACCAGTAACCGCCCTGAATCTTCAACTGGGGCATACCGCCCTGCTCGGTCGTACCGTCCTCACCGTCAGCACCATCCTTGCCCGAGGTTGCAATCTTGTTGCCCTCAGAGTCGGTCAGCCACTCGCCGTCCAAAGTCCAATAGTACTCGCCGTCCTCGTCCTGATCAACACCAATAACGGGGGTATAGCCATCCTCGCCATCGGCGCCGTCCTTACCGTTGGCACCGTCCTTGCCATCCTGACCGTGGTAAATTGTGATGGGGTCGCCCTTAACGAAGGTGATGGTGTAGCCGATCACCTTGCCGCCCTCGGTGATGGGGG
>CAZWHN010000073.1:0-8726 GCA_964633635.1 uncultured Alistipes sp. | reverse complement strand
CATCACCTCCTGACCATTCTTCGAGTCAAGATTACCCGTAGGCTCATCGGCCAGGATCAGCTTGGGATTCGACACCAAGGCGCGGGCGATGGCCACACGCTGCTGCTGACCTCCCGAGAGCTGCTGCGGCAGGTGGTCGGCACGGTGTGAGATGTTCATACGGTCGAGCATACGCTTCACTCGCTCCTTACGCTCGGCAGGCTTCACGCCCATATAGATGAGCGGCAGCTCGACATTCTCCGCCACCGACAGCTCGTCGATCAGGTTGAACGACTGGAACACAAATCCGATGTTGCCCTTGCGGAACGCGGTGCGGTCGCCCTCCTTCAGATGGCCCACCTCCTTGCCCAGCAGCTGGTAGTTGCCGCCCGTGGGGTTGTCCAGCAGGCCCAAGATGTTTAGGAGCGTCGATTTGCCGCAACCCGAAGGCCCCATAACGGCGACGAACTCGCCCTCCTTAACCTCAAACGATACACCTGCCAGAGCGATGGTCTCGATCTCCTCGGTGAAAAAACTCTTCTGTAAATTCTCTACTTTTAGCATAGTTGTAATGTTTTTAATTGTTTATTATTTGTTGTTGCTTTATTTCATAATTGATTGTGTCGGATTTTCGTTGGCTGCCGACCACGAGCGCACCGACACGGTCACGATCGTAATCAGTGCAATAACCCCCACCGCCACGGCAAATATCCACCACGACATAGCGATGCGATAGACGTACTGCTCCATCCAGCGACCGATGGCGTAGTAGCTCACGGGGATGGCTACGGCCGAGCAGATGGCAACGATGGTGAGGTACTTAAGGTTGAACATACGAAGTATGGTGCTCACCGATGCTCCATAGACTCGACGGATGCCGATCTCGCGGCGGCGATACTGCGTCTCGAAGAGCACCAGACCGAAGACTCCGATGACCGAGATCACGATCGACAAGAAGGCAAACATCGTGACCAGCGTCGAGAGTTTGTCCTCGCGCTGATATACAAACTCCAATTCATCGTCGAAGAATTTTACCTCCACCTTTTCAGGGTCGGCATTGGGCGCCATCTCCATTATAGTGTCGAAGATATGTTTTCTCAATGCGGGAATATCGGCATCCGCGACGGTGCGTATATAGGCGTGGCGCGGTATATCGCCGCCATATCTACCCCACACAAGAAA
Organism: uncultured Alistipes sp.; assembly: GCA_964633635.1. Classification (GTDB taxonomy): domain Bacteria; phylum Bacteroidota; class Bacteroidia; order Bacteroidales; family Rikenellaceae; genus Alistipes. Next base: position 7,565 of record CAZWHN010000073.1, on the reverse strand, counting down.
AGCATAGGGTTGAATGTCGTGATATGCACTCAAGGCATTAAAATTCTCGCAAATGCCGACAATATTGGCATTTTCATCTTGGATATGTCCCATCATAATCGACTCCAACGATAAGCCTAATGTTTGAGTAGCCTTTTGATTGAAAATCATAGCACCCGTCTCGCTCTGCTCGTCAGAGGGAAGGAAGTCACGACCTTCGACAACTTCGATATCCATAACCTTAAGAAAATCCCACGAAACGGTATAGACACCGAACGATTGATGCTCGCCGTCAATCTGCCGTCCCCAAGCGTAATTACCGCCATTACCATCCCAAGAGACCAATTGCTTGCCTCCAAATACCACCTCCGTGATTTGAGGATTTTGCTTAAGTTTATCAACAAGCGTATTACGCTTTGTGTAATCCATCGTATAAGAGAAGGCATCGGGATATATGGCATCGTCGGGGATATCCACTGCTAAAAGATTCTCTTTATCGAATCCCATATCACGCGAGAGCATATATTGGTGCTGACGATAGATGAACATCGAGCAGATGATCAGCGCAATCGAGATGGTGTATTGCACACCAACAAGCGTATATCGCAACGCACGTCCCGAACGCGAGGCCGCAAAGTCGCCCTTGATGACAAGTGCGGGCGGGAAGCTGGTGATGTACCACGCAGGGTAGATCGACACCGCCACTCCGAAAATCAGAACAACGGCAGCCATAGCGCCAGCGATCGTCCAATTATCGTCGATGGCGACCGATGTCGAGATGTAGTTGGCCAGCGGCGTATCGGCATAGATTATCACTATGGCCGTTGCGACGAACAGTGCTACGAGTATCAGCCCGACCGTCTCGAAGAGGAAGTTAAGACGCAGTTTCCAAGTCGGAGCGCCGAAGATCTTGTAGTTGTTGACCGCACGGATTCGGCTCGGAATCAGCGCAAAGAAGAAGTTTATGAAGTTGATAAAGACAATGATCAAGATCAGAGCGGCGATAGCGATAATCGTGTAAGTCGTGATTCGGCTACCCTGCATCGCCTCGGGAGGCGAATCGGTAGTGAAATAGAGTTCTCCAATAGGGGTCAATCGTGCTGAGCTGCGCTCAACATTGGTCTTAATATCCTCCTCCGAAAGACCTCGTTTACGAGCATCTTCAATAACGTAGTCATTCATTCGCTTCTCGACCTCTTCGGGCGAAGCGTCCTCGCGCAAGCGGATGTAGTAGGGATCGCCCCAGTTATCTTCGCTGGTATCGTCTTGAGCAGGCATACAGAACCAACCTTCGGTGCGGGCAATCGATGAGGGCTGAGGAAAATCCTTGAAAATTGCTACAATAGTACGCATCTGGTTGCTCTCGGCACCTCGGCCATAGTGCAGTCTATCGCCAACCTCAAGATTACAACGCTTGGCTGTCGATTCGCTAATAATCATATCGTCAGTTGTGTTGTAATCAGCCAAACTGCCCGCCACAAACTCGAACGGAAAGACCGCCAAACCCTCAGGCTCGGCAGTTGCGATTTCGATAGTGTAATTCTCTATTGTAGAGTTTCGCTTGACCGAGTATTCGCGTTGTGACGCATAAGGGGTGATATGGAAAGAGCCAGCAGCCTCGATTTCAGGACACAACGCACTCACCTCGTCGGGCCATTGGCGATTCCAAGAGTAATCCCACAGCCCTTCGTCAAACCAATGCGGATGCTCCAAACGATAAATACGCTCCGAATTCTTGATCACGCGGTTGTACGAAAGGTCGAATGTAACCTGCACACCGATCAGATAGATCGCAGCAAAGGCTACGGCCATACCCACGATGTTGAGCGTCGAGGATGTGGTGTAGCGACGCAGCAGGGTTAGGAAATTGCGGATATACATAGTTTCTTCACGTTTTATTTATTCAAAATAAGCACCTCATTCTCACCGAAGTTGTCGTACGACGAAGTTATAACTTTTTCGCCAGGCTGCAAGCCCTCGACGACCTCATAATATTGCGGATTCTGCCTTCCGATGCGTATCTCGCGGCGGTAGGCTCTCTCGCCCGAGGCATCGAGCACATAGATCCACCGTCCGCCCGTCGCCTGATAGAACGACCCGCGCGGGATCAGAATTGCGTCGGCAGCCTCGCCCAGCTGCAGATTGAGGTAGTAGGTCTGGCCGCTGCGGATATTCTCGGGCGCAGCGCCCGCAAAGCGGAAGTCGGCCTTGAATTGACCGTTTCTAACCTCGGGATAGACCTTGCGCAGCTGCATCTCATACTCGGTATCTTGACGCTCGAAGGTTGCCACAAGCCCCGTCGTGATGCGGTCGATGTAGTGCTCGTCGATCTGCGCCTGCACCTTGTAGGTCGTAAGGTCGTTCACCTGACCGATGTTGGCGCCCTGCGCGAGCGACTGGCCCAGCACGGCATCCAGCATACCCACCTCGCCGTCGATCGGGGCCTTTACCTTGAGGTTATCCACTCGCTGGCGGATGAGCTGCATATTGAGCTGCATCGAGCGCAGGCTCTCCTCCATCTGCTCGACCTGCGTAGAACGGTAGAGCGAATCTTGACGCTGACGCTCCAGCACCAGCTCGCGCTTGCGCACGGCCAGATCGTAATCCTCCTTCGCCTGCAAATACTCCTCACGAGCCAACAGATTGTCGCGGTGGAGGCTCTCATTCTGGCGGTAGGCTCGCTCGGCACGCGACACCTCGAGGTCGAGTTGCAGCTTCTCCTGACGCAGCGACAGGCGCTCCTGCTCCATCTGTATCATCGTGTTACGCAGTATGTTCTGCTTCTCGGCGAGGTCGGCCTCCGATTGCAGGATCTGCATCGAGAGCGAGTTGTTCGACATCTCCAATATCACATCACCACGCCTAACGCTCGCACCCTCCTCGGCAACGATGCGCTCCACAACGCCCGACTCGAGGGGCGAGAGCTGCACGGTGGTCATCGGCTGCACCGAGCCCGTCAGACGCACATAGTCGTTGAACTCGCCACGCTCGACGGTGGCGGTGGTGAGCAGATGAGAATCGACACGCAGGGTCGATGAGTGGTCGCGCAGTACAAGCCAAGCGATAAAGATGAGCAGCACTGCACCCAATGCCCACTTTATGTTCTTCTTCTGGAAGATGGCTCGCCATCCTCGTTTCTTCTCCAATTTAATATCCATAGTTGTAGTTTTTAATAATCTATTGTTGAACTCTGAAATCTGCGGTTTTGATCAACTGCTCGCCGTTGTAGTAATCGACCATACGGCTCTTGACGATGTATTGCAGGCGTGCGCGGAGCCTCTCCGAGCGGGCTTGCAGCAGGGTGTTGGCGGCGGTTTGCAACTCGAGAGCCGAGATGAGGCCGCTCTCGAACTTACGCTGCGCACCATCGTAGGCCAACTGCGCCGCCGCAACCTTCTTCTGGCCCTGAATGTACTCCTTGCCGTAGCCCTGCATCTGCTGCCACGTCTGGCTCACCTCGCTCTCGACGGCGCGTTCGGTGGCCACCTGTTCGAGTTGGGCCGAGCGATAGGCATTCTCGGCACGACGCTTTGCGGAGCGACGATTCAGACCGTTGAAGATTGGCACCGATAGCGAGAGCTGGACGTAACCTCCTCGGTTGTTGCGAAACTGCGCTCCGAAGGGATCGTAAGCGGCCTTGTTGTCGAAGTCGATAAAGTAGGATGTGTTGTAACCGCCATAGAGGTAGAGCGAAGGGGCATAGCCTCCCTTAGCACGGGCGAGGTTCAGACGGCTCTGCTCGGTGGCTTGGCGGCTGGCCTTGATGCGGGGATTGTGAGCGAGGGCGTACTCCAGCAGAGCCTGCTGAGATGCCACGCTCGGCAGCGCCTCTAACGTAAGATCAGTTGCGATCGCAAGATCCTCGTCCGAGGGGAAGTTCATCACCTCGCGTAATTTAATATAGGCCAGCGCGAGGTTGTTCTCCTCGGTGGTGAGCAGGTAGTCGTAGTTGGCCTGCTGCGACTCGATCTCCGCCACATCGGCGGCACTCTTTGTCCCCAGCTCGAACTGACGGCGCACCAATGCCAGAGTCTTATGCGAGGCATCGAGCTGCTCGTGAGCGATCCTGACAGCCTCGGTGTAATAGACCACATCCATATAGGCGGACAGGGTCTGCATAGCCACCTCGTCGCGTGCGAGTTCGGCCTCGGAGGCCCCCATCTGGCGAGCCACCTTTGCAGCACGCACCGCATTTATCCCCTGCAAGCCTGCGAACAGAGGCAGCGAGCCACTAAGCCCGTAGGAGTTGCTGAAGGTAGTCACGTTGGTGTATGAGTTGGTGGCGGGGTCGATACCACGTCCGAAGTTGGTGGCGCCTCCCACCGATGCGCTCACCGCAGGGAAGAGCGAGGCCAACGCCTCGGCATACTCGGCCTTGCGATCCTCGAGTGCGAGCTCTCGTTGTCCGATCGAGGTGGAGTGCTCGACCGCATAGCGCATACAATCGTCTATCGAGAGCCTCTGGGCCACAACATTGGGGGCAACTGTGTGTGTCAAAAAAATGGACACTAAAAGGGTTAAAATCAATCGTTTCATACTTTTCAAGGTTTCTGCCCCAAAACGTGCCAAAGCTGTGCCACTTTTTTAGCAGGTTGGTTTTCAGGTGATTGTGCTTTAGGCGGATTTTGCTTCGTGTCTAATAATTAGACAAACTGTGTGGAAGATTTTGACACCGCTTGATTTTGGATTAACTTTGTCGAAGAAAACACTAACGCTATGGGCAAAAAGATTGGCAAACTCCTGATCGTGGACGATAACCGCAGTATCCTGTCGGCAGTACGACTGCTGACCGAGGGTATCTTTGCGGAGGTTGTGACGCTGCCCTCGCCCAATGCGCTGGTCACCACACTGCACACCTTCACTCCCGACGTGGTGCTGCTCGATATGAACTTCCACGCCGGCATCAACACCGGCAACGAGGGGCTGTTCTGGCTCAAGGAGATTCAGTCGAAGTCGCCCAATACACGGGTGGTGCTCTTCACCGCTTATGCCGACATCGAGTTGGCCGTGCGGGCAATGAAGGAGGGTGCGTTTGACTTTGTCGTGAAGCCGTGGGACAACATCAAGCTCCTCGCCACACTCCAGAATGCCTACAAAGCCTCGAAGGGGAAGATCAAGAAATCGGCCTCAACGGAGCCTAAGGTAGAGATGTATTGGGGCGAGAGTTCGGAGATGAAGCGCGTGCGCAAGGTGGTCGAGCACGTCGCTGCGACCGATGCCAACATCCTCATCACGGGAGAGAATGGCACGGGTAAGGAGATGCTTGCCCGCGAGATACACCGCCTGTCGCTGCGCTGTCACAAAACGATGATCTCGCTCGATATGGGCGCCATACCCGAAACATTGTTCGAGAGCGAGCTCTTCGGCCATCGTAAGGGCGCCTTCACCGATGCCCACACCGACCGCGAGGGTAAGTTTCTGACGGCCAGCGGCTCGACGCTCTTTATGGACGAGATCGGCAACCTGCCCCTGCATCTGCAAGTGAAGATGCTCTCGGCACTGCAAAACCGCGCCATCACCCCTCTCGGTACCAACGAGGCGCTGCCAATCGACATACGTCTGATCTCGGCCACCAACCGCGATTTGCACGAGGCTGTCGCAAGGGGCGAGTTCCGTCAGGATTTGCTCTTCCGCATCAACACCATACACATCCACATCCCGCCCCTGCGCAATCGTCGTGAGGATGTGGTGCCACTCGCCAGCCGCTTTGTCGAGCAGTACGGCAAGAAGTACAATAAATTGGGATTGCGACTCTCCGACGAGGTGGCCGAGCGACTCACGGCCTACGCTTGGGAGGGGAACATCCGCGAGTTGCAGAATGTGGTCGAGAAGGCTGTGATTATGTGCGACGGCGACACAATAAAGCCCCAGCACATCGAGCTGCGTGTGGTTCAGCGCCCCATAGTCGAGGTGCAGACCATCGAGGATATGGAACGTCAGCTCATCGCCAGCACCATCGAGCAGTGCGGCGGCAACCTTTCGCAAGTGGCCCAGCAACTTGGCATCACACGCCAGACACTCTACAACAAGATTAAACGCTACGGATTGTGAAACTACGCCAAGCCATACCCTACGGGCAGATTCTTCTTCACCTCGCCATCATCATCCTGATGGCGGCCGTGTCGGGCTATGTGGTGATGAGCGGGCGCTATGCCTATCTGATTATCACTCTCCCCGCCATCTCGATCTGCATCGTCCGCCTCTTTCGACTCTATGGCGAGATCGTGCAGCGACTGATGTTTGTGTTCAACGCCGTGCAGAACGACGACTACTCGTTCCGTTTTACCGAGAATGCCGACTACACGAGATCCGCCTTTGTGAATGCGGCACTCAACCGCATCAAGGAGGTGTTGGACTATGCCAAGTTGCAGATACGCGAGAAGGAGAAGTACTTCGAGCAGATTATGGAGTGCACCAACATAGGCATCATCACGGTGATGGAGAACGGCACCGTGGCGCAGACCAACTCCAAGGCTCTGCACATCGTCGGTATGCAACGCCTGAGCCACATCGACCAGCTGCGGGTGCTGAGCGAGGAGTTATGCGAGGCGATGCACCGCATACGCCCCGAGGAGCAGCTCACGGCACGCCTCTCGACCGAGATCGGCGAGCAGAGCCTGATGCTGAGTTGCTCGGCTATGGAGTTCGATGGCAAGCGACTGCGCGTGATCTCGGTGGGTAACATCCACGAGGAGCTCGACCGCAAGGAGGTGGAGTCGTGGGAGAAGCTGACGCGCATCCTCACGCACGAGATTATGAACTCGCTCGCACCCGTGACCTCGATCAGCCATACGCTGCTCTCGACCACGGCCGATGCCGCGACCTTGCAGCAGGGATTGGGCACGATACACTCGACATCGGATCGCCTGATGCGATTTGTCAATTCGTTCCGCGCCGTCACACGCATCCCTGCACCGCAGAAGGCTCCCTTCTACCTCTCGGAGCTCATCGAGGAGGTGCTGTCGATCACCTCACGCGAGGACGTCGAGGTGGAGGTGCGGCTCGAGCCTCAGGATACGATGCTCTATGCCGACCGCGCACAGCTGTCGCAGGTCGTGGTCAACCTGCTGAAGAATGCCACTGAGGCCCTTGCCGACTTCGAGGGCGAGCGTCGGATCACCATCAGCTCGACGATCGACGCCGAGGAGCGCATCCAGATCGAGATCACCAACAGCGGAGCGGCCATCCCCGCCGAGGTGGCCGAGAATATCTTTACCCCATTCTTCACCACCAAGACCGACGGCTCGGGCATCGGCCTTGCCGTCTCGCGCCAAATAGTGCGCCTGCACGGCGGCTCCCTGCGCCTCAAGCACAACGACGAAGGCCGCGTGACCTTTGCGGTGGTGTTGATATAGACAAAGGCGGGGGCACATCCTGCAAAAAAACTTTTCACCTCGAGCTCGAGGAGTATTTGCATTATGATTTTTTTTATACCTTTGTCAGTATAATCCGCAAAGAGGGTTGTTAGGTTTGTTTTTATAATTTTAAGCCATTATGAACAAGATTAGAGCTGCCGTGGTAGGTTACGGCAATATTGGCAAATATGTGGTGGAGGCTCTTGAGGCTGCTGCCGATTTTGAGATTGC
>CAZWHN010000072.1:0-8784 GCA_964633635.1 uncultured Alistipes sp. | reverse complement strand
TTACAATCTTTCTTTTGAGGTCTTAAATAGACCTCGGACGATTTTTCGTTACGCGAAAATCGCCAAAAAACCACCAGCAAAATCAATAAATTCCATACGAAAAATCCACACAAAATGGCACAAAAAAAACCGCCCGACAATCACTTGTCAGGCGGGCAAATAGCAATGCGCAGACCCGATCTGCGGCCTATATTTTACAACAGCCTACTGCGAAATCTCTCCCTTCAGGCGCAGTGTATCTCCCAGATCCTCAACCTCAAAGATGTGAGCTCGCTCGTCGCCCGCAGGCGAATTGGGGGCGTGCAGCACCACACACAGACGGCCATCGAAGGTCTCGAACAACATACCGTGGCCGCCGTGCTTGTCGAAAAGCGGCTCGGCCTGCTGACGCCACGGGCCGATCACCTTGCCCGTAGTCGATTCGGCAATGCCGATGGCGTAGTCGCCGTTCTTGAAGCTCGACCAGATCATCAACAGCTTGCCCGTCTTGGTGCGATAGAGGTAGCAGCCGTCTGTGACGTAGGTGCGCGAGCCGTCGGCGCGGCCCGATCCCGTTGACCACTCGGCAGCCGAGGCGTTGAAGAGGCGGATGGGCTGCCCCACCGTGCCCGACAGATCCTTCTTAAGTTCAACGAGTTCCATCGTGCCGTCGATCATCTCGACCCACTCGTGGCAGTAGATCATATAGGGGGTGCCATCCTCCACCCACAACGTGCCGTCGAGACACATCTGTCCCAGCGGTGTATGGGGGCGTTTGCTCTCGAAGGGGAGGAACGGACCTGCGGGGCTTTTCGACCAGAATATCTGCGTCGCACGATGTGTGTAGGCGGGGTGTCCCTTCTCGGGAGCCTTCCACACGATGCCGCTGTTGAGCGTACCGAAGAGGTAGTATTTGTTCTTATATTTATGCACCTCGGGCGCCCACACTGTACCCGTGATCCAGTTATCACGCGGCACATCGAAGACACGCACGGGGCCCTCCCACGTCTTCAGGTCGCGGCTCTTGTAGGCCACCATACCGCCGTAGGTCTGACCATTCTCGGTGGTGGGCATCGAGGCGTACATATAGTACACTCCCTCGCTCTCGACGGGCATAATGTAGGGATCGCGGATGTAGATATCCTTCAACGTAAGGCTCTGTGCTTGAGCTGCGGCAAAGGCCACAAGGGCAAAGGCAAGCGATAAAATTGTTTTTCTCATAGATCTATTGTTTTGGGTTAAAATACTCAATAATCTTTCGTCCGCGCGACTCCCCCACCACCTCGGCCAACTCGGCGAGTGACGCCTCTCGCACATTTTGGACCGTTTTGAAGCGTCTGAGCAGCAGGTTGAGGCTCTTGGTGCCAATGCCGGGGATCTGCTCCAATTCGCTCTTAATAAAGGCAATGCTGCGTTTCTGGCGATGGAACGTGATGCCGAAGCGGTGAGCCTCGTCACGGATATGGCAGACCACCTTCAGCGGCTCGCCCGTGCGACTCAGATAATAAGGCTCGGGGTCGTTGGGATAGAAAACCTCCTCGATACGCTTGGCAAGGCCGACAATCGGCACACGGCACTCAATGCCGAGGGCACACAGCACCTCGTATGCGCTCGAGAGCTGTCCCTTGCCACCATCGACAATGATAAGATCGGGCAACTCGGCCCCCTCCTCCAGCAGACGCGAGTAGCGACGATAGACGATCTCGCGCATCGAGGCAAAGTCATCGGGACCGACCACGGTCTTGACGTTGAAGTGGCGGTACTCCTTGCGCGAAGGTTTTCCGTCGCGGAACACCACGCACGAAGCTACGGGGTTAGTTCCCTGCAAGTTAGAGTTATCGAAACACTCGATGTAACGAGGCTGGCGATCGAGGCGCAGCTCACGCTGCATAGCGTTCATCAGTCGTTCGGTATGGCGTTCGGGATTCTTAATCTCGAGGTTCTTCATCTGCTCGGCACGGTAGATGCGGGCGCTCTTGAGCGAGAACTCCAGCAGGTCGGCCTTCTCGCCACGCTTGGGTACGGTGAAGGTCACCCGATCGAAGAGCAACGCTGCCGAGGGGATGAAGGGCACGATCACCTCACGCGAGAGGTCGTGCGAGATATTTTCGACAATGTATTGAATTGCCGTCGAGAGCATCTCTTCGCGCGTGGAGTCGGCACCAGCCGTCAGACGCACCGTGTGCAGTGCCACAATCGAGCCGTGACGCAGGCGGATGAAGTTGCAATAGGCCACATCGTCATCCTCCAGCAGCGAAAAGATGTCGCAATCGACAATCTTGGCGCTGACGATCACCGAACGGCTCTGGTAGTTCTCCAACGCATCCAGTCGCTGCTTAAAGCGCTGTGCCGCCTCAAACCGCAGCTCTGCCGCTGCCGTGTGCATACTCTCCTCCAGATAGCGACGCACGGGACGTAGATCGCCCTTCAGCACATCGCGCACCATATCGGCCAACTCGGCATACTCCTCCTCGCTCTGTGCCCCGACGCAGGGGCCTTTGCAGTTGCCGATGTGGTATTGCAGGCAGACGCCATATTTGCCACGAGCGATGGCCTGCGGCGAAAGGTTCAGCTTACACGTTCTGAGCGGAATAACCTCACGAATAAACTCTAACACCGAGCGCTGCATCGAGATCGAGCCATAGGGCCCGAAGTACTGCGAGCCATCGTGGCGCAGCTGTCGCGTCGATTCCACACGGGGAAAGGGCTCACGACGCATCACGATCCACGGGTAGGTTTTATCGTCCTTGAGCAGAATGTTGTATCGCGGCTTATGGGTCTTGATGAGCGAGTTCTCCAGCAGCAGGGCATCCTGCTCGCTGCCCACAACGATGTGCTGAATGGCGCAGATCTGCTTCACCAGCACCCGCACCTTGGGCGTATGATCCTTATTACGAACGAAGTAGGAGGACACACGCTTACGCAACGACTTGGCCTTACCCACATAGATTATCTCGCCGTTGCGGTCCAGAAACTGGTACACGCCCGGCTCAAGAGGTAGCGCCGCCACCTGCTCACGGAGAATATCTTCGCGGGTAGTCATAATACAAATTTACAATTTTTTTGCGAAAACCTCAATACCAACCCCAAATTCGCACCCGCACCCTACCCCACCGACAACAAAAAAACTGCCGACCCGTAAGTCGGCAGTCTTTCTTCATATCCTAATCGCGCTTAGTCCTGCAACTTTGCAGCCAGGAACTCGCGGTTCAGACGTGCGATGTGAGCGATTGAGATCTGCTTGGGGCACTGTGCCTGGCAAGCACCAGTGTTGGTACAGTTACCGAAGCCCAGCTCGTCCATCTTGGCAACCATTGCCTTAGCACGGCGAGCACCCTCAACACGGCCCTGAGGCAACTTAGCAAGCGACGATACACGAGCAGCTACGAACAACATAGCCGAGCCATTCTTACAAGTAGCGGCGCAAGCACCACAACCTACGCAAGCAGCAGCGTCCATCGACTCGTCGGCGTCAGCCTTGGGGATGGGGATTGCGTTACCATCGGGTACCGAGTTGGTACGAACCGACACGAAACCACCAGCCTGAAGGATGGTGTCGTAAGCACCACGGTTTACTACCAAGTCCTTGATTACGGGGAAGGCAGCCGAGCGCCAAGGCTCGATGGTGATGGTCGAGCCATCCTGGAACTTACGCATATACATCTGGCAGGTCGTTACGGCCTGTGAAGGACCGTGAGCGTGACCGTTGATGTGCAACGAACACATACCGCAGATACCCTCGCGGCAGTCGTGGTCGAAAGCTACGGGCTCCTTGCCAGCGTGTACCAGATCATTGTTCAAGATATCGAGCATCTCGAGGAACGAGGTGTCGGCAGAGATGTTCTTAACCTCGTAGGTCTCGAACGCACCCTTTGATTTAGCGTCCTTTTGACGCCATATCTTTAATTTGAAATTCATTGTCTAATTGTTATTAAAGTTCAACGTCAAAAAATTAGTCTTTGTAGTTACGCTGTGCGCGGTGTACGAACTCGTAGTCGAGAACCTCCTTGGTCATCTCGGGCTCTACGTCCATACCCTTGTACTCCCAAACAGCGGCGTAAGCAAACTTGTCGTCGTGACGCAGTGCCTCGCCATCCTCGGTCTGGTGCTCCGAGCGGAAGTGACCACCGCAAGACTCCTCACGGTTCAGAGCGTCGCGAGCCATCAGCTCACCCAGCTCCAGATAGTCAACCAGACGCAAAGCCTTCTCCAACTCAACGTTGAATGAATCGGCAGTACCTACAACCTTAACATCCGACCAGAACTCCTTGCGCAGAGCCTGAATCTCCTTGATAGCCTTCTCGAGTGACTCCTTGGTGCGGGCCATACCTACGTTGTCCCACATAATGTTACCCAGACGCTTGTGGATATCATCTACCGACTGCTTACCGTTGATAGCGAAGAGCTTCTGGATCTTATCCTTAACACCCTTCTCGGCCTCAGCGAAGGCGGGAGTGTCGGTCGATACCTTCGGAGCCTGAATCTTCTTGGCGAGGTAATCACCGATGGTGTAGGGCAATACGAAGTAACCGTCGGCCAGACCCTGCATCAGAGCCGAAGCACCCAGACGGTTAGCACCGTGATCCGAGAAGTTAGCCTCACCGATAGCGTACAGACCGGGGATCGTAGTCATCAGGTTGTAATCAACCCAGATACCACCCATCGTGTAGTGTACTGCGGGGAAGATCTGCATAGGCTGCTCGTAGGGGTTCACGTCGGTGATCTCCTCGTACATATCGAACAGGTTACCATAACGCTGCTTGATGGTCTCCTTACCCAGACGCTCGATAGCGGTCTTGAAGTCGAGGAATACGGCCAAACCAGTCTCGTTCACGCCATAACCTGCGTCGCAACGCTCCTTCGCAGCACGCGATGCAACGTCACGGGGAACAAGGTTACCGAACGCGGGATAACGACGCTCCAAGTAGTAGTCGCGGTCAGCCTCGGCGATATCCGACGGCATCTTCTTGCCCTCGCGGATAGCCTTAACATCCTCCAGCTTCTTGGGAACCCAGATACGACCGTCGTTACGCAAAGACTCCGACATAAGGGTCAGCTTCGACTGCTGCGTACCGTGGATGGGGATACAGGTGGGGTGAATCTGCGTAAAGCAGGGGTTAGCAAAGCCTGCACCCTTGCGGTAGCACTGGAATGCTGCCGAACCGTTCGAGCCCATAGCGTTGGTCGAGAGGAAGAATACGTTACCGTAACCACCCGTAGCGATAACTACGGCGTGAGCACCGTGACGCTCGATCTCACCCGTAACGAGGTTACGAGCGATGATACCCTTAACCTCGCCATCCTCAACTACGATGTCCAACATCTCGTGACGGGGGTAGCTCTTAACCGAACCAGCGGCGATCTCCTTATTCAGGGCTGCATAAGCACCCAACAGCAGCTGCTGACCGGTCTGACCACGAGCGTAGAAGGTACGCGATACCTGAGCACCACCGAACGAACGGTTGGCCAACAGACCGCCGTACTCGCGAGCGAAGGGAACGCCCTGAGCTACACACTGGTCGATGATGAGATTTGACACCTCGGCCAGACGATATACGTTAGCCTCACGAGCGCGGTAGTCGCCACCCTTGATGGTATCGTAGAAGAGACGATAAACCGAGTCGTTATCGTTCTGATAGTTCTTGGCTGCATTGATACCACCCTGTGCCGCAATAGAGTGAGCGCGACGAGGAGAGTCCTGGATGCAGAATATCTTCACGTTGTAGCCCAGCTCGCCGAGTGAAGCAGCTGCAGATGCGCCACCCAAACCCGTACCTACAACGATGATGTCGAGCTTACGCTTGTTAGCAGGGCTCACAACCTTAATAGCCGCCTTATGGTTGCTCCATTTTTGAGCCAACTCACCGGCAGGAGTCTTTGAATCTAACTTTAAAGCCATATTTTGTTTGTTTTTAATTGTTCAGTTTGAATTGATTACAGGCTGCAAACGTAGAATGCTACAACTACTGCCATAAAGCCCAGAACGATGAGTGTCGAAACGATCTTGGCAGTGCACTTAAGGCGGGGATACCACTTGTCGTTGGCCCAACCTACGGTCTGGAACATCGACCATACACCGTGGTTAAGGTGCAACCACAGAGCGGCCAACCATACGATGTAGAGCACTACGTTGATGGGGTTCGAGAAGGTGTACTCGATCAGAGCGGCACCGTCGGTGGGGCTAAGACCCAGCGAATTCTCGTGCTGACCCAGAAGCTCAACGAACATCATCCTCGACCAGAAATGGCAGAGGTGCAGCAGAAGACCCAGCACTACGATAACACCCAGCAGGAGCATATTCTTCGATGCCCACTCAACGCCCGGCTCGTTAACCGTTACGGCGTAGCGCTGTGTACCACGAGCGCGGTAGTTGTCGATCGTGAGGATCAACGCATAGACAAAGTGCAGAACAACCAGAGCAGCCAAACCCACGGTAGCCACTACGGCATACCAGTTGGCACCCAGGAATGCACAAACCGCATTGTAAGCCTCGGCACTAACGAGTGCTACGAGGTTCATTGACATATGGAAGAGCAGGAAGAGAACGAGGGCACAACCCGTCACACTCATCACCAGCTTCTTACCAAGAGATGAATTGTATAAAAAACAGCTCATAATTAAAAGATTTTGTTTATTTTTGTTTGTGAATATTGTTTTTCGCTGAAAATACTTACGCAAAGATAATAATTGTTTGCAGAATAACAACGCCGTTTTGGTTTATTTTGCACCCAAACCCTACAAATAATCAGCCAATGGAGAAGAAAATCATCCGTCGTGAGGTCCGAGCCGCCATCCGAGCACTCACCGAGGAGCAGTCGAAAATCGAGTCCTGCCGCATTGTCGAGCGACTCGTCGGCCTTATTGCGGAGCGTCGGCCACGCACCGTAGCGCTCTTTGCACCACTTCCCGATGAGGCCAATATTCTCCCACTTCTCTCACGGCTCGACTGCCGCATCGTGCTTCCCCGAGTGGAGGTTCATTCGGGCGACGACACCCCCCAAATGGAGTTCTACGACTACTCGCCCGAAACAATGGCCGAGGGTGCTTACGGCATTGCCGAACCTCAAGGCACAACCCCCTGCGAGACTTCGCAGATCGACCTTATGGTGATTCCAGGCGTAGCCTTCACCCCCGCGGGCGACCGCTTGGGACGAGGCAAAGGATTTTACGATTGTTATCTATCGCGTGAGGGTTTTCGGGCGCTAAGAGTGGGCGTCTGCTACGGCTGTCAGCTGCGCGAAAAGCTCCCCACCGATCCACACGATAGGCAAGTTGATGTGGTCATCACAGGAGCGCTTTAGTCGCCGCTGCGGGCATAACGATCCTTAAAGAGCAACGCAAAGGCCACAGCCACCACCAAGGCGTAGGCGGCAAAGATGAGCCACGCCGTCTGCCACCCCTCGATCTGCGCCACACCCGACTCTTGGCTATATACAAAGTGGTTCACCACGGCCTGCGCACCGAGCGTTCCGATGGTGGCTCCCACGCCATTTGCCATCATCATAAAGAGTCCCTGCGCCGAGGAGCGAAGTCGCTCGTCGGTCTGTTCGTTCACATAGAGCGATCCCGAAATATTGAAGAAATCGAAGGCGATACCATAGACCACCATCGAGAGAATAAACATCCACACGCCACCGCCAGGATTACCCAATCCGAAGAGTGCAAAACGCAGTACCCACGCCAACATAGCGATCAGCATAACACGCTTTATTCCAAAGTGTTTCAACGCAAAAGGAATGAGCAGTATGCAGAGCGTCTCCGAGAGTTGCGAGAGCGAGATCAGCGCATTGGCGTGGTTCGCGCCGAAGCTCGTCGCATACTCCACCACGCTGCCGAACGAGGTGATGAACGGATTGGCAAAGCCATTGGTAATCTGCAGCGACACACCCAGCAACATCGAGAAGATAAAGAACAGCGCCATACGTCGCTCACGAAACAGAGCGAAGGCTCTGAGCCCCAACGCCTCGCTCAGCCCCTTATGCGACCCCTTCTCGGCCGTAGGGCATTCGGGCAGGGTGAAGCTGTAAAGACCCAGCACCACCCCCGTTACAGCCGACAGGAGGAACTGCATATTACTGCTCTGCCACGTGGCAAAATCGCACACCAGCATCGCCACGATAAAACCCACCGTGCCCCACACGCGGATAGGCGGGAAACTACGCACGGGATCCTGTCCGTGCGCTTCCAGAGCGGTGTATGCCACCGAGTAGGAGAGTGCTATGGTAGGCATATAGAAGGCCACGCTGAGCGAGTAGGCCACAAAGAATGGCCACACTGCCCCACCCTCGGCCATCAGCGGTGCATAGGCACCCGCCACTCCGATAAAGGCTGCCGCCAGCAGATGACACCCTCCGAGTAGACGCTGTGCCGCCACCCAACGGTCGGCCACCATACCCATCAGCGCAGGCATAAAGAGCGAGACGACGCCCTGCATAGCGTAGAAGAATCCGATGTTGGAGGCCAGCCCCACCGAGGCGAGGTAGCTGCCCATAGAGGTAAGGTACGAACCCCACACCGCAAACTGGAGGAAGTTCATCACGATGAGCCTATGTTTTATCTTCATCATTGTCGTGATTTATTATTTTCTGCTGGTCGAGAGCTGCTCCGAGGCCACAAAAATGAACCGCAAAAGAAGTTTCAGCAGCAAAAATAGTGGAAAAGCCGATGAAAAAATAAAAAAAATTAAATTTTTCTTTGCAGAATTGAAATTAAGTTCTACTTTTGCATTGTCGAAAACGACAACACGACAGATTGGGCTATGGTGTAATGGTAACACTACAGATTCTGGTCCTGTCATTCCAGGTT
>CAZWHN010000071.1:0-8938 GCA_964633635.1 uncultured Alistipes sp. | reverse complement strand
ATTTTTAACAACAATTTAACTTTGGTTTGCTTGTTTGCCCGAAAGTTGCTAATTTAGCTCCGACAAACAAACCCAAACGGCCCAATGAACAGATTTCTCCTCGCGGTGATAGCACTCACGTTGATGTTCGACACAGAGTGTCGAGCGCAGAGCGTTGTGCTGGGCGAGCGGCTGCCCAACCTGCACCTGAAGCGCTGGCTGATGGATCTGCAACCCGACGCTGCGGCCTACACCTGCGTTGTGTTCCACCACTCGGAGAGCAAAATATGCACTCAGGCGCTCGAACGCGTAGTGCCACTCGTAGAGCAGCACAGCGAATTGAATCTTGTCGTGGTCACGAAGGAGAGTTACGACTCGGCAGGTGTGGCACTCACATCGCTACTCGACGATCGAGTGGGTGTGGCCTTCGACGAGGGCGGTCGTGCCTTCCGCTCGTTGGAGGTGAGCTTCATCCCCTTCTGTGTGGTGTGCGACAAGCGACGCCGTGTGATATGGTGCGGCCACGCAGTGGCTCTGACACCCGATGTAATGGATAAAATTTTAACACCCCAACAGTGATGGATTTCACCAAGATAGAACACTACGAAAAGGAGTATATTGATACTCACCACGACAGCGCCCTCAACGTCACGCAGGGCGTCGAGGATCAACCCATCGTGAACCCCTATTTCAAGCGCAAGCGTCGTCGTGCGCTCACGACCGACGAGTATGTGGAGGGTATTTTAGCGGGCAACATCACCATTCTCTCGCAGGCCATCACCCTGATCGAGAGCAACAAGCCCGACCACTACGCTCAGGCGCAGGAGATCATCGAGCGCTGCCTGCCCCACGCAGGACGTTCAGTGCGTATCGGTATCACGGGTGTGCCGGGTGCAGGTAAATCGACCTTCATCGAGGCCATCGGTGGTATGGTTGCATCGCTGCGCCATCGTCTGGCGGTGCTGGCCATCGACCCCTCGTCGGAGCGAAGCGGAGGCTCGATCCTCGGCGATAAGACCCGTATGGAGAGCATCTCGTCAAACCCCGACATATTTATTCGCCCTTCGCCCTCGGCAGGCTCGTTAGGCGGTGTGGCGCGTAAGACTCGTGAAACGATTGTGCTCTGCGAGGCTGCGGGTTACGACGTGATCTTCATCGAGACGGTCGGTGTGGGACAATCCGAGACAGCCGTACACTCGATGGTCGATATGTTCCTGATGTTGCAGATCTCAGGTGCGGGCGACGAGTTGCAGGGTATCAAGCGCGGTATTATGGAGATGGCCGATATGATGGTTATCACCAAGGCCGATGGCGAGAATATTCACAAGGCCGAGCTTGCGAAGGTGCAGTATCAGGGTGCGTTGCATCTCTTCCCAATGCCCGAATCGGGCTGGCGGCCAAAGGTTTACACCTGCTCGTCGGTGGCGCAGACAGGATTGGAGGAGGTTTGGAAGGGTGTCGAGGAGTACCTCGACCACATCGAGGCCAACGGCTACTACGAGGCCAACCGCAACCGCCAGAACAAGTATTGGATGTATGAGAGCATCAACGAGGTGCTGAAGAGCAGCTTCTACCAGAACCCTGCCATTGCCGAGCGTATTGCCGAGGTCGAGCAGCGCGTGCTGGATGCCAAGCTCAGCTCGTTCATCGCCGCCAAGGAGCTTCTCGACATCTACTTCTCGAATAGTCACATCGAAAAAGCTACTCTCGAAGGCGAGTAAAATCCCAAAGATGAACAACAAAGGGGCTTTTCTTGCCGCATAAATATCCGAAAAATGCACATAATCCGACTCTCTATACAAAAAGAGGGTCGGATTTTACATTTTATTAAAATAATTTACTATCTTTGAGGTTCATAACTCAGACTATAATATTTAACAAATAAACGAAAACCATTATGAGCAAAGTAAAATTCTTCCGCGGAGGTGACATTCCGATGGAGTTGCACAAGGTTCGCGTGGTGCAGAAGCTCCACCTCGTACCCATCGAACGCCGCCTCGAGGCGATGAAGGAGGCTGGTTTCAACACCTTCCGTCTTTCGACTCGCGACGTATTCCTTGATATGCTTACCGATAGCGGTACCAACGCTATGAGCGACAACCAGCTGGCTGCTATGATGCACGCCGACGACGCCTATGCAGGCTCGCAGTCGTTCGAGCGTCTGCACAAGGCCGTTGAGGATGTTCTGGGTAAGAAGTATCTGCTGCCTGTACACCAGGGCCGTGCTGCCGAGAACGTAATCGCTCGCACCTTCATCAAGCCGGGCAACCTGATCCCGATGAACTACCACTTCACCACCACTCTGGCTCACATTCAGGAGTGTGGCGGTCGCGTGGCAGAGCTGTTGCACGACCACGCTCTGGAGCTCAAGTCGGAGCATCCGTTCAAGGGTAATATGGATATCGAGAAGCTGGAGAAGTGCATTCTGGAGACAGGCGTGGAGAACATCCCCTTCATCCGTATGGAGGCTTCTACGAACCTTATCGGTGGTCAGCCCTTCTCGCTGGCAAACTTGATGGATGTTCGTCGCATTGCCGACAAATATAATATTATGCTCGTTCTCGACGCCAGCCTTATCGGCGAGAATGCCTACCTGATCAAGCAGCGCGAGGATAAGTGGAAGGAGAACTCGATGGGCGAGATCCTGAAGATGATGACCGGGCTGGCCGACTTGGTTTACTTCTCGGCTCGTAAACTCTCATCTTCACGCGGTGGCGGTATCTGCACCAACCAGCGTGCGCTCTACGCCAAGATGGAGGCTATGATCCCCTTGTTCGAGGGCTTCCTCACCTATGGTGGTATCTCGGTACGCGAGATCGAGGCTATGGCCGTAGGTCTTTACGAGACGCTGGACGAGACTATGATCAGCCAGAGCCCCAACTTCATCAAGTACTTGGTCGAGGAGTTGGAGAAGCGCGGTGTGCCTATGGTTACGCCTCCGGGTGTGCTGGGTGCCCACGTCAATGCAATGCAGTTCTGCGAGCACATTCCGCAGGAGCAGTACCCCGCAGGTGCGTTGGCAGCTGCGCTCTACATCTGCTCGGGTATCCGCGGTATGGAGCGTGGTACGATCTCGAGCGTGCGCGACGAGAATGGTAACGAGATCTTGGCCGATGTCGAGCTGTTGCGTCTGGCCGTGCCTCGTCGTGTGTTCACACTCTCGCAGATCAACTACGTTGTCGATCGTATCGACTGGCTCTACCAGAATCGTAAGCTCATCGGCGGCTTGAAGTTCACCTACGAGCCCCCCGTACTCCGATTCTTTATGGGTGGTCTGGAGCCTACGACCAACTGGCCCGCACGCCTGCTGGAGAAGTTCCGCAAGGATTTCGGCGACAGCTTGTAATTAGTACAACGTATAAAAATTAGGGTGCCTTCCGTGGGCACCCTATTTTTATATTATACATAAAAGCCTGACGAACAAGAGCCTTGCGAGACAATCCTCCCCTTAAACTCCTTTCTCAAAGGCTATCTTCATAAACAGCGACGTCGCACCTTGATTCTTTGCGGTGTAGTCCTTAGCCGTGGCACTTACCTTCGCCAGCAGCTCCTTGTCATCGCGCAAGGGGGCAAACCACGCCTTCAGTTCGGCTGCCGAGCCCACCGAGGTGGCTGCTCCGAGGGCAACCATATCGCGTGCCTCCTTGAATTTGTGATAGTTCGGGCCAAAGGCTATGGGTAGGCCAAAGGTCGCGGCCTCTAACGTATTGTGGATACCCACACCAAAGCCTCCTCCGATGTACGACCACGAGGCGTAGCCATAGACCGACGAGAGTATTCCTATGGTGTCGAGCACCAGCACCTGCTTATCCCTGAGATCGCCCTCCGCCGTACACTGCGTATATCGCACCGCACCGCCACGGGTGGCCGAGATTATCTTCGCAATGCGACCCTCGTCCATCTCGTGAGGGGCAATGACAAACTTCACATCGGGATTTTCATTCACCACCTCCAACAAGATCTCCTCATCGGGGCCCCACGTTGATCCAGCCACAAAGAGACGCTCATCACCCTTGAAACGTGCCACAACCTCGACGGGCTTGGCCGCACGAGCGATGGCTGCCACACGGTCGAAGCGGGTGTCGCCCGCAACGATTACGTTGTCGAAGCCGATCGAGTGCAACAACTCCCGCGACTCCTCGTTCTGAACAAACATCTGCTCGAAGGCATCGAGTGCACGACGCCACATACCTCCCACCGAGCGGAAGAAGATGGCATCCGGTCGGAAGATGGCCGAGACGAGGTAGCTCTTCACACCACGTCGCTTGAGCTGCGTGAGGTAGTTGAGCCAGAACTCATACTTGACGAAGATCGCCATCTCGGGATGGGCGATATCGAGGAAACGCTTGACGTTGGAGGGGGTATCCGACGGCAGATAGAAGATGTAGTCGGCACCAGCGTAGTTCTTACGGATCTCATAGCCCGAGGGCGAGAAGAAGGTGAGCAGTATCTTGCGGTCGGGATACTCTTCGCGGATAGCCTCGAGAATGGGACGTCCCTGCTCGAACTCACCGAGCGAGGCGACGTGCATCCACACCACACGATCCTCAGCGGCGATGGCCTGCTGCATACGGGCGAAGATACCCTTGCGGCCCTCGCACCACTGTCGAGCCTTGCGATTCCACAACGCAACGATGGCCAATATATACTCGTAAAGTACGATTGCGAGATTGTAAATCAACATAATTTCAGGTTAGTTGAAGCTGTTTGCTACGGCAAAGGTATGCTTTTTTATTCAATTGGGCAACTCACCATCCGAATTCGACCGCATCGGCCACCATACGCACGTCGTAACTCCCGTCGGGAAATAGATCGACAGCTATCAGGTCGAAGGCCACCTCCCCCATCACTCGGTGCTGGGCCAAATAGGCCGAGGCCGCACGTCGCATAGCGTCGGCCTTGGTCGGGGTGATGGTATGCTCGGGCGAGAGCAACGCTCCAGCACGGCGGGTACGCACCTCGACGAAGTGAGTGATGGCCGAGTGCTGCGCCACGATGTCGATCTCGTAGCGTCCCGATCGCCAATTACGCGCCTCGATCAGAAAACCGCGCTCGCGCAGATAATCCAGCGCAATCTGTTCGCCCCGACGGCCTGTTTCGGAATTCTTGGTCATAAAAAAAAGAGGCGATTGCCGCCGAGCGCAAGCCTTCGGGCAACCACCTATGGGATTCGTTATTATTATAAAAGGAATGAGAGATCGTCACCAGCCGACACCTCGAAGGTCTCGACGCCCTTCTTGAAGATTCGCATCGGGCGGCTGCCGATAAGATCCATCTGACCATCGTGCAGATGCAACATACATCCCTCACGCAAGCCGACTACCCAACGGCGAGGGTTGGCCTCGATGTACTCCAGAATACGCTGCTCACGCGTTTCGCCTGCGTGGCCCTCGGGATTAGCATCGAGATAGTGGGGATTGATTTGAAACTTCACCGCGCCGATAGCCTTGAATGACTCGGGCTCAACGATGGGCATATCGTTGGTGGTGCAGATCGTCGGGCAGCTCACGTTGCTACCTGCCGACCAGCCGACGTAGGGAGTACCCTCCTTGATCTTGCGCAGGATGGCCTTCATCAAGCCCTGCTCCTGCATCTTCTTCGCCAGAGCAAAGGTATTGCCACCACCCACGCAGATGGCCTGCGCCTCGCGGATCATACGACGGGGATCCTTGGCACGATGTACCGAGCGCACCTTAACACCGATCTCGTCGAAACGAGCCTGTACCTTAGCCTCATAGGCTGAGTAGGAGAAGGTCACGGCAGCATAAGGAATGAAGACAACTTCGCTCACCCCCTCGAGGAAAGAGCCGATTTGACGGATGGGATATTGCAGATAGGGCTCGCCTGCGTTGGTCGAGTTTGAAATAAGTAATAGGTTCATAATCGTGTGGTTTATAGTAGGTTAAATGCTTTTGTCCCGAAATCGGAAATAAAATTATTCGTTTACGATGCCAAATTTAATAAAAAAAGTGTTACATTTGCGCAGAAATGTGTTGAAAAGATTGAAACCAATCGATATTTAAATTGTTTAACTTAAAAAATTAAAGTTATGTCAGAAGTTCAGTCAAAGGTTGTCGAGATCATCGTCGACAAGTTGGGCGTTAAGGCTGAGGAGGTTGTACCCGAAGCAAGTTTCACCGCTCATTTGGGCGCAGATTCACTCGACACTGTTGAGTTGATTATGGAGTTCGAGAAGGCTTTCGATATCCAGATTCCCGATGAGGACGCTGAGAAGATTGCCACTGTCGGCGACGCTATCTCATACGTTGAGGCTCGCAAGAAATAATTTATCGCACAGATAAACCTCCGATGATGTAGTTCGGGCATAGGCTCTTTTGTTGGGAAGTCTTGCCGTCGCATCATTGAGGAAAAGACCGGCCCTACGATTGTAACCTTCGCCTTGGTGGCAGGGGTGTGGGTGTTCCGGTGTGAGTGGAACAACAAAGTTCTACGAAGAGAGTTAGGGCTATGTCGGGAGAGTATAATCTCTCGATTTAGCCCGTTTTTTATGTTGCTCATTATCGCTACGCCATATTACCGATATGACAACTCCACACCTTTGAGGGTAGGGGGTTGTGATATTTTGGGCGGGTGTTTTGGCACTATTTACCGACAAAATATATTACACTTTGATAGATTTTATTCTTCGTCCTTTTCGCCGTAATTTCGGCAAGGATAAGCGATTTTACGCAGCCATAGATGATATGTTCGGTTTTATTCCGAATAATATAGAGTTATATAAATTAGCCCTCATACATAAGTCTGCTTCGGTAGTTACCGAGGAGGGCCGTCACGTGAATAACGAGCGTTTGGAGTATCTGGGAGATGCTGTTATTGAGAGTGTTACATCGGATTACCTCTTTATCGAATTCCCCGACCGTGATGAAGGTTTCTTGACGCAGTTGCGCTCGAAGATGGTGTCGCGTCAGACGCTGAACGATGTGGCCAAACGGATTGGCTTGGACGACTATGTCATCACGCATACCTCGAACAATGTGTCGCAAAAACATATCTACGGTGACGCTTTCGAGGCTATGATGGGAGCGATTTATCTCGACCAGGGCTATGACTTTGTCAATCGCCTGCTCATCAACAGGATTTTTGTCGATTATATCAAGGTGGATAACCTCTCCGAGGCGGAGACCGATTTCAAGAGCCGCCTGATAGAGTGGTGTCAGAAAAATCATCATACCATACGCTTCAATACGCAGTATGACAATACCTTTTCATCGTCACACCCGCTCTTTTATTGCAAGGTGCTGATTGATAATATTGAGGTGGGTTATGGTGCCGGCGAGGCGAAGAAGGAGGCCGAGCAGCGTGCTGCCTACTCTGTTGCGCAGGGCGTGAGTGATGCCGATTGTACGATGCTGATGGATAAGTTGGACAGCCTTGAAATGCGACAACTTAAAACCGCTCGCGAAGAGAAAAAGAACCACCCCCGAGAGCCAAAATCTGCGCAGAAGGCGGAGTATAAATCTGCCCCAAAGCCCGAACAGAAACCGGAACAGAAACCCACTCCCAAGCAGGAGCAACCCTCGGAGCAAAAGATGCAGGAGCCTTCCGAGCCCCAAGCGGAGCAAAAGGCTGTGCGTCGTCGTGGTCGTCCTCGTAAAAAGCCTGTTGAGCAAGAGGTTAAGGCGGAAGATAATGTAGCGGAAAAGACAGAAAAATCGGAAAAGCCCGAAAAGACTGAAAAGGTAGAAAAGCCAGAAAGAACAGAACAAGCCGAACAGACCGAAAAACCCACAAAGCCTCGTCGTCAGCGTGCGAGAAAACCTGCCGTCAAGTCGCCTAAATCGACCGACCAAAATGCGGGTGAGGGCGTTGCCGAGGTGTCAAACAGTGAGGCTGTATAACACCATATAACCTTGCAAAACCATATATAACCCTGCAAAACCTGCGTAGAGATGAAAAACCTGCACAATAAATTTGCCTCGCGTGGTGTCGCATCGCTCGACGATAGAGAGTTGCTGGCACTGCTGATAGAGTGCTCCGACGATAAACGCTCGCCGCTTGTTGTGGCCGATGCTCTGCTTGCCGAGTATGGTTCGCTTGCGAGAGTGGTGCGTGGCGATATTGCTCGTCTGCGTATGTCGGAGGGGTTGGGCCTGCGTCGTGCCGAAGGGTTGATTCTATCTGCCGAGTTTGGTCGTCGTGTGGCTGCCGAGACCGAGAGTAAGGTGAGTAGCATCTCCTCGGACGTCGATGTGGAGCGTGTGATGCGCCCTAAATTTGATGGACTGAAACACGAGGAGTGCTGGGTGCTGTATCTCACCTCGTCAAATCGTGTGATAGAGACGGCGCGAGTGAGTCAGGGTGGTGTGCAGGCTACCGTTGTGGACCATCGCCTGATTGTGAAGCGTGCGTTGGAGTTGCTTGCCACACAGATTATCCTCTCGCATAACCACCCGTCGGGTGCTGCCGAGCCGAGTGGTGCGGATAAGACTCTCACACAGCGAGTTAAAGATGCCGCCGCACTGTTTGATATTCGTCTGTTGGACCATATCATCATTTCGAGCGAGGGCAGTTATTCGTTCCGCAAGAGTGGTCTTTTGTAGCGAAAAATCGAAAAATATCTCGAAAAAAATATTCCCAAATTTATGGTCGTCGGGGTGCATCGCCTCGGCGATTTTTTTATCTATGATAAAATCTGCTGAAAATTATGTCGTTTTTTATGCCGTAAAACGAGCAAAAATTCCTATCTTTGTCGGTTAGACAGTGATGTTCGAAAATTGAGCGAATAACAAAACAAAAATATATAAGATTATGACACAAGAAGAGTTGTTCAAAAAGTTGATTGCGCACTGCAAGGAGTATGGTTTTATCTTCCCTTCGAGCGAGATTTATGACGGTCTGGGTGCCGTTTATGATTATGGCCAGAATGGCGTGGAGTTGAAGAATAACATCAAGCGTTATTGGTGGGACTCAATGGTTAAACTCAACGAGAATATCGTGG
>CAZWHN010000070.1:0-9068 GCA_964633635.1 uncultured Alistipes sp. | reverse complement strand
ACTCCTCGCCGTTGAGCCATATGCGCTGGATGTAGCGATTCTCGTCGGAGTTGTTCTCGACCGTGATGTGCATCTGTCCTTCCTTGAGTTGCAGCGTGGCCTCCGATATGATGGGCGACCCAAACCAATAGCGAGCCGAAGCGGGCTCCACCTCATAAAATCCGAGTGCCGACATAACATACCACGCTGACATCTGTCCCACGTCCTCGTTACCCGACAGGCCAGCCTTGCCATCGAAGTATAGCGTCGAGAGCACTTCACGCACCTTGTCGGCACACTTCCACGGCTCGGCAGCCAGAGCGTAGAGGTAGAGCGTGTGGTGGCTCGGCTCATTGCCGTGAGCATACTGCCCGATAAGTCCCGATATGTCGGACGACTTGCGCTCGCCCGTAACCTCCGAGCTGACGGTAAAGAGCGAATCGAGTTTTGCGATTATGGCCTCCTTCGAGCCAAAGCACTCGGTCAGCCCCTGCCAGTCGTGCGGCACAAGCCAAGTGTATTGCCACGCATTGCCCTCGCAGTAGTCGTCGGCATTGTGATCCGAGTGGTAGGGGTCGAACGGCTCGCGCCACTCGCCTCGGCTGTTACGCGGGCGAATGAAACCAACCGATGGATCGAAGTAGTGACGATAGGAGTGGCTACGCTCCTCGAAGTAGCGGGCGTCCTCCTCCTGGCCAACGACACGCGCCGCAGCAGCTGCCGCAGCGTCGGCTATGGCGTACTCCATATCGTAGGCAACAGATTGGGTTGTCATCTTATCGAAGGGTATGTATCCATACTCCATACGCAGCCCGTTGCCACGACCCTCGTTCATCGAGGTGGCACGGATGGCTCGGTAGGCACGCTCGGGGTCGATTCCCGTATCGCCCTTCACCACCGCATCGGCAACCGAGATCACACCAGGATTACCAACCATACAATCGGTTTCGTTGCCCCACAGATGCCATACGGGCAGACGGCCCTGCTCGTCGTAGATGTTGAGCATTGTGTTGATTATGCCACCAATCTTTTCGGGGTGAAGTATCGAGAGTAGAGGCATCGCAGCACGATAGGTGTCCCAGAGCGAGTAGGTTGTGTAGGTCGTATGGCCCGGGTTGGGGTGTACCTCACCGTCGGCTCCGCGATATGCTCCATCCACGTCGCAGAACTCTGAGGGGGCGATCATCGTGTGGTAGAGGGCGGTGTAGAAGATGCGCTTGACGCTCTCGTCATCGCTCTCGATGCGGACTTTCTGCAACTCCGCTTCCCAACGATCGTTGGCTTGCTCAGCAACCTGTTCGATTGCGGGCCACGCAGGCATCTCGGCAGCCATATTAGCCCGCGCGCCCTCGATGCTGACGGGCGAGAGAGCCACCTTGAGCAGAATCTGCTCATCGGCCGAGGTTGTGAAGTTGGCACGTCCGTAGTGGGTGTTCTTGATCTCGAAACTATCGAACGGACGCGAGAACTCCGCCACGAAATATACCTTCTGGTCGCGTGCCCAGCCCGACGAGTAGCGATAACCCTCGATGCGATTCTGGCCTACAACCTTCATCTCGCTCTGTGTTACGCTATCCCAGCATCCACCATTCTTGAGATCTATCACAAGGGCCGCCTCCGTGCTGGCGGGGAAGGTGTAGCGGTGGTAGCCTACGCGTGAGGTGGCGCTCATCTCTGCCTTCACCCCATAGCGCACAACGGGTGCCGAGTAGTACCCCGGGCGTGCAACCTCCTGCGAACGATCGGCCAGTGACCACATTCCGCTTGCGGGATCAACCCCGTCGCCACGCGAGTAGGTGACCTCACCCACGACGGGCATAATCGTCACATCGAACAGATCGCCGATGCCCGTACCCGAGAGATGAGTATGCGAAAAGCCGATCAGCGTCGAGTCGCTGGCGTGGTAGCCCGAACACCAGTCCCACTCCTGCGGGATGCTTGTGGGGCCTACCTGTACCATTCCGAAGGGCACGTTGGCGCCAACGAAGACGTGACCGTGATCGCCTGTGCCGATCTTAGGATCGACGTATGAGGTGAGTAGTGTCGGGGTTGAGCAGGCCACCATCATCGCCGCTCCAACCAAGACGAGAGTGTGTAGAAACTTCATATCGCTGAGATTTTTATACCATTACCACAAAGTTAGGATTTTTTATCAATTATTCAGTGATAAAGACCATTTTTCTTGGCTCCATTCGGAGGTTGTGTAGGAATGTATATATGAAAAACCTGCCTAACAACTTTTGTTAGACAGGCTCTCCAGTTCTATAATGTTTTTACACTCTCCTTACTCCAAATCTAAGTAGTAGGGTGCAGGGAAGTGCATACCGTACATACGGAGTTTTTGATCTTTGGCGAGTTGGATTGTGGTTTTGCGCGATGTGATGGCGCTGTTGCGGTCGCTATCGTAGCGGGCGCACACCTCGGGATTCTCCAGCTGGAGTGCTACGCCGTGCATAATGTCGCCAGCAATGAGATTCTGCCCTACGCGGTAGATCGTGTGTCCGGGTGTATGTCCTGGGGCAGCCATTGCCTCCACCTCGCAGGGTAGGCTATCGCCGTAGTTGAAGAATTCAACACGTCCATCGTAGGCTGCCACCATAGCGAGCATCTGCGCCGAGCGCTCCTCGCCCATAGCGATCCAGCCGTCGTACTCTACACGCGGGATATAGAGCGTCGCCTGCTCGAATACGGCCTTGCCATCGCGTGTCATACCGCCGATGTGGTCGCCGTGCATATGTGTGATCATAACGTAGTCGATATCCGCAGGGGTATATCCTGCACTCTGCAAGGCGGGCAGCAGTTGCGAATCGGCATTGCCATTGCCTGCGTCGAAGAGTATCTGCTTATCATCTACCTTTGCCAAAAAGGCGCACACCGAAGCGGGAACACCATCCTGCAAGCCGAGTGAAGCGATCAGCCCCTCGGGAGCAGTCTCGGCAAAGAGGTCTGCCGCCATTAGGCGTGGCTTGGCATTGTCCTGAAGTGCCACCACCTCCACCACGGGTGCGGTCTGGCACGATGCGATCATCGTCGTGGCGATGGTCATCAATGCGAAAAACAGGCGTTTCATAGTCGTAATTTTTTTGTGGTTAAAGATTTTTGCTCTTTTGACAACTCGGGGCGGCCATTAAGCCACCCCATAGAAGTCGTATGTCGTTTGGTTTACGATCGATTACAGACCGCGGTTGCGGAGCAGTGCGTCGATCTTGGGCTCGCGGCCACGGAAGTTCTTGTACATAACCATACCGTCGTCGATACCACCAGGTGTGAGGACGTGGTCGCGGAACTTCTTGGCAACCTCCTGATTGAAGATGTCACCCGTCTCGGCAAATGCGTCGAAGGCATCGGCATCGAGCACCTCGGCCCACATATAGCTATAATAACCAGCCGAATAACCGCCACCCATTGTGTGCGAGAAGTTGGTCATACGGTAGCGGGGCAGGATCTGCGAGGGGATGCCGCGCTCGGCGAGCTTCTTGGCCTCGAAATCCATTACATTCAAGTCGGCGGGAACCTCAGTCAGAACGTGCAGGTCCATATCGCTGAGCGATGCGGCAACGTACTCAACGGTAGCGAAGCCCTGACCATACTTGGCACTCTCCTGAATCTTGTTCACCAGCTCCATAGGGATCACCTCACCCGTCTGATAGTGCTTTGCATATACAGCCAGCACCTCGGGCTCGAATGCCCAATGCTCGTTGATCTGCGAGGGCAGCTCTACGAAGTCACGCTCGGTGCCGCCAGCGCCGTTGTAGCGTACATCGCGCATAAAGCTGTGCAGTGCGTGACCAAACTCGTGGAACATAGTCTCCACATTGTCGATGCTCTGCAATGCGGGAACATCGCCCGAAGCAGAGGTCATATTGCAGCAGTTGATAACGATGGGAATAACACGCTCCTCGCCGTTGTAGCTCTGGCCACGGAACGAAGTACACCAAGCACCTGCGTTCTTGCCATCGCGGGGGAAGTTGTCGCTATAGAAGACAGCTAATGTGGTGCCGTCGCGGTCGATAACCTCGTAAGCCTTTGCGGTGGGCTCGTATGAGGGAACCTTGTCGGTGATCTCCTTGAAGGTGAGGCCGTAGAGCTTGTTAGCAACGTAGAAGATACCCTGCATTACGTTGTTGATCTCGAGGTAAGAGCGGATCTCCTGCTCATCGACAGCATACTTAGCCTGCTTAGCCTTGTCCTGATAGTACATAAAGTCCCAACCCTCGGGCTCGAACGACTTGCCCTCCTTGCGGATCTCGGCACGGATGTCGGCAATCTCCTCCTTAGCCTTCTTTACGGCGGGCTCCCAAACCTGATCCAAAAGCTCATATACAGCCTCGGGAGTCTTGGCCATACGATCCTCCAGCGCCATCTCGGCGAAGTTGTTGTAACCCATCAGCTTGGCCTTCTCTAAACGCAACGCTACGATCTTGGCCGAGATAGCCTTGTTGTCGTACTCGTTGTCCTGATTACCACGGTTGTAGTAAGCCTTGTAAACCTTCTCGCGCAGCTCGCGGTTCTCGCAATACTGCAGCACGGGGTTGCAGCTCGGACGCTGCATATTGAACATCCACTTGCCCGGCTGGCCGTTGTCGGCAGCCATCTTGGCAGCTGCGTCGATGTTGGCCTGCGGCAGACCCTTCAACTCCTCGAGCGAGTTGGCCACAACGAAGGTGTTGTTGGTCTCGTGCTGGAGGTTCTGCGAGAAGGTGAGCTGCAACATCGAGAGCTCCTGATTCAGCGAACGGAGCTTCTCCTTATCGGCGTCACTGAGCTCGGCACCGCTATTCACAAAACGCTTGTAGGTGTTCTCCAATACGGTCTGCTCCTCGGCCGTGAGGGTGAGGTTATCCTTCTGCTCATACACAGCCTTCACACGAGCAAAGAGCTGGGGGTTGAGGTTGATATCGTCGCTGTGAGCCGACGAGAGGGGCGAAATCTCACGCTGCAGGGCACGGATCTCGTCGTTTGAGTTACTGCTCGACAGAGGGCTGAATGTGCTGCGTACCTTGCGGAGTGTCTCGCCACACTGATCCAGCGCTGCGATGGTGTTCTCGAAGGTGGGAGCCTCGGGGTTGTTCACGATAGCCTCGATCTCGGCCTTCTGCTCCTCCATACCACGGAGCATACCCTCGCGGTAGTGCTCGATGGTGATCTCAGAGAAGGGAGCAATGCCAAAGGGAGCGGTGAACTCGTTGAAAAGCGGGTTGTCCGACTTGTTGCCCGAGCAACCGCAAGCAGCGATGGCAATCGCCGCCATAAACATCTGTTTCTTAATCTTCATAATTGTTGTATTATTGGTCTTTGGGGACAAAAGTAAGAAATAAAATTGAAAAAGATACATATTATAATATGCAGATGCGATAAAATATGTTAAAATCGACAGTTGCGACGACCAAAAGTGTTAGAGTCTGCGTTTTTTCGCTATCTTTGCCCGTGTAAGAGATGCAAACACAAGCCTTAAAACTTAAAAACAAAACCGATATGAAACAGATCTATCTTTTAGCAGCAGCTTTGATGCTGGCCTCGGTCGCATCGGCTCAGCAGTCGTGGGTGAACGAAACACACAATCCACAAGCCAACACCGAGGGCCTTGCTCCTATGGGTGCGCGTGTGATCTCGCCCGAAGTGCACGACGATCACACTGTGACCTTCCGCCTTTACGCTCCCAATGCCCAGAAGGTGGTGGTGCGAGGCTCGATGTTCACGGGCGGTATGGAGGCTCGCTCGGCCGAGATGACCAAGGACGATAAGGGCGTATGGTCGGTGACGGCAGGCCCGTTCACTCCCGATGTATATACCTACACGTTTAGTGTCGATGGCGTGGGCTTTGTCGATCCTGCCAATACGTTGCACAACCACGGCACGATGCCCGCGTCGAGTATGCTCTATGTCCACGGTGATGGCCCCGCGTATTACGATCCCAACCCTGCGGTGGAGCACGGCTCGGTCACGACGAGCTACTACAACTCGACCGTCACCCGTGGCCTGCGCACGATCGTGGTCTATACCCCTCCCAAGTACGACCCTGCGAAGCGTTATCCCGTTCTCTACCTTATGGGTGGCTCGGGCGAGGCTACCGATTCGTGGTATAAGTACGGTCAGGTGAATTGGATTATGGATAATATGATCGCCGAGGGCAAGATCGAGCCTACGATCGTAGTGATGGTGAATAATCAGGTTGTTCACCGCTCAACACCCAACCATAGCGAACTCTCGTTCAAGATGGTCGAGCGCGAGTACAAGGAGTGCATCATCCCGTGGGTGGATTCTCATTACAGCACCATCCGCGACCGCGAGGGACGTGCTTTGGCGGGCCTTTCGATGGGTGGTCGTCATACGCAGTATGTAGGCTTCCGCAACCCCGAACTCTTCTCGCGTCTTGGTATCTTAAGCGCCGCCTTGACCGCAGCCGACGAGAAGGCATTTGGTCAGGACGATGTGGCTATGGGACGTAGCAAGGAGGCCTTCGCAAAGGCTAAGTTCGACTACATCTTCATCGGTGCGGGTAAGTACGAGACCAACGACGAGTCGCGCCACACGCTGCTGCACAAGCAGTTGGAGGCTATGGGCGTCGAGCACGAGTACTACATTGGAGGCTTCTCGGCTCACGACTTTATGACGTGGCGTCACCTGCTCTACTATCGTTTCCTGCCCAATCTGTGGAAATAGCGGAGCGCAATTAAATTTGAAACAAACACCAAAACAAATAAAAATCTATGAAGAAAACATTGCTTCTCTCCCTGCTATTTGCGGGAGCTGTCACTGCCGTCGAGGCCGAGGAGGCGCGTCTGTTGCGTTTCCCCGCCACCAACGGTCAGGACGTGGTCTTCACCTATGCAGGTGATCTGTACAAGGCTCCGCTCGCTGGAGGTCAGGCTCAGCGCCTCACTTCGCACGTCGGAACCGAGATGTTTGCACGCTTTTCGCCCGATGGCCGTTCGATCGCCTTCACGGGCCAGTACGACGGTAATACGGAGGTCTATCTGATCCCCGCCAATGGAGGCGAGCCCGAGCGCTTGACCTACACCGCCACCAATAGTCGCGACGATCTGGGCGACCGTATGGGCCCCAACAACATCGTAATGACGTGGACACGCGATGGCGAGGATATTATCTACCGCAACCGCATCAGCGACGGCTTCAGCGGCAAGCTGTGGTCGATATCGAAGGATGGTGGTATGTCGGAGGTGCTGCCGCTGCCCGAGGGTGGTTTCTGCTCTTACTCGCCCGATGGCAAGAAGCTGGCCTACAACCGTGTTATGCGTGAGTTCCGTACTTGGAAGTACTACAAAGGCGGTATGGCCGACGATGTGTGGATCTACGATCCCGCTGCCAAGAAGGTCGAGAATGTGACTAACAACGTATCGCAGGATATCTTCCCGATGTGGATCGGCGAGGAGATCTACTTCATCAGCGACCGCGATCGCACGATGAACCTGTTCGTGTATAACACCACAACCAAGAAGACCGAGAAGGTGACCAACTACTCGGATTACGACATCAAATTCCCCTCGACCGACGGCAATGTGATCGTCTATGAGCAGGGCGGTTATATCTTCAAGTTCGACCCCCGCACTCGCAAGGCCGAGAAGATTACTATTACGATGGGAGCCGAGAACAACTACGCCCGCACGGAGGTGAAGAACGTATCGGATAAGGCCTCTACGGCGAGTCTCTCGCCCGATGGTACGCGCGTAGCCATTGTGGCGCGTGGTGAGGTGTTTAATGTGCCTACCGGTAAGGGTGTTACGCGCAACATTACCCGCACGTCGGGCGCAAATGAGCGTGGTGCTGCGTGGAGTCCCGATGGTAAGTGGATCGCCTACATCAGTGACCGTACGGGCGAGACCGAGGTGTGGTTGCAGGGCGAGGATGGCGAGCCCATCCAGCTCACCAAGGGTAACGATACCTACATTCGTCAGTTGATGTGGCGCCCCGACAGCAAGAAGGTGCTCTACACCGACCGCAAGAATCGTATTGTCGAGGTTGATGTTGAGGCCAAGAGCAAGCAGACGCTGATGCAGAATCCTGGTGGCGAGTTCTATGGCGTGAACTATTCGCCCGACAGCAAGTGGATTACATATACCAAGAGCGCTACAAATGAGATGAGCGTTGTGTATGTGTATAATCTTTCGACCAAGAAGGAGTATCCCGTAACGGAGAAGTGGTACGACTCATCGTCGCCTGTATTCAGTACAGATGGTAAGTATCTGATCTTCACTTCGGCACGCGATTTTAACTCTACATACAGCCAGACCGAGTGGAACCACGTCTATACGCGAATGAATGGCGTTTATATGGCTATGTTGGCGAAGGATACCCCCTCGCCGTTGCTTCCCACCGATGGCGAGGTAGCCGCTCCCAAGCCCGCTGAGGGCCCCGTTGAGGTGAAGATCGACACGGAGAATCTGCCTGGTCGCATTATTAAGTTGCCTTTGCCCGCTGGTTCATATCGCAACTTCTACTCTGATGGTAAGAAGGTTTACTACTCTTCGATGGGCGGTACCAAGTCTTTCGACCTTAAGACACAGAAGGAGGAGACCGTAGCCGAGGGTGCTTCGTTCTCGCTCACAGCAGGTAGCAAGAAGGCTCTATTTATGAAGGGACGCCAGATGTTCGTTGCCGACTTCCCCGCAGCCAAGGCCAACTTGAAGGATGCTGTTAACACGAAGGATATGGTAGCTCCCGTCAATTATATGGAGGAGTGGGCACAGATCTACGACGAGGTATGGCGTGCATTCCGCGACGGTTTCTATCTGGAGAATATGCACGGTCTGGATTGGAAGGCTATCAAGAAGAAGTATGAGGTGTTGGTGCCCTATGCCAAGACTCGCCTCGATCTTAACTACATCATCGGCGAGATGATATCGGAGGTTGGTTGTGGTCACGCTTACGTTAATCCGGGCGAGATGCCTCAGCCGAATCGTATCCCTATGGGATTGCTGGGTGCCGAGCTGAAGAAGGATAAGAGCGGCTTCTACCGCATCGAGAAGATCCTGCCAGGTGGCGTTTATAGCCAGAAGCTGCGCTCGCCGCTTGCCGAGCAGGGTATGGATGTCAAGGAGGGTGACTACATCGTTGCAATCGACGGCATC
>CAZWHN010000069.1:0-9139 GCA_964633635.1 uncultured Alistipes sp. | reverse complement strand
CTATCGAGAAGGAGTTCCCCAACTTCAAGTTCCACTTGGCTTTGGACCGTCCCGATCCCGCTGCCGACGCAGCAGGTGTGGAGTACAAGGTTGGTTTCGTTCACAACGTGCTGTACGAGAACTACCTGAAGAACCACGACGAGCCCGAGGGCTGCATCTACCTGATGTGTGGACCTCCGATGATGGCATCTTCGGTTGTGAATATGCTCGACAACTTGGGCGTTCCTGCCGAGAACATTCTTTTCGACAACTTCGGTGCATAACCATCGGTTGCGATAATAAGAATCCTGCTCCGTTTGGGGCAGGATTTTTTTGTGTCGTAATGCAAGCAAATTAAACGAATCCGTTGCGACAGCATAAATGCGAGAAGGGTAGAGAAGAGGTATAAAATATCATTGTGGGCTTAATGGTCAAAAACAGAGGAAATAGGCTCAGATAAAAGCACAAAAAACTGCTCGACCTTTCGATCGAGCAGCCTTATATCGTAACCTCTTCGCACCGCCTGCCCATTTTTGGGCGAAAGTGGTTTCAGCAAGGAGGGGAGATGGATTACTGCTGGAAATTCACAGTATAGACCTCGTTAGAGCCGTTACCCATACCCTTCGATACGATCTTCAAGCCCTTATAGTTGGTCAACGGACCTACGCCGAGCTTGTTGGTATCAACCTTATAAGTGGTATATACACCCACGAGCGCAGAGTCCTGATCGTCGCCACTGTCGTGATAAAGCTCCAACCACAAGTAGCCATCATCCTTATACTCAGACTTATAGCCACTCTCCTCGCTTGCGTTGTAAACCAACTTCACGGTGTGCTTCGAATCTGCGTAGTAAGCCGAATATACAACCATCAGCGTAATGTAGTCAGAGTAAGCCGAGTAATAACCCTCGTCAATTCGAATCTCGGCATCGTACTTCTGCAAGCCCTTGTCGCCCGTGAAATCAGCATCGGTCACACGCTCCAGATCCGACGTACTGATCGACACCAGCTGCGACAGATTTACTCGCAAGTCATAACCGAGCGGAGCCTCCGTTTCATCAACCGTGTAAGAGATCAACAGACGCAACTCCGTAGCGCCATTGGCGAAGGTGGGGGTCCAATCGGTGGTATTGTTGACATAAGCCTTCTTTCCATCGTCGAACAGAATGTAGTAGGGCACATCGAACGAGCCGTCGATCACCGTACCAATCGACGTATATACGGGAACGCTCTCGCCCTCATCGCACGCAGTTGTAAGTGTCATCACAGCCAGCGCAGTAAACATAAGTTTGATTAATTTTTTCATTGCTAAATATTGTTAATTACTTAATCTTTCATCGAATGGTTTAGTCGGGGCAAATATACGCAAAAAATCGTGTCAAGAGTAATTTTAACGCTATTTTTACATCCTAAAGCAGAGCGTCGATCTTCCGCTCGTCGTACGAACGAAACCACTCGCCGAGTTTTGCCTTAGCCTGCTGCTTGATGGCGGGCGTCACGTTCTTTGCCACCGAGTGCAGCGCCCATACCAATGCCGCTAAATCGTCGGTGTAACCTACGAGCGGGATGAAGTCGAGCATCATATCGGTGGGAAGGATGAAATAACCTAACGCACCGAGGATCTTGCTCTTATCCTTCATCGGCACTTCGCTACTGCGCAACACATAGTAGAGCAGCAGTACGGCATAAACCACCTTCGCCCCTGCCCAACGAGCCGCACGGCTCAGCTTTCGCAGGAGCTTACTCTCCGAGTAATTGTACTGATATTTTTCTACATTGTCGGGTCGTCTCATCATCCTTAGGATTTGCGTCTTATTATATAACGCCAAAACACCCCAAATATTGCATCCCGAGAGGGTAAATTCTTTCATCATCACAAAAATTATCATTCGGCCGATTAACTCCATAATTTTGAGAAAAAAAGAGCCGCGAATGTATAAGGCGGAAACAAAAAATCCCTATCTTTGTCGTTATGAAAAATATAGTATTCGATTTAGGGCGTGTGGTATTCGCCCAAGACCCCGCAAAGAGCACAGCCGAATTCAAGCAATTCTTCTCGTACGTCTCGCTGACGCCCATACCGCAGTTCTGGATCGATTACGATCTGGGGCTCTCGTCATTCGATAAGGTGGCGGCCGATCTGGCCTCGTATCGTGGTGTGGATGTCGATTACGCCCGCACGATGATCCACAAGGCCATCTCAAAGCAGGAGACCATAGCTCCGACCGAGGCACTCATCGGCGACCTGAAAGCCGCTGGATACAAGCTCTATGTGCTGTCGAATATGTCGCGTGAGTTTATCGACTTCCTGCGTCAGCAGCCCGTCTATGCCAACTTCGACGGCGAGGTGATCTCGTGCGACGAGGGTGTGGCCAAGCCTATGCCGCAGATCTACGATCTGCTACTGGAGCGCTTCTCGCTCGATGCGTCGCAGACCTTCTTCATAGACGATCGCAAGGAGAATGTCGAGGCAGCCGAGGCCAAGGGCATCAGCACCTTCCACTTCGACCGCAACGACTACGAGGGTAGCTGCAAGCGTCTGCGCGAGATATTGTTACAGGATAAGTAACCCAGAGATAAGGAAGCGCCCAACTCCAAAAAGACTCATCCCCGAAGATAGTATTAACAATTAAATAATGTAAGTATTATGGGATTTTTGAAAGAATTCAAGGAATTTGCCGTTAAAGGTAATGTAATGGATATGGCTGTCGGTGTGATCATCGGCGGCGCATTCGGCAAGATTGTGACCTCGCTGGTGAACGACGTGATTATGCCTCCCGTCGGTTTGGCCATCGGTGGTGTGGATTTTTCGGATCTGAACTTAACGCTCAAGAAGCAGGTGCTGGACGCAGCTGGTGAGGTACTCACCCCCGCAGTGACGTGGAACTACGGTGCCTTCATCCAGCAGGTGGTTGATTTCACCATCTTGGCATTCTGCGTATTCCTGCTCGTGAAGGTGATGAACAAGCTCAACCGCAAGAAGGAGGAGCCCGCACCTGCACCCGCTCCTGCACCCGAGCCCGAGCCTACGGCCGAGGAGAAGTTGCTCACCGAGATCCGCGACCTGCTTAAGCAGAAATAACCTGAGCCACTACAAACAACAACGATAAATACCAAACTATAGTAATGAAAAAATGTTTCAAGATGGCAGCAATCGCACTTGCCGTAATGGGTGCGGTGGCCTGCTCTTCGAGCGATACGAATGGCGAGTGGCCCGTACCCGAGGAGCGAATCTGCGAGATGGACTACACCCCCGAGAAGACCACCTTTGCGGTGTGGGCTCCCACGGCCGATGAGGTGGAGGTACGTCTCTACAACAACGGCACATTGGAGGAGACAATCGCAATGACTCCCGCCGAGGCTTGTATGTGGAAGGTCACGAAGAGTGGCGATCAGCTTGGCAAGGAGTACACTTTCCGTGTGAAGGTCGAGGGCGAGTGGTTGAAGGAGACCCCAGGCATCTTCGCTCGTGCCGTGACGACCAACGGCGAGCGTGGAGCAATCATTGACCTCGATGCAACCGACCCCGAGGGCTGGGCCGAGGATAAGCGTCCTGCACTCACCTCGGCAAATCAGATCTCGGTCTACGAGATGCACTACCGCGATATGACGGCTCACCCTTCGGCTGGCAGCTCTTATCCTGGCAAGTACCTCGCAATGGCCGAGCACGGCACCCGTTCGTCGCAGAATATGGCTACGGGCTTGGATCACATCGTCGAGCTGGGCGTGAGCCACGTTCACCTGCTCCCGACGGCCGATTTCGGTTCGATCGACGAGTCTGCGCCCAACAACACGCAGTACAACTGGGGCTACGAGCCTCAGCACTTCAACACCCCCGAGGGTACCTATTCGACCAACCCCGCCGACCCTGCGGCCCGCATCCGCGAGCTCAAGACGTTGGTGCAGGCTATGCACAAGGCCGGTTTGAGGGTGGTGCTCGACGTTGTATATAACCACACAACCGACACGCAGCGTTGTGGCTTCGAGCTCACCGTTCCGGGCTACTACTACCGTATGCGCGAGGATGGCACCTTTGCCGATGGCTCTGGTTGCGGCAACGAGACCGCTTCGGACAAGGCTATGATGCGTAAGTATATGATCGAGTCGTTGGAGTATTGGGTGGAGGAGTACCACGTCGATGGTTTCCGCTTCGACCTTATGGCGATCCACGACATCGAGACGATGAACATCATCCGCGAGCGTCTGTCGGCTATCGACCCCACGATTCTGCTCTACGGCGAGGGCTGGGCAGCAACCGATCCTGCATACGACGAGCAGCAGCTTGCATTCAAACGCTACACCCACCGTATGCCAGGCATCGCAGCCTTCAGCGACGACATCCGCAATGCACTGCGTGGTACGCTCGATATGAAGAAGGGCGGTTTCATCCACGGCGTGGAGGGCAACATTGAGGGCCTGAAGTTCGGTATCGCTGGTGGTGTGAGCCACGACGAGGTGAACTACTCGGAGGCAGCGTGGTGTGCCGAGCCTACGCAGCATATGAGCTACGTCACCTGCCACGACGACCACAACTTGCGTGACCGTCTGGAGATCCTTGCTCCCGAAGCATCGGAGGCCGACCGTCTGAAGATGGCCAAGCTGGCCCACACGGCGGTATTCACCTCACAGGGACTTCCATTTATCTTCTGCGGCGAAGAGATGTATCGCACCAAGCAGCACGTCGGCAACTCATACAACCAGCCTGACGAGATTAACGCCATCGACTGGAAGCTCAAGAGCGACTACAACAACCTGTTCAACTATTGCAAGGGGCTTATCGCTCTGCGCAAGGCACATCCTGCACTCTGCTTGGGCGAGGCCGAGTTGGTACGCAAGCACCTCTCGTTCATCCCCACCGAGAAGGGCGCAGCCGTAGGATTTATGCTCAGCGAGCTGGAGGGCAAGGACTCCGCTTCGAAGATCATCGTTCTGCTCAATGGCGAGCACGAGGCAACATCGTTCAACCTCCCCGTAGGCAACTACACCGTGGTGGCCAATGGCAACAAGGTGGCCGTAGAGGGCATCTCGAAGCTCACCGTCAAGGAGGGCTCACCCGTCAAGGTGAATGCCATCGAGCCGTTGATCCTCATTGCCGAGTAGGGTCGCTCTCAACATAGAAAAGGCTGTCTAACCTTCAAGTTAAGACAGCCTTTTTTGTTAT
Organism: uncultured Alistipes sp.; assembly: GCA_964633635.1. Classification (GTDB taxonomy): domain Bacteria; phylum Bacteroidota; class Bacteroidia; order Bacteroidales; family Rikenellaceae; genus Alistipes. Next base: position 4,000 of record CAZWHN010000069.1, on the reverse strand, counting down.
CAATTAGAGCGCTACGCCGATGATGCCCATCCACGAAACTACTACAAAGTCACATCCCCTTGATCGAGCAGATTATTCAATAGCGCATAGACCGTCAAACCAGCCACCGACTTGATACCCGTCTTGTGAGTGATGTTCTTGCGGTGCGACATAACGGTGTGGATCGAGATATTCAGCTCGTCGGCAATCTCCTTATTGGCCTTGCCCTTGGCCACTAAGATCAGTACATCGCGCTCACGCTCCGACAGATCGTGGCTATCGCTGTATGGGTTGGTCTGGCTATGCTCGGCCGCCTTACGGAGTTTGCGCACAAGCTGCGACAGCGAATCAAAGACATTGACAATACCGTCGAACTGACGCATCGTCTCCTCGTCGCACACCGTAGTGGCAAGCGCCACCAACGTAACATCCTGCAACTCGGCATAGACCGTGCGCACCGACTGCGTAAGGCCGCAGGTGATCTGCGAATTGACGATCACGATGTCGGGATCGACCATCGTAAAACGCTCGAGCAGCGTACGTACATCCGCTCCGACGTAGGCCACATCGAACTCACCACTCCGACGAAGGAGCGACGACACACCCTCGGCGACGATCTCCGATGGGTCGATTATTGCAACTCTGAGCCGTCTCATAACTTCATCTCTCGCTCCATAGCATAAACCAGCGGCGCCAAGATCTTCACCTCGATAAGCGTATGCTTGGCCAGATCGTCACGCATACGATAGAGGTCGAACAACAAATCGCTACGGCGTCGAGTCGTGCAACTCTCTGGTAAATACTTTATTATAATACTCTTGATATCGTCCACTTTGTCGCAGATGTCGGTATGATTGGCCATACTCTGCGCCATACCCACCTCCGATCGCTCGCCTGCGAGCAGACGCTCGACGTAGGGGAATATCACGCTCTCCTCGTAACCAAGATGGGCACGCACCTCGTCGGCATAATCGCCGTAGAACTTGCGCACGATAGCCCCCTGCTTACGATCGCAAGCCTCCAGCACGCTCTCGACACCTCGCTCGATGGAGGGGAGCAACGACTCCTGATAGTAGCGGTGCGACGAACGCAAATAGCGGATTATGTAGTGCAGATCGTCGCTCGTAAGCTGATCAACCTGCGGCTCATAGTCGGGGCAGGCATAGATCTGACAGATCATCAGAAAGAGCGTGGGCGACATATCGTAGCGAGCGCAAATCTCCTCGATCGAGAGGTCTCCAAAAGGCAACTGGATGTCCAATCGCAGCAGGATCGACAGCAGAGAGTAATCGGCATCGATCAGCTCGGCAATCTTCATATCCTTCGAGAATACTACGCGATCGTTTGCATCGGTTCTATAACTTCTCATCGTTCAAACATTTACATTCCTAAAAAGATTCCAGCGTGGTAGGCCGCAAATGCCACAACCCACGCCAACAGCGTGTTGTACACCACCGAGAAGAGGGCCCATTTCCACCCTCCAGCCTCCTGCGCAATGGCAGCCACTGTGGCCACGCAGGGGAAGTACAACAGCACGAATATCATCATCGCTAAGGCCGACGCCTTCGAGTAGTCACCCGAGGTGAGCAGATGGTTCGACAGTGAGGCGCTGTCGCTATCGGCATCCTCCACCGAGTACAACACTCCCAAAGTCGATACCACAATCTCCTTGGCTGCAGCACCCGAGAGCAGAGCCACACTTGCACGCCAATCCAATCCCAGCGGCTCCATCACGGGCTCGCAGAACTTGCCGATGCGACCTAAATACGAATTCTCCGACTGCTGCATACTCTCCTGAGCCGAATCGACATTCTCTATCACGGCAATCGTAGCTGCATCGTGAACCTCGGTGCGAGGGTAGTAGCTAAGGAACCAAATAACGACGGCAGCCACCAGAATCAAACCTCCTATCTTCTTGAGGTACTGCTCGCTACGATTCCACATATGGCGCAGCGTGGCATTCAGCGTCGGAACGCGGTAGGGTGGCAGTTCCATCACAAATGGAGTCTCGTCCACACCGAACATAAAACGTCGCAGCACACGCGCCGTCAGCACAGCCATCACGCCTCCGAAGATATATATACAAAATAGTGCCGTACCAGCGTGCTCGGGGAAGAATGTTCCCGCCAGCAGAATAAAGACAGGCAGACGAGCGCTACACGACATAAAGGGGTTGATCAGGATCGTAATCAGGCGACTGCTGCGGCTCTCGATCGTGCGCGTAGCCATAATGGCGGGCACGTTGCAACCAAATCCCATCACAAGCGGGATGAATGACTTGCCGTGAAGACCAGCAAGGTGCATCAGTTTATCCATAATAAAGGCCGCACGAGCCATATAGCCCGAATCCTCCATAAGCGAGATGAACAGATAGAGTATCAGGATATTAGGCAGGAACACCGCAACCGATCCGACACCGCCGATTATACCATCGACGATAAGATCGCGCAACGGGCCGTCGTTCATAAATCCGCCCACAAACTCGCCCAACCACGCAAAGCCAATCTCGATCCACTCCTGCGGATACGCGCCGAGCGTGAAGGTGCTCCAGAACATCACGAACATTATGAACATAAAGAGCGGAATACCGAAATATTTATGCGTCACTATGCGGTCGATAAGCGACGAGGTGCGGCGATTGGCATCGTCGGCACTCGGGGTGTAGGTCTCGGCCAATGCACCCTCGACAAAGCCGTATTTCTCGTTGGTGACTGCGCTCTCGACATCTTCGCCTAAAGCCGTCTTGATGCGTGCCACGGCACGGTCACGATGGGCCTGCCACTCGGCATAATGCTCAGCCGCAGAGAGACGCTGCTCGACACCCTTGTCGCCCTCCAGCATCTTCAATGCCCAATAGCGGGGAGGAAAACACTTGGGCAACTCCTCGAGGTGTTGTTTCATCAACGTCGAGAGGCCGACAACTTCGCTCTCTAGCGATTGCGAGTAGTTGATGTGGATATGGCGAACCTTGGGGTTTTCGTTCTCGTAGGTGAGGATCACCTCATCGAGCAACTCATTAAGGCCCTTGCCTTTACGCGCCACCACCGGAACCATCGGTACACCTATCATACCACCCAACTTTTCATAGTCGAGGCAGGCACCACTGCGCTCCAGCTCGTCGTACATATTCAGCGCCACGACCATCTTGGGATTAAGGTCGATAAGCTCCGTTGTAAGGAATAGATTACGCTCGACATTCGAGGCCACAACGGCGTTGATCACCACATCGGGCATCTGCTCCATCAGGTGCTCACGCACATACATCTCCTCGGGAGTGTAGGCCGACAGAGCATAGGTGCCTGGCAGGTCGGTGATGTTGATCTTGTAGCCCTTATAGTGGCACGCCCCCCGCTTGGCATCGACCGTCACGCCGCTGTAATTGCCGACGTGCTCGCGACCACCCGAGAGGGCATTGAAAAGCGAGGTCTTGCCGCTATTGGGATTACCCACCAGCGCCACATTTATTTCGCGTATTTTGGCATTGATTACCTGTTCGATATCATCCTCATTGGGAACAGCTGTAACCCCGTCCGAGAGGTGCAGGGCACGAGCCTCGTCGAGTGTAATAACCTCGACCATAGCTGCTTCGCTACGGCGCAGCGACACCTCGTATCCCATAATACGATACTTGATCGGATCACGCAGCGGGGCATTAAGCACCGACTCGACACGCTGCCCACGCACGAAACCCATCTCGAGTATTCGTCGTCGAAAACCGCCGTGGCCCAAAACCTTCACAACAACAGCCGACTCACCTGTATCTAAATCCGATAAAAACATTCTAAACTATTTTTGCTTGCAAAAATACACATTTTTGCAATATATCGCAATCACTAATATTAGTGAGTGGGCGTTGTCAAATCACTTTTTATCGGTATTGACCGCAAATCGAAAAAGCGAGATCTTTGCAATGTGATAAATTAGATGAGTTTATTTTGTTTGTTTTATGAATATAGTTTGTGATGTGATAATCTCCGCGAGGCCATTATCCATCGTCCGCCATCGGCGGATCACAAGGCCA
>CAZWHN010000068.1:0-9223 GCA_964633635.1 uncultured Alistipes sp. | reverse complement strand
TCGCCGCCAACATAAACAAAATCTTTCTCATAAGGCGATAATTTTAAGGGATTAAACTCGCTTGCAATATATAAAATATTTTCGATATACGCAAGTCGTTTTGTAAATTTTTCGGGGGGGGGTAAAACGTCATTCCCCGGAGGGCGTTAGCCCGACGATGGGAATCAACCTTGTAAAAAGCACGTCATTGCCCGACACCGTAGGTGGCGATGGCAATCCTCCACTGAATTATTCAGTATCAGCACGGCCCTAAAAAGTAAAAATGTGGAATGACGTTTATTTATCCCCCTCCTTTCTGTCGATTTTATTGCCCTTTTTTATATAAAATGTAACACCCCCGAAAACCTTGCACGTCGGGGAGAAAAAAATAGTAAAAATTTCTTGACAAAAAGTTGGAAAACTTACCCATCTTTTCACTACCTTTGTGCTGTCGTAGGTATAACTACGCTTTTTCGGGCTCCCAAGGGGCCACCAAGGGGCTGTCAGGAGGTTGTCAAATGGTCGCCGCAAGGTTATCGAAGGGCCACCGCAAGGTCGTTTCAGCCTTGGTTGGTAGTGCCGCGGAGTTGCGACGCTTCGCACGGCCGCAGAGCCTAACTACTTGAAAAATAAAAACACACGATATGGGATTCTTTTCTTTGATGCAGGAGTTGGCCATCGACCTCGGAACGGCCAACACGCTGATTATCTACAACGGTAAAGTTGTGGTCGATGAGCCCTCGATCATTGCTCTGGAGATTCAGACGGGCAAGGTCAAGGCCATCGGTACCGAGGCTAAAAAGATGGACGGACGCGTAAACCCCAACATCAAAACCATCCGCCCGCTGAAGGATGGCGTAATCGCCGACTTCAAGGCCACGGAGCTGATGTTGCGCGGCCTGATCAAGAAGGTGCGCACCACACGCAGTATGTTCGCCCCCTCGCTCCGTATGGTAATCTGCATCCCGTCGGGTTCGACCAACGTGGAGATTCGTGCCGTGCGTGACTCGGCCGAGCACGCTGGCGCACGCGACGTATATATGATCTTCGAGCCTATGGCCGCAGCTTTGGGTGCTGGTCTGGACGTTGAGGCCCCCGAGGGTAATATGGTCATCGACATCGGTGGCGGTACGTCGGAGATCGCCTGCATCTCGCTGGGCGGTATCGTATGCTCGGAGTCGATCAATGTGGCGGGTGATGTCTTCACCTCCGACATTCAGAACTACGTTCGTCAGCAGCACAACATCCGCATCGGCGAGCGCACAGCCGAGGAGATCAAGCACGCCATCGGCGCTGCCATCCCCGAGCTGGACGAGGAGCCCGAGGATTTCGTACTCACGGGTCCCAATATGCTCACCGCACTGCCGCAGACCGTGACGCTGTCGTACAACGAGATCGCATACGCGCTGGAGAAGTCGCTCGTCAAGTTGGACGCTGCGCTTATGACCGTGCTGGAGACTATGCCCCCCGAGCTCTACGCCGACATCGTGAAGAACGGCATCTACTTAGCTGGTGGTGGAGCGCTGATCAAGGGTCTGGACAAGCGCCTCTCGAACAAGTGCGGCCTGCCCGTACACATCGCCGAGGATCCCCTGCGTGCCATCGCACGCGGTACGAGCATTGCGATGAAGAACGTCGATAAGTTCTCGTTCCTGATGCACGGCGAGTAGCCCCGATCGAAGACCAAAATTATTTGGTTGAGATACCTTACCACGACTTATGACAGAAGTGCCCTCGGTCGCCTTGGCGGTCGGGGGCACGGTAGTACAATAATCGATGTACAAGCTAATTGAATTCATACGCCGAATATATGTCGTGCTGCTGTTTCTGCTGATCGAAGCGGTGGCGCTGAACTACTATGCCCACTCGAGCGCATACACGCAGGCGAAGATTCTCTCGCACGCCAACAGCGTGATGGGGGCGGTGCAGGGCTCGATCTTCAACGTGCGTCACTACTTCACCCTGCGTTCGCAGAACGAGATGCTGACGGCCCGTGTGGCCGAGCTTGAGGGGCGCTTGGCGCACTATCAGGCGATGGAGCAGGATGCCGTGACCGACTCGCTCTCGACGTGGCAGATGGACTCGGCGCTGATGGTGAGCCTTGCGGATCGACGCTTCGCCTCGGCCCGTGTGGTGAGCAACACGATCAACCGCGACCGCAACTACATCACCCTCAACCGCGGCTTGCAGGATGGCGTGGTGGCCGAGATGGCGGTGCTGACGCCCGACGGCTGTATGGTGGGCTATGTGGTGGAGTGTTCGGACAACTATTCGGTGGTGATGTCGATCCTCAACACCGAGTTCAACACCAGCGGCAAGATCGCGGGCGACGAACACTTCGGCTCGATAACGTGGGACGGCCACTCGCCCCACCGCGTGCAGATGCGCGAGCTGACGAAGTACTCCGAGTTCGAGATTGGCGATGCTGTGGTGGCGTCGGGACTCTCGCACTACTTCCCCGAGGGGGTGCGCATCGGCTATGTGGTTAGCCGCGAGGAGAACGAGAACCTCACCTCGTTCGATGTGGAGCTGCGTCTGGCGGCCGATATGACACGCCTGAGCAATGTGCTGCTGGTGGAGAACATCTCGATGGCCGAGGTGCAAGCCCTCGAGCAGGGGTATAAATAACAGAGAATAAAATGCAAAAAAACCTACTATATAGTGCGGCATTTGTGGTGCTGGTGTTGTTGCAGATCTTCCTGATCGACAACATCGCCCTCGGTGTCTATTTCCATCCGCTCATCTACATCGCCTTCGTGGTGCTGCTGCCCCTCGATATGAAGGATGTGTGGGTGCTGCTGCTCGCGACGCTGATGGGCCTTACGATCGACTTCGCTACGGGTATGTGTGGCGTGAATGTGATGGCCTCGGCGGCCGTGGGCTTCCTGCGCCCTGCACTGCTCGGGCTGGCCGTGGGACACACCTCGGGTGCCGACGACACGATCCCCGTGTTGCACCGTATGACGGCCAAGAGCCGTCTGGGCTACATTGCCCTGATGGTGGTGCTGCATAGCGCCATCTACTTCCTGCTTGAAGCGCTGTCGCTCCGCAATCTGCACCACACGCTGCTGCGTTTGGTGGCGAGCGATGTTGTGGCCGTGCCGATGGTGTGGTACATTGTGAAAATCTTTACCGAACGAATCCTCGCCCCGAGGGGTAATACCATTTAACCCTATGTCCAAGAACGATGCATACCGACGTCGCACGATACTTCGCTACATCGTGCTACTCATCTTCGGCGTTATAGCCTGCCGTGTGGCCTATCTCCAACTCATCGACTCGCAGTACAAAACCTTGGCTGCGGGCAATGTGCTACGTTACGAGGTGCAGTATGCTCCGCGAGGCGAGGTGCTGGATCGCAATGGCGAGTTTCTGGTGCAGTCGATGGAGTGCTACGACCTGATGGTGGTCTATCGCGATATGGCCAAGGAGGGCTTCGACACCACGCTGATGTGTTCGCTGCTCGACTTGCAGCCGTCGCGTCTTACGCAGAAGCTCAAGGATGCCCGCCTGAGCCCCCGTGCCCCCGTGCTGGTGACCAACTTTGTAACGAAGGAGGCGAAGCTGCGATTGGACGAGCTCAACATCCCCGGCTTTCACACCGTGCAGCGCAATGCCCGCCAATATCCGCGCAAGATCGGCGGCAACCTGTTAGGCAACTTGGGTGAGGTGAACGAGAACGACATCAAGCGTGGCGACGGCGAGTACAAGACGGGCGACTACATCGGCCGTAGCGGTGTGGAGCGTGCCTACGAGGAGTATCTGCGTGGCGACGACGGCGTGAAGGTGCTCGAGCGTGATGCCCACGGAGCCATCAAGGGTTCATATATGGAGGGCATCTACGACACGCTGCCCATCCCTGGCAAACGCATCATCTCGACCATCGACGCACGTCTGCAAGCCTTTGCCGAGGAGCTGATGGAGGGTAAGATCGGTGCTGTGGTGGCCATCGAACCATCGACGGGCGAGATTTTGGTTATGGCCTCGTCGCCGACGTTCGACCCCGACGATATGGTGGGACGTCAGCGAGGCAACAACTATATGGCGATGCTGAACAACAAACGCCAGCCGATGTTCAACCGTGCCGTGATGTCGCGCTACCCGCCAGGATCGACCTTCAAGTTAGTGCAGGGTCTGATCGGCTTGCAGGAGGGCACGCTCACCCCCGAGAATGCCTACCCGTGCAGCAACGGCTACCATTGGGGTAATGTGAAGATGGGTTGCCACCCTCACTCATCGCCGCTCGATCTGCGAGCTGCCGTGGCGCAGTCGTGCAACGCCTACTTCTGCTACGTCTTCCGCAACATCATCGAGAACCGTAAGTTCGCAAACGTCAAGGAGGGATTGGACGTATGGGTCGATTATGTCAAGAGCTTCGGCTTCGGACGTAAGCTCGACTCCGACTTCTTGGACGAGGCCGAGGGGTATGTCCCCACCAGCGAGCGCTACAACCGCGTCTATCGTGGCTCGTGGAACGGTCACACCGTACTCTCGCTCTCGATCGGTCAGGGCGAGCTGGGCTGTACGCCCTTGCAGATGGCCAACTTGGCGGCCATCGTCGCCAACCGTGGCTACTACTACATCCCCCACATCGTCAAGGCCATCGAGGGTCAGGACTCGATCGACCGCCGTTTCTATGAGCGTCAATACACCAAGGTCGATGCCAAGCACTTCGAGCCTATCGTCGAGGGTATGTGGCGAGGCGTGAATGTCCCGGGTGCGGGCACCTCGTCGCGTGCCTACCTGCCTGGACTCGACGTCTGCGGCAAGACGGGTACGGCACAGAACCCTACGGGACGCGACCACTCGACTTTCCTCTCGTTCGCACCGAAGGATAACCCGAAGATAGCCATCTCGGTCTATGTCGAGCACGGAGGCTTCGGAGCCTCGGCAGCGCTACCCATCGCCAGCCTGCTGGAGGAGTTGTACCTCACGGACACCATCACCCGACCCCAGATGGTTGAGCAGGTGAAGAACCTGCCCTATTATTTACCCGCACGTTACAGAGATGAATAGACAAACTTCCAACATATCGCTCTTCGAGGGCATCGACCGCGTGGCCGTGCTGTTGTACCTGCTGCTGGTGGGTGTGGGACTGCTCTGCATCACATCCGTATCGTTCGAGGAGCCCGAGATCACCGACTTCTTCTCGTTCTCGCACTTCCACATCAAGCAGGCTATGTGGTCGGTGGTGGCGTTAGTGGTGGCGCTGGTCATCCTATTGCTCGACTCGCGCTACTTCCATATGTACGCCTACTACGCCTATGCCGTGGGTGTGCTGCTGATCTTTGGTACGATCGTACTACCCGAGTCCATAGCCCCTACGTTCAACGGCGCAAAGGCGTGGTACAGCTTCGGTAGCTTTGCTGTGCAACCCGTTGAGTTCACGAAGATTACGGTGGCGCTGGCCGTGGCGCGTCTGATGAGTAACTACAACTACTCGATACGCCAGATCAAGGATATGGCCCACGTCGCGGGGATCATCCTGCTGCCGCTGGTGATCATCATCCTGCAGAACGACACTGGCTCGGGCGTGGTGCTCTGCTCGTTCATCATCGTCCTCTACCGCGAGGGACTCAACAACTGGATCTGCATCCCGCTCATTATGGTGGCGACGCTCTTTATCTTCTCGTTCCTCTTTACGCCGTTAGTGCTGCTGTTGGTGTTGGTTTTGATTTTCACCCTCTCGAGTGCAATGATGGTGGGCAAGTGGCGACACCACATCACCTTCGTGGCGGGTGTGATGCTCTCGGCAATGGTGATCTATGGTGCGACGGTACTATTAGGCTGGGAGTGGAGTGGCTACCGCTGTTTAGTCGTGAGCTCGCTCTGTGGCGTGGTGGTGGCGGCCATCTATGCCATCCGCAAGAACCTCACGCCGATATTCCTCTCGATTGTCTTCTTCATCGGTTCGATGCTGTTTGTGCCTACGGCCGACAAGATCTTCGAGTCGGTGCTCAAGCCCCATCAGAAGGAGCGCATCCTCAGTTTTCTTGGTATTGTGAACGACCCCCGAGGTGCCGACTATAACGTCACGCAGGCCAAGATCGCCATCGGCTCGGGTGGACTCTTCGGCAAGGGATTTATGCAGGGCACGCAGAACCGTTACTTCGTGCCAGAGAAGGAGACCGACTTCATCTTCACCACCGTGGGTGAGGAGTGGGGATTTTTGGGTGCGGCGGCGGTGCTGGTGCTGCTGTGTGCGCTCATCCTGCGTCTGATGAAGATGGGCGAACGCCAGCAGGAGCCCTTCAGCCGCATCTACTGCTATTGCGTGGCCTCGGTGCTGCTGTTCCACGTTATGGTGAACATCGGAATGAATATCGGACTGATGCCCGTGATGGGTATCCCGCTGCCATTCTTGAGCTACGGCGGATCGTCGCTCGTGGCCTTCACGATACTTGTCTTCATCGCCATCCGCCTCGACGCCTCACCTACCAAGGGGCTCTCGGCTTTGCAGTAATTTTTATTGACATAAAAAAAGCCTGTCCTTTCGGGACAGGCTTTTTTTACCTTACCACTCGCCTCATTCGGCTGATGATCTCATCGCCCAGTGCGCTCTTGGCGTCGATGTGCTCCAACGTGGCACGAACAAAGGGGTTGCTCTCGAAATCGCCCCTCACCTCCGAGAAATCCATATCCTTCTCCGTGCGCGAGCCATCCACACCGAAGCCCGTGCGTGAGGCCAGTGAAAACTCCTTGCGGGCATCCTCATACACCATCCGATCGAGCCACACCACAGCCTCGCGCCACCGTTCGACGATGCGTATCACATCCTCGGCCGTCATCCGCTCGGGGCTGACGCCGTAGAATTGCTCCAGGTGGTCATACACCCACGTCCACTCGTAGGTGTAGTAGTTGCGGTGCATCTGCTCCCACTGCTCGTTTATCTCGCACAGACGGCCGAGCTCGCCCCCTTCGATCTGCTCGACGATGCGATCGACCTCGCTCTTGGGCGCAATCAATCCCGCCAAATCGACCCACTCGCCACGTCCCACTTCGGTGTCGGGACGCAGACGCTGGCGGATCTCCTCGTCCGAGCGGAAGTCGATGGCCTCCAGACGCTTGATGATCGAGTTGCCGAGGAACTTGTTGAGGGCCGTCTCGTAGAAACGTATGCCGTTGACCAGCGACGAATTCTTGATCTTGGCCGAGTGGAAGGCGTACTCGTCCGAGAGCTCGCCACTCGCACGTTGCAGCGACTGCAGTGTCTCCAACCCCTTCAGCATCTTCTGCGCTGTATAGGGGCTGAGCAGGTTGTAGTTGATGCAGTCGAGGCATTTACGGTCGGTACGCAGGTCGCGTTTGGGCCACTTCTTCACGTCGCGTATCGTACCCACCGAACGCAGGTTCACGCCCGGCACCAGGTAGGTGGTGTTGTTCTGCTCGATCAGATACGAGAAGGGGAAGTTGGTGGTGTCGGAGTGGTTGACGTGGCGACCCATCACCAGCGAGAATGCTCCCACGCGGGCAGGCCACAGGATGTAGGAGTTCGAGGTGGTCTTTGCGCCTCGTTCGAGTGTGCCCTGATGTATCGGGCCGAGCTTGTACATATGGTTGCTCTGGTTCGATCCCGAGCCAGCGTTCATAAACGAGAACATACCCGCAATGAGCAGCGTCGATTTGTGATGCGTGACGGTGAAGGGCCCTGCGAAGATGGCGCAGGCCTCGCCATTCTCGCCCTGACAGTTGCTGAAGAAGAGCGAGTCCGATGCCGAGTAGTTGTGCCCCAACTTGCAGGCCTGACCCACGAAGCAGCGCGTCAGCATAGCACCCTCGTCGATGGTCGAGCCGCTCGAGATGATGAAGTTGTCGCAGATCACGCCATTGCCCACCCTGACGGGTGCCGAGGCGTTGGAGTTGATCGAGCCGTTGCGCAGGCGTGCCGCACCCTCGATGGTGCAGTGCTCGCTGATGCGGACGTTGCGTATGAGTCCCGTGTTGATGATGCGCGAGTGAGGGCCGATCGAGCCTTGCTCGGAGGCGTATTTCTGGGTGTAGCGGTCGGCAATCTCGCCGAGGCGTCTGGTGAGCTGCGGACGGTGGCGATAGAGCGCCATAATGTATGCCGTGTGGGCCGAGAGTCGGTCGGTGATCATCACCTCGCGGCCTCCCGTCTCGTTCAGCACCGCCACCGAGGTGCCGTTGCCGAAGGTGGTGCGGCCATCGACCATAATCTGATCGACGTTCTCGATGATGGTGTCGTGACCGATGGTGTAGCCCGCGATGTAGTTGTGGATGTTCTCGATCAGGCAGTCGTCGCCCACCTCCACGTTGTGCAGCGTCGCGTTTGCGATGCCCGAGTGGCGGCGTAGCCCTCCGACGAGCGTGAACTCGCGCTCGAAAGAGCCTAATCGCACCCACCCCGAAAAGTTCACACGACGAACGTGCTCGGGCGAGAATTGCTCCGCAACCTTCACCTCGTCCCAGCTTGTGGCCGTGCAGCCGTGACTCTCCAACTGAGCAATCTCGGCCTCGGTAAGATCTCTGTATTTCATATTTTTGGTCGGTTTTTTCTTGGTCTTTTCGTGTCGTCAGGGCGGCGGAAAGTCAGGTCATTATCGGCTATTGGACGGGTCGTTATCGGGTCGGCGAGGCTAATGGTTGCCGCAGTCGTGATGGTCGCACATCTGGCCCGAATCCATCACAAAGCCTAATAGGTACGACTGCACCAACGCCTCCACATCGCCCGCGCAACCACGCACCACGGTGATCGAGTGCTGGCGTAGGACGTTGAGCGCACCCTCGCCCATATTACCCGCCAACATCACCTCGACACCACGCTCGCGCAGCACGGCAGCGATGCCCGACTTGCATCCGCAACCCTCGGGCGAAGGCAGGGTCTCACGGCCGACGATGCGTCGATCCTCGACGGTGAAGATGGTGTAGTGGTCGCAATGACCAAAGTGGTTATCGACACGCCCCTCGCGTGTCGGCACAGCAATTTTCATAACGTTTTGGTTTAAATCAATAACGCAAATATAGGAAAATTATTTTCTATCGAAAAAAGAGCCCCCCAACTTGTTTGTCGGGCGGGCTCATATCGTTGTGATTAATACTCTCTTTTGTAGAGAGTCCAAGCAAAGTTATATATAATTAGCTGAAATCTCGACACTTTTTGCCAAAAAAATGTGATTATGTGGCAAAAAAATCTACTGTGCATATATAAAATAGGTATAAAATCAACCACTCTACAAAAGAGACATTATTTAACTCAAAAAGCTATACCTATGAGAAGATTTTT
>CAZWHN010000067.1:0-9246 GCA_964633635.1 uncultured Alistipes sp. | reverse complement strand
CTCACCTAAAAGGGCATTGGTGAGCGACGACTTGCCCACATTGGGACGGCCCACGATGGTGATGCGTGGCAGATCCTCCATCTCCTCGGCCTTGGTATCCTCGGGGAGCTGGTTCAGAATCTCGTCCATCAGATCGCCCGTGCCGCTACCCGACATCGAGCTGATGCAGAAGATGTCGCCCAAGCCGAGCGAGTAGAACTCGTGCGAGAGGTAGATCAGATCGTAGTTATCGACCTTGTTGCACACTACGATAACCTTCTTGCCCGAACGACGCAACACGTCGGCCATCATCATATCGAGATCCGTGATGCCGGTCTTAACCTCCACCATAAAGAGGATCAGGTCGGCCTCGTCGATGGCGAGCATCACCTGACGGCGGATATCGTCCTCGAAGATGTCGTCGGTATTGACGGCATAACCACCCGTGTCGATGATCGAAAACTCCTTGCCGTTCCAGTCGGTTTTGCCATAGTGGCGGTCGCGTGTGGTGCCTGCGGTCTCATCGACAATGGCTTGACGATGACCCACCAGACGGTTGAACAGAGTCGATTTACCCACATTGGGGCGACCTACGATTGCTACTAAACTCATAGTGTTATCTTTTCTAATTATATTTATCCTAATACCTTATTGCCCGCAAAAGGCGGCTGCGGATTTGGCGCAAAGGTACGAAAAAGTGCGCTAACAAAAAAGTTTTCAGAAATAAATAGCCCTGCGACTATGGAGTTTGCGTAAAAATTCGTATATTTGAAGAATATAATGCCCGTCCTCGGTGGCGTCGGGCTAAAATATGTGAAGATGAAGTTGTGGCGTATCCTGTTTGTAGTGGTTGTGGCTCTGCTCCTTGACGCAGGGTCTGCTCGTGCGCAGTATTACCGCGATATGTTCGACCGCCCGTCGAAGCGTATGGAGATGGGACTCTCGGTGGGTGCTTCGTATATGAACCTTTCGACGGATAATGCGCTCGATGCCAACCCCAAGTTGGGTATCCGTGCGGCACTTGCGATGTCGCTCTGCTGGCACGATCAGTTTGCGTTGCAGATGGAGCTCGGGTACATCTACAATAAGATCGAGACCACACGAGGCACTGCCGCCTACGAGGTGGATTCGGGCGTGATGGAGATACCCATCCTCTTCTCGTATCGCGGTCTGGGTCCGATGCGTTTTAACCTCGGCCCTGTGCTCTCGCTCGCAGGCACAGGACGTTACGGCAATGGCCGCGAACGCATCGAGTTCGGTCGTCTGCGCTCGACACTCGGCTATACGGCGGGTGTGGGTGTGGAGCTGACGCAACAATTGGTCGTAGATGCACGTTTTACAGCCAACTTCGCCCGTCAGAGCAACTACTTCGAGGGGGTGGAGTTCCTTTCGTCGAGCAGCTGGGTGGGGCTTAATGTAAGTTATATGTTTTAGAGATTTATGGAGGCAATAAATAAAGAGATACTCATCGAAGGTGTCGATCCGCGCGAGCTGTATGGAGCGCAGGATAGCTACCTCGAACTTATGCGCGAGCTCTCGCCCAAGGTGAAGATCGTGGCACGCGGCTCGTCGCTCAAGGCGTTGGGTGCGAAGCGTGATGTGGAGGCTTTCGAGCGCAAGATCAGTGCGCTGGTGGAGTATTACGTCAAGTATGGCCACATCTCGCGTGAGGTGGTGACGCAGGCCTTCTCGACTGGGCTGAGCGACTGCTCGGAGCCCGTGAGCGACAAGGACACCATCGTCTTTGGCAACAACGGCAATGTGATTCGTGCCCGCACCGTCAATCAGCGTAAGCTGGTGGATCTGTATGTGAAGAACGACCTGCTCTTTGCTGTCGGTCCCGCAGGATCGGGTAAGACCTATACGGCTATCGCTCTGGCGGTTAAGGCTCTGAAGGAGCGCGAGGTGCGTCGCGTCATCCTGACTCGTCCTGCCGTTGAGGCGGGTGAGAAGTTGGGTTTCCTGCCTGGCGATATGAAGGAGAAGCTCGATCCCTATCTGCAGCCTTTGTACGATGCACTGAACGATATGATCCCTGCGGCCAAGTTGCAGAAGTATCTGGAGGATGGCACCGTGCAGATCGCTCCGCTGGCGTATATGCGTGGCCGCACGTTGGACAATGCCTTTGTGATTCTGGACGAGGCGCAGAACACAACACGCTCGCAGATAAAGATGTTCCTCACGCGTATGGGACGTAATGCCAAGTTCATCGTAACGGGCGATGTTACGCAGATTGATTTGCCGCGCAAGAGCGATAGTGGTCTTACACGTGCAATGGATACACTGCGAGGTATCGAGGGCATCGGTATGGTGGAGTTTGATAAGCGCGATATTGTGCGTCACCCGCTGGTGAAGTATATTGTTGATGCATTTGATAAGCGTGCCGCAATGGAGGAGTCTGCTTTGCGTGAGGCTCCCGTTGTGCGTATGCCAAAAGATAGAAAAGAGTAATAACCAATAAAACCTAAAACTATTATGGACAAGAATTTGGCGGGATTGAAGCCCGCACTCGTATGGAAACATTTTGCTGAGATTTGTAATATTCCTCATCCATCGCATAGCGAGGATAAGATTCGTCAGTACTTGGTTGATTTTGCCGTCGAGCACGGCATCAACCATCTGGTCGATGAGGCTGGTAATGTATATATGTCGAAGCCCGCAACCCCTGGCTACGAGGATCGCAAGGGTATCGTTATGCAGGCGCATATGGATATGGTACCACAGAAGAACAACGACAAGGAGTTTGACTTTATCAACGACCCCATTGAGGCGTATATTGATGGCGAGTGGGTAACGGCTAACGGTACTACGCTGGGTGCTGATAACGGTATCGGCGTAGCGGCAATCTTGGCTGTTATGGAGGATGATTCAATCGAGCACGGACCTATTGAAGGTCTTATCACCGCAACTGAGGAGACGGGTATGGATGGTGCTTTCGGCTTGAAAGGCGGTCTTTTGCAGGGTGATATTCTGTTAAACCTCGACTCGGAGACCGAGGGTGAGTTGTATGTAGGCTGCGCAGGTGGTATGGATGCCAACGTGACGCTCCCCTACGAGGCTGTGGCAGCACTTGCGGGTGTGGCGTTGCAGCTCGCGGTGAAGGGTTGTAAGGGCGGTCACTCGGGCATCCAGATCGTATGCCAGCGTGCCAATGCCAATAAACTGTTGTTCCGTCTGTTGCGTCAGATAGCAGCACATTGGGATGTGGCGCTCTGCTCGGTCGATGGTGGTGGTCTTAGAAATGCCATTCCGCGTGAGTCGCAGGCTGTTATCATTGTCCCCGAGGCTTCGCTTAAGGATGTGCAGGAGGCTGTGGCTGTGTTTGAGAAGGTGGCCATCAACGAGTATGCCGATGTGGAGGATTCGATCTCTATCACAGCTGCTGTTGTCGATGCTCCCGCCGAGGCTATGCCCTGCAGTGTGGCCAAGAACCTGATGGCTGCCGTTGTGGCTTGCCCCGATGGAGTTGCGAAGATGTCACTTGCAATGGAGGGCTTGGTGCAGACCTCAAACAACTTGGCTCGCGTAGTGTCGGACGGCAAGCAGGTTAAGCTGCAGTCGCTGATGCGTTCGTCGGTACGTTCGGAGAAGGAGGCTCTGGGCGATTCGATCAAGGCTGTATTCGAGTTGGCGGGTGCCGAGGTTGAGCTCTCGGGCTCGTACGATGGCTGGGCTCCCAATATGCAGTCGCCCATTCTGAAGGCTATGTTAGAGTCTTACGAGGCTCTCTACGGCAAGCGTCCGCTCGTGACGGCCATCCACGCCGGTTTGGAGTGCGGTATCATCGGCTCGAACTATCCCGGTCTGGATATGATCTCGTTCGGCCCGACGATCTGCTATCCCCACTCACCCGACGAGAAGGTGGAGATCGCTTCGGTGGAGAAGTTCTACGACTTCCTGCTCCATACACTCAAGAATGCGCCTAAAAAGTAGTTATGCAACAAGTCGAGATAAACGATAAATGGTATGTGATCGTCAATCCCGTGGCTGGCTTTGGCCGCGGGCTTGAGGATCTGCCACATATAACCAAGCTGTTGCGCGAGAATGAGATCCCCCACGAGCTGGTCTTCTCGCAGCATAAGTACCACGTCACCGAGCTAACCGTACAGGCTGCCAATGAAGGCTATCGTCGCATCATCGTCATCGGTGGCGACGGCACGCTGCACGAGGTGGTAAATGGTCTTTTCATACAGCGTGTGGTGCCCGTTGAGGATATCACCGTGGCGGTGATCCCCGTCGGTACGGGCAACGACTGGATTCGTATGTACGGCATCCCCACCCACTACTCTGAGGCGATCCGTGCCATCCGCGAGGGATACACCTTCCTGCAAGATGTGGGCGAGGTGCATTACGAGGAGTCGCAGTACCAGCAGGTGCGTTATATGGCCAATGTGGCGGGTGCGGGCTTCGACCCCACCGTGACCAAGCTCTACGAACACTACAAGGCCAAGGGGCGTCGTGGTCGTCACCTCTATGCCGAGGGTAGTGTGCGCAGTTTCTTCCGCTATAAATCGACGGGTGTGAAGGTGTGGATCGACGGCGAGCTGGTGCATAAGGATCTGCTCTTCAGCGCCGCGATAGGTATCGGTAAGTACAACGGCGGAGGTACGCAACAGCTGCCGTTAGCTGTGGCCGACGACGGTTTGTTTGACATCACGCTCTATCGCCCGATGCACTGGTGGCAGATTCTCTTCCGCCTGCGTCGTCTGTTCAATGGCGATATTTACAGTATCGGCCACGTCAAGCACTACCGCGGTAGCCACATCCGCATCGAATCGACTCCCGACATTATGGTCGAGGTCGATGGCGAGTTGCTGGGTGGTACGCCGCTCGAGTTCGAGATGCACCATCGTTGTGTGCGAGTGGTAGTGAACAAGGAGTATTTCGAGTAGCGTATAATGCATACATAAAGAAAAATTTGAGGCTGCCGACCTTAAGGGTTTGGCAGCCTCTGCTGTTAGTTAGGAAAAAAGGTGATATTACTTGAGGGTGCTACTCGACGATGTCCACCTCGTCGATCTCGATAACCCAGTTGAACAGTTCGTTGGCACATTGGCTCTGCATCTGAGCCATCTGCGAGTTGGCTGTTGTGTCGGCCAATATGGCGTTGAGGAACTGCTCCATCGAGTAGAATTGGCTATTGACCTTCTGTGCCAAGCAGCGGTAGAAGTCGCGCTGTTGCTCGTGCGTGAGGCGGTCGGGGAGGATGCCCTCGCTCACTAAATAGCGATAGGGATAGATGTGTCGCATATTGTGAGCATCGGCGTCGAGCTGCTCGACAATGGCCGTCACGACAAACATATCGACCGTATCCTCCACACCATCCAACTGCATAAAGGTGGTATAGACGGGGTATACCGCCTCGATGTCGCCTGTGACGCTGTCGGTGAAGATCATAAACTCGGGATCGGTCAGATCTTGCAGGTATATCATATCGCGATATTGACGAAGCTGATCGCGCATAGCCTGCCGTTGCTCGTGGTTCCACTTTGCCTTCTGGGTACAGTTTGTCATTGCTGCGAAGGCTGTGAGCATACAGAGTGAGAGTAGAATCTTTTTCATATTGCCAGTTGTTTTTTTTGAATAATTCTTCCCTGAGTCGAGCAATAGATGTGCCAAAATTGCTAACTTTGTGTTAAAACACCGTGCTATGGATATTATGGACTTTCGAGAGTATGTGCTCTCACTACCTGAGGTGGAGGAGACTACGCCGTTCGACGAAACGACGCTCGTGTATAAGATCGCAGGTAAGATGTTTGTCTGTGCCGATATGGAGGATTTCACCCACATTGTGATCCATCACGATCCCGATAAGGGGCTGGCCTTGCGCGATAGGCATAACGAGATCACGCCAGCGAGGCACTTTAACAAACGTTACTGGAGTTCGGTGCGTGTGGATGGTGATCTGCCCGACGTTTTGGCGCGCGAGCTCATCCGTGAGTCGTACATCTTCACCATCCGCCATAACGTAACGCCAAAAGCCGAGCGGGAGAGGTTGTTAAGTGTGGTGAAGGAGGAGCTGTAATAGCCTATCTAACAAAATGGGAGTTATAGGGTATATTCCTTTATCTGAAATATAGTGTCAAACATCCTTCGATAGTACTCGGCTTTTTTGTTGAGGGCGAGGGGGTAGGCTCGCGAGGTTGAGGGCATACGCCAAAAGCGGATCGGGCCGTACGGAAGATGGATGGTGGTGTAGTCGCCGATGGCGGGACTTGCGCAGCCGAATTGCTCCACAATCACATCGGTGGCCTTTTGGCCCGTAGTTACAATCGCCTGACACAGAGGAATCTGGCCGAACAGTGCCACAAGGTCGGTCGGCGTTACAATCTCGAGAAACTTATCCGACGCATTGTCCTTCAGGCGTTTAACCTCCGACGCTGTGTCGTATAGCGCAATGCCTTTCGTGGTACAGAAGTCGATGATTCGCTGTCGATCGAATCGACGTTCGGCAGTAATCTCGAAATGAGCCTTATCGCCGAAGAACAATAATCCCATCAGTCGCCACATATCGTTTTGCCAATTGGGGTAGAAAAACTCCATCGACCAGCGTTCGCGTTTGGGTGGAAAGCTGCCGAGCATAAGCAGACGTGCACCTTCGGGTAGGAAGGGTGTGAGAGGATGCATTTCGATGGGAATATTTGTTGTCATAGCTAAATAATCTTTGTAAAATTAATTCTAATTTCAAAAATACCCAAACTAATAATTTGAAAAATCACCTATCTTGCGTACTGATTTGGCCACTTTTTGCGCTATAATCACTATATTTGCAAAAATACGAAGCAAACAATGAGAATTACAATTCTTCAACGCGATATCGAGTGGTGCAATTCGGAGGTCAATTTGCGTCGTGCCGACGAGGCTATCGACCGCAACCAGGGATCGGATCTGTATGTGCTGCCCGAGATGTTCTCGACGGGATTCTGCACCGTGCCAAATGGTGTGGCCGAGGGCGAGGATGGCCCGTCGCTCAGATGGATGCAGCGTAAGGCTGCGGAGGTCGATGCCGCCATTGCGGGCAGTGTGGCGGTTGAGGTGGAGGGACGGTTCTATAACCGTTTCTACTTCGTCAAGCCCGACGGCGAGGTGACCTATTACGACAAAAAGCACCTCTTCACCTACGGTGGCGAGCACTTGCGATTTACGGCGGGCGAGGAGCGTCGTGTGGTGGAGTTTCGGGGTGTGAGGATATTGCTGGAGGTGTGTTACGACCTGCGATTCCCCATCTGGGCACGCAACCGTGGCGATTACGATATGATTCTTTACGTCGCAAGTTGGCCTATGCCACGCATCTCGGCGTGGAGCGCTCTGCTGGTGGCGCGTGCGATCGAGAATCAGTGCTATGTGGCTGGTGTGAACCGCGTGGGCGAGGATCCCTCGTGCAAATACAACGGAGCGAGTGTAGTGATTGATCCCTATGGAGTGAGGATCGCCGAATGTGCCTTGGGCGAGGAGTGCGAGGCTACGGCCGAGATCGACCTCGAAGCGTTGGAGGCTTTTAGGGAAAAATTCCCCGTATTGAAGGATGCTGAATTTAGTTAGGAAAGATATGATTTCAAAAAGGTTATTATTGGGCGATGAAGCCATCGCGCTCGGTGCCATACACTCGGGCATAAGCGGTGTGTATGCCTACCCGGGCACGCCCTCGACCGAGATAACAGAGTTTATTCAGGCCACCGCTCCCGAGGTGCGTAGCCGCTGGTGCGTGAACGAGAAGACGGCAATGGAGGCTGCCCTCGGAATGTCGTATGCAGGCAAGCGCTCAATTGTGTGTATGAAGCACGTCGGAATGAATGTGGCAGCCGATGCGTTTGTCAATTCGGCCATCACGGGCATCAACGGCGGATTGGTGGTGCTGGCAGCCGATGATCCCTCGATGCACTCGTCGCAGAATGAGCAGGATTCGCGTTTCTACGGCAAGTTTGCTATGATCCCCATCCTCGAGCCCTCCTCGCAGCAGGAGGCCTACGATATGATGCCTTATGCATTCTCGCTCTCGGAGCAGTTGCGACTGCCCGTGCTGATGCGTGTGGTGACACGTTTGGCCCACTCGCGTGCTGGCGTTGTGGTCACAACCCCCATCCTGCAAAACGAACTTAACCCCGATAACGAGCGCACCCATTGGGTGCTGCTGCCAGGCAATGCCCGCCGTCAATACGCCTCGCTTGTCGAGAAGCAGCCACAGCTGCTTGCCTCGTCGGAGCGTTCGCCCTACAACCGTCTGCACGATACGGAGAGGGCTCCGATTGGCGTTGTGGCTTGCGGAATTGCATATAATTACGTTATGGAGAACAACCCCACACAGCTCGGTATTCCCGTACTGAAGGTGGCGCAATATCCTCTGCCCGAGGCGGCTATTAAGGCTCTTGCCGAGAAGTGCGATGCGCTGCTCGTAGCCGAGGATGGCCAGCCCGTTGTGGAGGAGCAGGTCAAGGCTCTGCTCGGTGCGGATTATCCGCTGCTGGGACGTCTGACGGGAGCGTTGCCGCGTATGGGCGAACTTACGCCCGACAGCGTGGGCGCTGCGTTGGGCATTACGACCAAGTGTTCGTATGGCGTGGCCGAGAATGTCGTGCCGCGTCCGCCCGCACTGTGTCAGGGATGTGGTCACCGCGATGTGTATGATGCGCTGAATAGGGTGGCGGCCGAGTATGCCGATGCCCGCATCTTTGGAGACATTGGTTGCTATACGTTGGGTGCTTTGCCTCCGTTTAGAGCCATCGACTCGTGTGTCGATATGGGTGCTTCGATCACAATGGCCAAGGGTGCTGCCGATGCAGGTGTTCACCCCGCGATTGCTGTTATCGGCGACTCGACCTTTACCCACTCGGGTATGACGGGTCTGCTCGATGCCGTGAACGACAATGCCCGCATCACGATCATCATATCGGATAACCTCACAACAGCAATGACGGGAGGTCAGGACTCGGCTGGCACGAATAAGTTCGAGGCTATCTGTTTAGGTTTGGGTGTGAAGCCCGAGCATTTGCACGTTGTAACACCTCTGCCAAAGAATATGGAGCAGATCACGCAGATCATCCGCAAGGAGATCGAGTACGACGGAGTCTCGGTCATTATCCCTCGTCGCGAGTGCATACAGACGCTTAACCGCAAACTTCGCAAAAAAAGAGCACAAGAGTAATGAAGAAAGATATCATATTATCAGGTGTGGGAGGACAAGGTATTCTCACCATCGCAACAATCATAGGCGATGCCGCAGCCGTGGCGGGCTTGAGTCTTAAGCAGGCCGAGGTGCACGGTATGAGC
>CAZWHN010000066.1:3615-9436 GCA_964633635.1 uncultured Alistipes sp. | reverse complement strand
AAAAACTTCTTCATACAAATAGTAATTTGGTTAAATATAAAAATTAAAGTGGTTTTACCTCTTTACAGCACAAAGGCGCACCGAAGCCCATCCCCTTCGCCGAAAGTGAAGGAGCGTCCGCGACGCACAAAGTGCAAAAATCAGCGTACAAACATAATCTAAAAAAGGTGGATAGACAAAAAATTTTCGCGGATTTTTCGGTTTTAATTTTCTAAAAATCAGTGCATTATAAGTGATGTAGTAATAAATTGGTGGATTTTTCCACAGTGGGCGATTTTCGTCCGAAAACGAAAAATAGAACTTGATTGTTCTAAAAGTAGAATAGTCGATTTTGTCCGTAGAGATGGCCACTTAGGTGTCGGTCTGCGTGGCGAGAGGGGAATGGCAAGCGGTGTAAGATTTTGGAAATATGAGGTTTCGATTTTGAGTGCGGGGTGTGGCTTATGATATCGAAAGTGACAAAAAGTAGCAAAATAGCTCGACGGCCAAAAACGAAAATTTCCAAAAACAAAAAATCTCCCGGTCGGCTTCGGATAGGGCGAAAAAGTCGTTTGAGACCAATGTGAATTAATTCTTAAATTTTTGCCGATACGCCGTTTGGACCCGTTGTGGCGGGCGAAAAGTGGGGCGCAGGTTCGGGGCGTCAGGCGGGACGACGTGTGGCCGATTTTTATTTACTTTGCAGTAATTAATGAGATTTGATTATGGTGCAGATTTGTAATCGTGTACGCTCGTCGCAGCGAGCGAAGACGGCTCACGAGCCGTTGCTAATTTCGGCAAAGTTTTGTAAAAATCGTAACTCGGAACGCAAGGTGGCCCCGATGCTCGGCCCGATCGACTGGAGTGCGCTCAAGGGGCATCGTGAAACCCTCGGCGACTACATCGCCCGCTATGTGCGCGAGATGGAGCGGGGCGAACGCCTAAATGTCAATAAGTTGCGTTATGGCGAATCGACAATCAAGAACTATCGCGGTTTTGTGGTGCAGTTCGACGAGTTCTGTCGGGCACGCCGTCGGCGCTACGATTTCGACGACATCGACCTCAAGTTCTACGACGACTTTGTCGCCTACTTCACCCAGAAGGACTACTCGGTCAATACCATCGGTCGCCACGTCAAGGAGCTGAAGATCATTATGCGTGCTGCACGCGAGGAGGGGCTTCACGACAACGGCCTGATCGAGAGCCGTAAGTTCCGTGTGCTCACGGCCGAGGTGGAGAACATCTATCTGACCGAGGCTGAGATCCGTGCCATCGCCGAACTCGACCTCTCCTCCGACGCCAACCGCGACACCGCCCGCGACATCTTCCTTGTGGGGTGCTACACGGCACAACGCTTCAGCGACTACTCCACAATCAGCGAGGGCAACATCCGCACCCTCGAGAATGGCCAGCGGGCGATCGACCTTACGCAGTGCAAGACGGGCAACCACGTTGTGATCCCCATCCGTGCGGAGCTGCAGGCCATCCTCGACAAGTATCACAACCGCCTGCCCCGCAGCTACGAGCAGAAGGTCAATAAATTCATCAAGGAGATAGCCCGCGAGGCTGGCATAACCGACAAGGTGAAGGTCTCCTACGTCGAGAATGGCAAGCGCAAGACCCATCTTGTCGAGAAGTGCGAGCTGGTCAAAACCCACACGGCACGTCGCAGTGGCGCTACGAATATGTACTTGGCAGGCATCCCCACCATAGCCATTATGAAGATCACGGGCCACAAGACCGAGAAGGAGTTTATGAAATATATAAAGGTAACGGAGGAGCAGACCGCTATGGAGCTGATGAACCACCCCTACTTTTCGGGGCGATGATGGTGCTCAGGTATGGATTTTGCACCTACGCAGTGGAAAACGCAATAAAAATGATTACGATTATGTATTGGTTATGGTATTTACTCATCGGTTTGGCGGCAGGATGGATCGCCAACCTCATCGTCAAGGGCAGTGGCTCGGGGCTCATCGTTAATCTTATCGTCGGACTCATCGGCGGAGTGCTGGGCGGCTGGCTGGTCGGAATGATGGGCTGGGTGGCTATCGGAACGTGGGGTACACTCCTCTCGTCGATCATCGGAGCCGTGGTGCTGCTTCTCATCGTGTCGCTCTTCACGCGACGTCGTGTGGAGCACAACTAATCCGCGGTTGGGCAATGCGCCGACCTTATGCAAACAACTAAAGGCTGCCTGAGCACACTCTCGGGCAGCCTTCGTTCTGTTTTTCGCAGCGGGTTGTTAGGACTGCGCAGCCAAGATCTCCTCCACCATCGTGCGTCCCATCGTGGCGGCAGCAGCCCGATCCTTGGGGAACTGCTCGTCGCGCCACGCACGCTTATCCTCCTCGCGCATCATATTCACATCGTAGAGCGAGTAGTCGTCATACTGATAGGTGTTGGTCGAGTAAAGAGGTCGGCAGTCGCCGAAGATGCGTCCGACGTAACCCTCGATCGAACGGAACATAGGTCCCATAGCCTGCTCGCGGAAGTTCTCGGGGCAGTTCATCGTGTAGATCATACCGGTGGGTACAGTGTGGTCGAGGTAGCGCTTTCTTTCGCCCGTTGCAGGGTCGATGGCGTAGGAGTCGAGCGGGAACATCAGTCGCTCCAAGAACGATCGCATCACACCGTTCACATTGCCGTAATAGATGGGCGTGCCGAAGATGAGTGCATCGGCCTGAAGACAACGCTCCAAGATGGGGCGCAGAGCATCGCGGTGGGCACACAGACCAAAGGTGCGGGCACGCTTGAGTTTGCAATTCAGGCAACTCACACACCCCTTGAATTTCAGGTCGTAGAGGTCTATTCGCTCCACCTCAGCTCCAGCCTGTCGTGCCCCCTCTAGTGCCTCGTCGATCAGTTGTGAGGTGTTCATATCCTTGCGTGGGCTGCCGTTTATGGCGATGATCTTTGGCTTTTTGCCGCCACCAATTTGGCCCGTGCCAAACATCCAACCCAATCCCAATGCTGCTCCAGCAGCACCCGCCAAGCCAACCTTGATGGCCGTCCGGCGTGTCATAACCTTATCTTTCTGTGCCATAGTTACTCCGTTTTACAGATTCTCTCACCCAACTCGCGTGCCCGCTGACAATCTATCGGCCACTGCTTCTCGCGTTGCTCGGCCTTGCGCTCGGCACTGAACATATCGGCATCGTAACGATCGTAGTCGTCGAACTGATAGGTGTCGCAAGCGTAGAGTGCCTCGCAAGGACCTACAAGGGTGTTCATACTACTCTCGATGCCTCGGAACATAGGGGCATAGATGCGTTCGCGCAGCTGCTCGGGGCAGTTCATCGTGTAGATCAGTCCGACGGGGATGCGTCGATCGCGCACAATGACGCGATTGCCCTCGGCATCGAATTTGTTGCTGTCGAGCGGATACCACAGTCGCTCGAAAAACGAGCGTACAACACCCGTAATGTTGTCGTAATATATGGGTGAGCCGACGATCAGTGCATCGGCCTCGAGGCATCGCTCCAACAGCTGGCGGGCGCCGTCACGGATGGCGCACAGCCCATTTGTCTTAGAGTTGAGAATCTTGCAGGCGAAGCAGCTACGGCACCCCGTGAAGTCGTAGTCGTAGAGCTCCTCCCACTCCACCGTGGCACCTGCGGCGATAGCCCCCTCGGCCACCTTGCGCAGCAGTGTGGCTGTGTTTTTGTCCTTGCGCGGACTGCCATTGATTATAAGTAGTTTCATCGTGTCGCGTGATTTGTTGCGAGCAAAGATAGCCCGCCGCTTTGTGAGAGGCAAGATTACTACCCAAACAGAAAGCGGTTACTTTCCCCGAGGAAAGCAACCGCAGCCCATTTTCGTTGTGCCGAACCTCTTTCGTCCCGCGATCTATCGGTTGATGATGTAGCGCCTGTGCTCCTCGCCCCAACGCATCAGCTCGGCCATCACCTTGTAGAGCGATATGCCGTGCTCGGTCATACGATACTCGGTCATCGGCGGGAACGACGAGATCTCGTGCTTCTCGATCAGGCCGTCGTTGATCAGCACCTTCAGGTTGTGCGATAATACCTTGTCCGTCAGCCCGTGATTCCACTCCAACAGATCTCGGAAACGGTAGTTGCCCTTCAGTATGGCCATCAGTATGCGCACTTTCCACTTCCCGCTCAGCACATCGAGCGTATCCTCCACCGAGAGTATGTTGCGTTGCAAGTCGGGGCAGTTGTTGGTTCGGATTCGCTCCTCGACTTGACGTAGATTCTCCTCCATAGCAATCAATGTTTGGGTAAAGTTACTATTTTTTCGCGGAAAAAGCAATTGCCCGCGCGCCGAGCGATTTTTCTCACCGCAGAGTTTTGTATTATAAATTTTTATCCTATCTTTGTGCCGCCGACGCCGCGAGTGTCGGTCGCGGGCCCATAGCTCAGTTGGTCAGAGCAGCGGACTCATAATCCGAAGGTCGTGGGATCATGCCCCTCTGGGCCCACATTGTGCGCAACAACACAGATCGCAAAGGTCGATGTTGTTGCGTTTTTTTTATTCGATGTTGCTGCGTTTCTCGTTTTCTGACGAAAAAATCTCCTTTTTGATACCCTCAGTTTTGGAAGTGAGCGAGAAAATCGTTTACTTTGTGAAAACTATAATCATAAAGCAATGCAGAAATCGAAAGTATATTTCACCGACTTCCGCACCCACGCCCACGGCGCAGGGTTGCCCACGAAGTTGCAGAAGCTGATCCGCAAGGCGGGTATCGGCGAGATTGATATGGAGGGTAAGTTCGTTGCCATCAAGATGCACTTCGGCGAGAAGGGCAACGTCAGCTTCCTGCGTCCCAACTACGCCCGTGCCGTGGTGGATGTGGTGAAGGAGTTGGGCGGCAAGCCCTTCCTTACGGATTGCAACACGATGTACCCGGGTAGCCGCAAGAATGCCCTCGAGCACCTCTACTGCGCGTGGGAGAATGGCTTCACGCCTATGACGGTGGGTTGCCCGATCCTGATTGGCGACGGATTGAAGGGCACGGACGACGTGGAGGTTCCCGTCGAGGGTGGCGAGTATGTGAAGGCGGCGAAGATCGGTCGCGCGGTGATGGATGCCGACATCTTCATCAGCCTGAGCCACTTCAAGGGTCACGAGATGACGGGCTTCGGTGGTGCTATCAAGAATATCGGTATGGGCTGCGGCTCGCGTGCTGGCAAGACCGAGCAGCATAGTGGCGGCCAGCCCCGCATTAGCGAGCGTCGTTGCCGCGGCTGTAAGCTCTGTCAGGCGCAGTGTGCCAATGGCGGATTGGAGTTCGACGCCGAGGCTCGCAAGATGCGCGTGAACTATAAGAATTGTGTCGGCTGTGGCCGCTGTTTGGGTGCTTGTAATTTCGACGCCATCAGCTTCGAGAACGAGCAGGCCCCCGCGATGCTCAACCGCCGTATGGCCGAATATACCAAGGCCGTGGTGTCGGGCCGTCCGCAGTTCCACATCTCGCTCGTGATCGACGTCTCGCCCAACTGCGACTGCCACGCCGAGAACGATGCCCCGATCCTGCCCAATATCGGTATGTTCGCCTCGGCCGACCCGCTGGCACTCGATCAGGCCTGCGTGGATGCTTGTCTGGCATCTACCCCTATGCCTGGCAGCCAGCTCCACGACCATATCCACGCCGAGGGCTTCTGCGATCACCACGATCACTTCAAGAACTCGACTCCCGAGTCGGAGTGGCGCTCGTGCCTCGAGCACGCCGAGAAGATCGGTCTGGGTAGCCGTGAGTATGAACTTATCACCTACGACGCACGATAACAACGTGTTAAACACAAAAACACCCTGTCAGAGCAATCTGACAGGGTGTTTTTCGTTGAGCTGAATCCGAGACTTGAACTCGGGACCCCTT
>CAZWHN010000066.1:0-3605 GCA_964633635.1 uncultured Alistipes sp. | reverse complement strand
GAGTGTATTCAGAGCCTAAATCAGTTGTGATAGTACAATGAAAATTAGGCTGTTACGAGCTATGACTCCCCTTTGCTTTTCCTCTGGAGAGTTTCTGGAGAGTCCTACTGCTGGTTAATATAAATGTTCTCTATTAATGGTATGTCTTAGTCGCTATCGGAGGACAGACTTTCCCGAAGGGCTTAATCTTAGCCCCTTCGTAAAAGTTTGTCCGCCTATTTCTTGTAACCAATCGGATTGCGAGGTTTTTGTACTTGCTGAGGTTTTACAGAGAGAGCAGCAATGGCTTGGTAAATGTTGTCGAGTTCCTTGCGCATATCCTCCGAGAGATCATTAATCGCCTCGGTATTATCTTCGTCGTTGCGTTCCAGAATCTTATCGTTCTGCTCCAGCAAGGCAAGTTTTGCACGAATCTCTGCCAACTCGGATGTGACGGTGGTAGTTGTTGTGATGTAGTTGCGCATAGCCACGAAGGCTCGCATAATAGCTCTATTTGCATCTACAGCAACTTTACTTCTCAATACGCCTGATAACATCGCAACACCTATCTCGGTAAATGCAAATGGTGGATATTTGGGGTATTTGCCTCGACCGTCAGTTTCTAACATCACAATTTGTGATCTTAGATTGCTCTTAAATGCGTTATACTCTGCTTCTGATAGCTCAAACATAAAGTCCTCGCCCTCGAAACGCTCAATATTTCGTCTTACAGCTTGTTTCAGCGTTCGGGTCTCTACCTGATACAACGCTGCCAAATCGAAATCGAGCATCACTCGCTGACCTCGAATCTCGTAAATCTTATTCTGAATGGGTTGAAGTTCTTGCATAGTGTTGGGTTTTCCACAAAGTTACGATCGTGCTATCAATTAAGCAAGAAAATGCACCTCGACTTATTAACAAAATGAGGGCTGATTCGGTCGTGCCTGAAAACAAACAAACCTCGCAAAGTTGGGGGCTCTGCGAGGCTTGTGAAATACCGATTTAAGAAGGAATATGGTGTTAATAAGGCTAAAAAACGATGATATACAACCCTTTTCAACTCCTAATTCCGATTACAAATATCGGAAGAAAATCTTGAAATTTGCAAATTAATCGATTGAAAATCAATTAAAATCGCCAGCCCCCATAACGTACAAACTTTTTAATTAGATCAGCATACCGAATCACGCAAAGAACTCGCTCCGACGAATCTAATCTTTCAAACTGAAAGATATTATATAAGCAAAATTCTAACGGATCAGCATTATGACTTTTGATCAACTTAAACACCGAGGCTCGCTGTAAATATCCAATATGCCAACACGAATCATCAATAGGTAATTCATATTTATATGCAATTTGTGCTGCAGTTGATATTATGGCCTCTGCCCCAATACCATCTATTTTCAATCGCTGTAGTATATGGCATATTTCATTAAAACTGTCTGAGTGTCTCAATATATCAATATTATCTCGGACAATTTCACTCCATCTGTCCCAGATGTGTTCTGCGATAGATGTCTTCAGTCTATCCTCCTGAATCGGGAAGGTCTCGTCACCCATATACTGATTCTGTCGTCTGTCATTAATGAAGTACAAAGCACAGTTGCTTAAATCTACTCCTCTTGATCTTCTTGTTAGTGTTACTAATACATTGTCCATAATAATTTATATTTAAGTTGGTTAATAATTTATTCGAAATTGTAGCCGATAATTTTATTCTTAAGATACCTCCAATCTGAGGCTGTTTTATATGCATTGATTGATCCTGCGGGAACATAAATCTTTGATACTGTTGGAGAAGGAAATCCAAACGGATCCTGACCTAACGATGGAGGCGTAATTGGCTTACAATATGCCTCACTCAGTGATTTGCAGGCGTCAAAAGCAAAGGCTCCTATCATTTTTACACTATTACCAATTGTAACATCAGTTAGAGCAATACAATAATCGAATGCCATTTCTCCGATTGTTGTAACACTATCTGAGATATGTATGCCTACCAAAGTTTCGCAACCTCTGAACGCTTTATTACCAATAGATGTGACACCATAGGGAATAAATACATTTTTAATAGTTTTGCAGCCTGCGAACGCACGATTACCAATTGATGTAACACTATTGGGAATAGTGTATTCTGTTAGACCTGAAGGCGCAAATGAATTTAATACGCCATCAACTATTAAACAGCGATTGTCTGAGGAGGCATATTTCCCATAAAATGCCGTAAGAGATTTGCATCCTGGAAATACATACTCTTCAATCGATGTAACACTTTCAGGTATTGTTATGCTATGCAATGATTCACAACCATAAAAAGCATAAGATTCAATCGATGTAACGCTATTAGGTATTGTTATACTTTCAAGAGAATCGCAAGAACCAAACATACCTTCTACAATTGATGTGACGCCACTATTGATCTTTACACTTTCAAGACTGTGGCAACCAAGGAATGTATAATTCCCAATTGAAATAACGCTACCAGGAATTGTTATACTCGTAAGAGAGGAATTGCTGAACGCTCCTGATCCAATTGATATAACACTATCTGGAATAGCTACATTCCTAAGGCCAGAACCGTTGAATGCACTGTTTCCAATTGATTTAATACCATAACCAATGATTATACTATTAAGCCACGAACAATCATAAAAAGTGTGTTTAGGGATCTCTTCGAATCCTTCTTTTAGTGTAATTAGATATCCGTTATCCTTTTTTTGAATAGATGTTACATTCGAGTCAAATTCTTCGTAAATATGGTTAAGTAGAGAGCTTTCACTGCAAGATACTTCAACGTAGATGGTACTAGCTTCTATAGTGTTCACTCCTTGATTATTATTTCCCCCGCCATTGTCGGTTACTCCATCTTCGGTGCAAGACACCATTGCCATAATAGCGAATAGTGAAA
This sequence comes from uncultured Alistipes sp., assembly GCA_964633635.1. Lineage (GTDB taxonomy): Bacteria > Bacteroidota > Bacteroidia > Bacteroidales > Rikenellaceae > Alistipes. The sequence goes on along the minus strand of CAZWHN010000066.1, from coordinate 715 downwards.
TAAGTAGTTTCTTCATAGGTGGTTGTGTTTATTCGTTTAATATTGATTTGATTACATCTAACTCACATTCCTGCGCCTTTTCCTGGTCGCTGAGATATTGTTTAATATCCAACTCTCTTAGGTGGGGATATCTGGGCTGCCCCTCTTTATCTGAGAAATTACAGTATTTACCTAATACTGCGATATATTTATCCAGCAAATAATTAACAGCAGTACTATTGTCGCTAACATCTGCAGGACCAGATGTTGTATCTTGACAATAAATTACAACTTTACCATTATGGATGATTTTAATGTTGTGAGGTTTCCTCGTAATATCACATACTTCGAATACAAAATTATGAGAAGACTCGCACTCTCGTAAATATAAATATCTGTCAGCCATACTCAACTCTGACATAACCTTGTTAAACGTTTCCTTTACATAATCAACATCGATAGGTTGCGTGCGATTATCTTTGATTTTGTAAGCCCCAACCAATAAAGGGGGCATAATACCAGAAGAAATAAATTCCTTTTTCTTCAATTCCTCAATTAAGGTAATAGAGAATGGCTTAGATGGGTTAGAATTTTGATCCATAGTATAATTCGTTTTTTGCCACTCGGCTCCTATGTGACGGGTATATAAAAAGAAAGTGTGGAGTCGTTCGTTTATCTGACGATAGGCATTTGGCGTGGCCCGAGAACAAATAAACAATACCCCACACTTGTATAG
>CAZWHN010000065.1:0-9476 GCA_964633635.1 uncultured Alistipes sp. | reverse complement strand
CCCTTTGCTTGGTACTGCTACTGGAACTTCATCAAGTCTTGTAACGATATCATCAGCATCGTTGTTGAGCCTGAGACCGACGATATGAAGGCTTACTTGGCTTACGCTAAGGCCAGCCGTGCTGCTCTCTACCTCGACTTGGCTCGTTTGTTCGATCCTCTGGAGAACAAGTACACCGATGTATCAAAGGTTAAGGGCTTGACCGTTCCTTTGATCACCGAGACTACCACTGAGGAGGAGGCTCGTAACAACCCCCGTCTGCCCCGTCAGGAGCTCTTCGATTTCATCTTCTCTGACCTGGACGCTGCCGAGCAGTTGCTCACTGGCAACTCACACTCAGCTGGTAAGGACGTTCCCTCGTTGGGCGTTGTTTACGGTCTGAAGGCTCGTGCATACCTCTGGTTGGGTGGCTTCGACTCTTCTAACTACGCTAAGGCTGCTGAGTTCGCTCGCAAGGCTATCGACGCTTCTGGCGCAACCATTATGACCGAGGCTCAGTGGTTGGAGCCCAAGACTGGTTTCAACACTCCCAACAACTCGTGGATGTGGTTCGTTCCCCAGTCATCTGAGGGTGTAACCAACCTCGTAAACTATGTTGCTTGGAACTCTTGCGAGGCTACTTGGGGTTACGGTCAGCTCGTTCAGCGTGGTGTACACGTTAACTTCTACAACCGTATGTCGGATACCGACTGGCGTAAGCGCGCTTTCATCGGTCCCGATCCCGACGCTTGGTATGAGGCTAACGCCAGCATCAGCAACTTCAATGCTTCTGACTTCGGCGTAGAGAAGTTCAGCGACTACTTCTCGCCCTATGCATCTATTAAGTTCCGTCCCGCAAATGGTGAGACCTTGAACTACAGCACTGGTAACGCTACCAGCATATGTATGATGCGTGTTGAGGAGATGATCCTCACCGAGATCGAGGCTTTGGCTTACACCAACCCCACCGAGGCTGCTCAGAAGCTGCAGGCATTCGTTCAGACTCGTGATCCCCAGTATGTAGTTGCAGCGACCTCTACCGAGGCTGTTGTTGAGGCTGCTATCTGGCAGAAGCGTATCGAGTTGTGGGGCGAGGGCGTAGTATTCTATGATATGAAGCGCTTGAACTACAGCATCGAGACTGGTTACTCTGGCACCAACGTAGCTACCGATAGCCGTATGAAGACTGACGGTCGTGCTCCCTGGTGGAACTTCGTTATTCCCGAGGATGAGACTCTGCAGAACCCCGTTCTGAAGGAGACCAACAACCCCGAGCCCGCTGATTTGGTTCCTATTTGGGTTGAGGAGTAATCGTTTAACGAAATAAAACAGAAAGATTATGAAAAAGTTTTTTAGAATATTTGCAGTAGCTGCTTTGGCTTGCACGGCGTTTGTAGCCTGCGAGCAGCAGTTCGACGATTACGATCCCGCTCTGCCCACTGAGGGTACTCAGGCATACTTCTCGAACGAGAGCGCAACTAATGTAACTGTAAGCAAGGCTGACAGCCAGATTGAGGTTACCTTGATGCGTGGCGACGACGCTACCACTGCTGTTAGCGTGCCCATCTCGGCTTCGATCGACGCTGAGTATGCTTCAATCTTCAACGTTCCCACTTCGGCTGACTTCAAGGTTGGCGAGAAGTCAACTACTATCGCTGTTACATTCGATGGTGCACAGTTGATTGACGGTGCTACCTACAACATCACCCTCTCGTTGAGCGAGGATGTAGCTACTCCTTATGGTAAGAACACCACTACGCTCACTATCAAGGTTCCCGAGCCTTATGTATTGCTTGGTAAGGGTCTGTACCGTGAGGACTTGGTAACTGGTATCTTTGGCGTTGACAATCTGGAGTACGAGGTTGAGATCTACGAGAACCTTAACACTCCTGGTTACATCTACCTGAAGAACGTTTACACCAGCCTCTATCCTTACAACGCTCCCGGTGAGTATGTAACTGAGGACAAGTACTTAGTTGTAAACATTGAGGATCCCGCCGACGTATACCTGCCCACTCAGGAGCTCGGTTTCGACTGGGGTTATGGCGCAGTTAAGGTAGGTACCGTAGCTGCTGGTACGTTGGAGAACAACATCATCACCTTCCCCGCTAAGTCGTTCTACCTCGCAATGGCAGACTACAAAGATGGTGCTTGGGCGTTCTACGGCAACCCCAACGGTTTGTTCCGTATCTGCTTGCCTGGTGCTGTTTTGACCGACTTCTCTTTGGATCTGGCTTACTCTGGTATCCGCGCTGGTGCTGACAACTCGGTTCGCCCCGTAGTTGACGCGACCTTCGGTGTTGACGTTGCTGAGATTAAGTACGCAGTTGTTGAGGGTAACATCCAGTACAATGGCGAGGCTATCGCTGCTGCTTTGGCTGGTATGGCTGACGAGTCTATCGTATCTGCAACCGCTGCGGCTGTTGACCAGACCGAGGATGACGAGGTGCTCAAGATGGAGTTGGTAGGTGCAGAGTCTCTCAAGGAGGGTATCTACACTATGGTAGCTGTTCCGTACGACGCTGAGGGCAATGCTCAGACTGCAGATGCTGCTGCTGTAGCATTCTTCGTAAACAGCATTAGCACCGATGTTCCCGAGGTTGATTTCCAGGCTACGATGATGTCGGTTGCCGACCTGATGGGTTCCAAGTATGAGGCTTCATATCCCAGCCACAGCACTATGGCTTGGTATGCTGAGGGTAGCAACATCAAGTCTTGGAAGCAGCTTTTGGCTAAGTACTCTGCATTTGAGCCTCTGCTCGAGCAAGGTATCACCTTGGAGCAGATCGTTCTGGCTAATGGTAGCGACTACGAGGATCTGAACTACATCAACACCGATGGTTACGACTATGGTGTATACAACGCTTCACCTGATACTGAGTATATGATGGTTCACTACGTTACTGACCTCTACGGTAACACCAAGACCGTTGGTACGCTCTACACCACTGCAAAGGCTCCCGAGGCTGATGCAGAGGCAACTGCAAAGATCAAGAGCCAGTTGAAGGCTATGGACATTGCTAATGTAGCTTCAGTCAATATTCTCGGTGAGTAATCATTTGAGAAAAGTATAAGTAAAGCACTGCCCCATCGGGGTGGTGCTTTTTTATTTGTGCAGAGGGAGCGAATATCGAACGCGACATACCCCCCCAAGGCCACTCGACAAGACGCCCGTAAGAGATGAGGCCAATCGTCTCACTTCACAGAAAAAATGTTCTATAACACCATTGTTTTATAGTATTTGTGGCAAAGATCTCTTAAAAAATCTTCTTTTTAGCAAAAACATCGTATATTTGCAGCTAAGTAATTCGCAAAACGATGGATATACACACCCCAAATACCCCCGCAGAACACCCCTCCTCGCGCGGTGGCTCAACGCCACTATTCACCTACATCGACAGCAAGGAGTACGACCTTATCATCAACGAGAACAATGTCCCGCGCGTATTCGGTCGCGGCGGCATATTCATCTGCTTAGAGGGCGAGGGGTATGTGACCATCAACGAACACCGCTACCAGCTCTCACCCCGCACGATGTGCATCGCATTCCCGGGTACGATCATTCAGGAGTTCAAACGTAGCGAGGGTTTCAAGAGTTACACGCTGCGCATTGACACCGACTTTCTGCGTGATCTTAACCTGCCCGCATCGTCGGCCATACATATACAGATGCGCGAGAACCCCTGTATGGTGCTTTCGCAGGAGCAGCTGGATTCAATTCAGGAGGTGTGCCGCCTGATGCACGATCGCGACAGCCGCACTTCTCACCCCTTCCACCATCAGATCAACGCCCAGTTGCTGACGCTGCTCTGCTACGAGCTGGCGGGTGTCTATGCCAACGACATCCCCGTCAGACGTGAGCCCTGCTCGCGTCAGGATGTGCTGTTCCGTAAGTTCCTCTCACTGCTGGCCACCGACATCACCATCTCGCGCGAGGTGCAGTACTACGCCGACAAGCTCTGCATCTCACCCAAGTATTTGACCATCGTCACACGCCAGATGTCGGGCCGTAGCGCTGCGACGTGGATCACCCACTCGGTGATTCTCAATGCCAAGGCGCTGCTCACATCGACGCAGCTCACGGTGCAGCAGATCTCTACGCGACTCAATTTCCCAAATCCTTCGTTCTTCGGGCAGTACTTCCTGCGTCATACGGGTATGACTCCCAAGGAGTTCCGCCGCTCGAGAATGTAATTCTGTGACACTATGACATCGCTCTACGACAATATAATCTTCGGTCCCGTCCGCTCACGACGTCTGGGCCTATCGTTGGGAGTCAATCTACTCCCCATGGAGTCGAAGTTGTGCAGCTTCGACTGCATCTACTGCGAGTGCGGCTGGAATGCCGACCATCGAGGCGTGCGCCGCTTCAACTCACGCGAGGATGTACGCACGATGCTCCGCGAGGTGCTGAACCGTATGGTCAATGAGGGCACGCCGCCCGATGTGATCACCTTCGCAGGCAACGGCGAGCCGACAATGCACCCCGACTTCGAGGGTGTGATCGACGACACCATCGCCCTGAGGGACGAACTCTGCCCCGCAGCCAAGGTATCGGTGTTGAGCAACGCCACGCAAATCCACCGCGAGGATGTGCGTCGTGCGCTCCGCCGCGTGGATAACAACATCCTGAAGCTCGACTCGGCCTTCGATGAGAAGGTGCAGCTGATCAACAAACCGCAGGGCGCATACAGCGTCGCCCGCACGGTGGAGCTACTGGAGCAATTCCACGGCCAGCTTATCATCCAGACTATGTTCCTGCGTGGCGAGTACAACGGCCAGAGGGTGGATAACACCACCGAGGAGCAGGTCTCGGCGTGGCTCAAACTCGTCGAGCGCATTGCTCCGCGTCAGGTGATGGTCTATTCGCTCGACCGCGACACCCCCTGCCCCACACTCGAGAAGGTCTCGCGTGAGGAGTTGCAACTCATCGCCCAGCGTGTCGAGGCGTTGGGGATAGCGTGCTCGGTGGCGTAGATGTTGCGTAAGTAGAATATAAAACGTATCTTTGCCTGCGCCAAGCGCATTGCAACGATGAAGGAGACAATGGAACATCTTGAGTACGATCTGCTCTATAAGGTCAATTCGCCCGCCGAGCTTAAGCAGCTGCCGATCGACGAGCTGCCCCGCTATTGCCGCGAGTTGCGCCAATACATCATCGAGGAGTGCTCGAAGAACCCAGGCCATCTGGCCTCGAGTCTGGGCACGGTAGAGCTGACGGTCGCTATACACTACGTCTATGATACCCCACACGATAAGTTGGTGTGGGACGTAGGCCATCAGGCCTATGCCCATAAGATCATCACGGGTCGTCGTGATCTCTTCCCAACAAATCGCAAGATGGGCGGCATCAGCGGCTTCCCGCGTATGGCCGAGAGCGAGTACGACGCCTTCGGAGCAGGACACTCATCGACCTCGATTTCGGCTGCATACGGACTCTCGAAGGCTGCCGAGCTGCAAGGCGAGGATCGCCACGTCGTGGCCGTGATTGGCGATGGTGCTATGACGGGAGGTTTGGCATTCGAGGGGTTGAACAACGCTGGCGAGAAGAAGCGTGGCAAGCTGCTCGTGATCTTCAACGACAACGAGATGGCGATCGATCAGGCTACGGGCGCTCTGGACAGCTACCTGGCCCGTATGTCCACCTCACACACCTACAACCGTTTCAAGCGCGGTCTTTGGCACCTGCTGTCGCACATCCCACCCGTGCTGCGTTTCTGCCAGAAAGTGGGCAATGCCGTCAAGCAGGGACTTCTGCAAAATAGCAACCTTTTTGAGAGTCTCAATTTCCGATACTTCGGCCAGCTGGATGGTCACAACGTGGGGGAGTTGGTGCGTATGCTCTCGGCACTGAAGGATATCGACGAGCCGAAGCTACTGCACGTCATCACCACCAAGGGCAAGGGCTACACCCCTGCCGAGGATAATCAAGCCGTATGGCACGCCCCAGGACGCTTCAACCCCGAGACGGGTGAGCGTATCCCCTCGCAGAGCTCGGCATCGCGCTATCAGGATGTGTTTGGAGAGACTCTGCTGGAGCTGGCCCGCGCGAACGACCGCATCGTCGGCATCACACCCGCTATGCCGTCGGGTTGCTCGATGAACATTATGATGCAGGCTATGCCCGAGCGTTGCTTCGATGTGGGTATCGCCGAGGGACACGCCCTCACCTTCTCGGCTGGTCTGGCCGCAGGAGGTATGCACCCCGTGTGCAACATCTACTCGTCGTTTATGCAGCGCGCCTACGACAACGTGATCCACGACGTGGCGTTGCAGAATCTGCCCGTGACGTTCTGTATCGACCGAGGCGGATTGGTGGGCGAGGATGGTGCCACGCACCACGGCGCATTCGATTTAGCCTACTTCGCTTGTATTCCCAATATGATTGTTGCCGCCCCGATGGATGAGGCGGAGCTAAGGAATATGCTTTACACGGCTGTAAATACCCCGTCGCCCTACTCAATACGCTATCCGCGTGGCACGGGCGAGGGTGCGGAGTGGAAGGATCGCCCGTTCGAGACTATCCCCACGGGCAAGGGTCGCCGACTGAAGGAGGGCGAGCAGGTGGCTATTCTCTCGATCGGTACGGCTGGCAACTTCGCAGCGGAGACTATCCGCCGCATCGAGCAGAGCACCAACCACAAGATCGGCCACTACGATATGCGCTTCGCAAAGCCGCTCGATGAGGAGCTGCTGCACGAGGTGGGACGACGATACAAGTCGATTATAACGGTGGAGGATGGCATCCTTCGCGGTGGCGTGGGCGAGGCCATCACCAAATTCTTGTGCGACAGTGGTTACAACGTGAGGGTGCGTTCGCTCGGTATCGACGATAGCTTTGTCGAGCACGGTACACCCGCCCAGCTCTACGCCTTGTGCGGTTACGACAGCGAGGCCATCGAGCGTGAGATAAACGAAATGTTGCGATGAAAAGAGTCCTCACTACCCTGCTATCCATCTTAGTGTGGTGCGCTGCCTCGGCCCAACATCTGGGCGAGATGGAGCTATTTGTGAATGTAGCCGATCTGCTGCCCACCGATACGGAGGTGCAAGGCTCGACGCAGGGCTTTGCCATCAAGGGGCGTTACGGCTTCTCGGTTCACGACAAGGGGCAGTGCGTGGTGATTGATCTTAAGCGTCGAGAGTTTGTCAGCACATTCATCTTAGAGGGCAACACAGGCCACTGCAACAACGCCTCGTTCGGAGTGGAGCGTTACTCGCCACAATCGAAATTCCCTTTGCTCTACGTCACCGAGTGTCGAGGCCAGAGAGCCTGCTATGTGAACGACGTCACGCTCGAGGGCTCACGCCTTGTTCAGACGATCTACTACGACGGTAACGACATCACGGGCCCTGCCGACTGGTTTGTCGATGCACGTTCGCGCCGCATCTACCTCTACTGCACCATCGGCACCCTGCGCTGGCTGAAGATTTTTTCGCTACCACGTCTATCCGATAGCAACGCTCGGGGCGAGGTGCATCTGCAGCATGAGGATGCCATCGGAGCATTACCCGCAGGCAACATCTCAATCCCACAGGGCAGCCACATCAGCGGCCGCTACATCTTCCTACCCGCAGGCATTCCACCTCGTGCCACCGATCTGCATACGACCGACGCACTCACGGGCGAGCACTACCCTTCGCTCGACCTCTCACACCTTGGACTTGAGCCCGAGGGTGTGGCCACACGTCGTGGGTGGCTCTACCTCTCGTTCCACACGCCTCGTGACGTGCGGGCGAATGTGATCTACCGAATGAAGATCAATCGCTGATGCGAGCCGTGTCGAAGATCAGATTCTCGACATTATAGCCACGCTTGTCGGCCAACGAAACGATGTGATCGACCGTCGATCCCGAGAGTTTGGGCGAACGCGAGAGAATCCACAGATACTGCGGCGAACGACTCCCGACGAGTGCCCACTCGCCATCTTCGGCCATCTCCATAATGTTGTAATCCGAATAGAAGATCCAGAAGAACGACACACGAAGCCGCCCCGATTGTAGGGTCGTTTTGGCGTGGCCCTCGGATTTGTGCATCTGGCCGCCACGCTCGCCCACGTTCACCACCTCGATCGAGCCATCATCGAGCAGCCGATAGTCGGCTGTGACGTTGTGCATACCTCGCTCGAAACGGTGGTTGAAGCGTGCCACCTCATACCAGCGCCCCATAAAATTGTGCAGATTGAAGTTGGCCAGCGTCGAGCGATCCACACCATCGCGCCCCGACTGATAGACGCAGGCAGCCAAAAAGATCATTAGCAGCAACAAAACAACTGTCATACTGATTTTGAAACTTTGTAATAGGTAAACTGTCGAAGTTTTCGTAACATTTTTCATACCACTTTTTGCAAATTCTTATATCTTTGCCCCAGCAAAAATCAAGCATAATGGTACGTCCGCAGATTATAAAATACATCGAGGAGCAGATCCTACCCCGCTACGACCACTTCGACCGTGGCCATAGGCGCGACCACGCCCATCAGGTGATCGAGCGCAGTGCCCAGCTATCCAAGCTCTTCGACGTGGACGAGGAGATGGTCTATGTCGTTGCTGCCTACCACGACACGGGCCTATGCCGAGGCCGCGAGCATCACCACATCGACTCGGCACGCATACTGCTTGCCGATGAGCATTTGCGCCAATGGTTCGACACGGAGCAGATACGAACGATGGCCGAGGCAGCCGAAGATCATCGTGCATCGGCTCACGACGCACCCCGTTCGATCTATGGCCGCATTGTGGCCGAGGCCGATCGGCTGATCATCCCCGAGCTTATCATTCGTCGCACGATACAGTACAGCCTGGCCAACTACCCGTCGCTCGACGACGAGGGGCATTGGCGACGTGGCGTAGAGCACCTCGAGGCGAAGTACTCGGAAGGGGGTTATCTGAGGGTATGGATTGAGGAGTCGGACAATGGCGAGCGGCTGCGCAGCCTGCGTCAGATCATAGCCGACAAGGCTCGCCTAAGAGCCATCTTCGACAAGATTCTGAGCGAAGAGCGCGAAAAAAAAGAGTAGTCTTCCCGAGGGAAAACTACTCTTTCTATTTATTGTGAGTTCTGCTTAGCGAACCTTGAACTCGGGATCAGCCTTCTGCGGGATGGGCATCGAAGCGTAGTAACCAGCATCGAACTTCTCGCGTACGGCCTTAAATGCCTCGATCGTGCGCTCAACATCCTCCAGCGTGTGAGCTGCGGTGGGGATGATACGCAGGATGATCTCGCCCTTCGGGATAACGGGGTAGATCACGATCGAGCAGAAGATACCATAGTTCTCGCGCAGATCGACGATCAGGTTGGTACCCTCCTCGTTACCGCCCTTCATATATACGGGGGTAACGGGCGACTGCGTAACGCCAATCTCGAAACCATTCTCCTTGAAACCGGTCTGGATGGCGCGGGTGATCTCCCACAGCTTCTCCTGATACTCGGGGTGGTTGCGGATAAGCTCCAGACGCTTCAGCGCACCGATAACCATAGGCATCGGGAGTGACTT
>CAZWHN010000064.1:0-9477 GCA_964633635.1 uncultured Alistipes sp. | reverse complement strand
CGTGAGGCGCTCAAGGATGCAATGTCGTTCGCCCGCATCGGTAACAAATATCTGGCCGACACCGAGCCGTGGAAGGTGGTAAAGACTGATCCTGAGCGTGTCAAGACCATCCTTAACATCGCACTCCAGATCACGGCCAACATCACCATCGCCATCGAGCCCTTTATGCCCTTCTCTGCTGATAAGATCCTCAGGATGCTCGCTGTCGAGAAGTTCGGCTGGGACAATCTCGGATCGATGTCGCTCGTTGCCGAGGGCCACACCATCGGCGAGCCTACCCTGCTGTTCGAGAAGATCGAGGACGAGGTTATCGACGCACAGCTCAAGCGTCTGGACGAGATCAAGAAGGCCAATGCCGCTGCTGCCGCTGCCGAGCACGTTACGGAGCAGAAGGCTGAGTGTACGTTCGACGAGTTCCAGAAGATGGACATCCGCGTCTCGACCATCCTCGCTGCCGAGAAGATAGCCAAGACGAAGAAGCTCTTGAAGCTCACCGTCGATACGGGTATCGACAAGCGCACCATCGTCTCAGGTATCGCCGAGCATTTTACACCCGAAGAGCTTGTGGGTAAGCAGGTGCTGGTGCTTGTAAACCTCGCACCGCGCGAGATGAAGGGTGTTGTGTCGCAGGGTATGATCCTGATGGCCGAGGATGCGAGCGGCAAGCTCGAGCTCCTCGCCCCCGAGCACAAGACCAACAACGGCGCAATGGTGGGATAATATATGTTCCACGTGGAACATATATATAACGTCATTCCACATTTTCGCAACCGAGTAGCATACTGATACAGACTGAGCAACTTTGCGAAAATGATTGGAATCCACCTTTGTTAAAACTACCTACCTAATACTGAATGATTTAGTAGTAGATTCCCATCGTCTGGCTATGCCCTCCGGGGAATGACGTGTTTTATACAAGGTTGACCCCCACCACCACCTACGGTGTTGCGCAATGAGATAAATTACTACCCCACAAAACGGAATTTTTAACCAAAAATTTACCGACGAAAATGAAAAACATTGATTGGAAAAACCTCGGTTTTGACTATATCCCCACCTCGTGCAACGTCCGCGCCTACTACCGCGACGGCGCTTGGAGCGAGCTGGAATACACTGAGGATGAGTATATTAAGATGCATATGGCCACCACCTGCCTCCACTACGGTCTCGAGTGCTTCGAGGGTCTCAAGGCCTTCCGTGGCGTCGATGGCAAGGTGCGCCTGTTCCGTGCCGACGAGAACGGTCGTCGTATGCAGTCGTCGGCCGAGAAGTTGTGCCTCCCCGTGCCGCCCGTCGAGATGTTTGTCGAGGCGTGCCGCGAGGTTGTGAGCCGCAATATCGACTTCGTACCTCCCTATGAATCAGGCGCTTCGCTCTACCTGCGCCCCGTGCTGATCGGCACCAAGGTGGGCATCGGCGTCAAGGCGTCACACGAGGCTATGTTCTTCGTCTTCTGCTCGCCCGTTGGCCCCTACTTCAAGGGCGGAATGAAACCCATCAAGGTGATCATCGACCGCGTGCAGGATCGCGCTGCTCCACGTGGAACAGGCGACATCAAGGCTGGCGGCAATTACGCTTCGTCTATCTTCTCGGGCGAGAAGGCGCACATGTTGGGCTACTCGAATGTGATGTACCTCGACGCCGTCGAGCACAACTACATCGAGGAGTGCGGCGCTGCTAACTTCTTTGGAATCAAGGAGGGACGCTACATCACCCCCAAGTCGCCCTCGATCCTCCCCTCGATCACCAACAAGAGCCTGCGCACATTGGCCGAGGATATGGGCCTCATCGTCGAGGAGCGCCCCGTGCCCGTTTCTGAGCTGGCGTCGTTCGACGAGGCGGGAGCCTGTGGCACTGCTGCTGTGATCTCGCCCATCGGCTCGATTTTCGACATCGACACCGAGGAGAAGATCGTCTATGGCAATGGCGAGGAGGTCGGCCCCGTTTGCAAGAAGCTCTACAACAGCCTGCAAGACATCCAGTACGGCCGCGCCGAGGATAAATTCGGCTGGACGATCGTGGTGGAGTAAGTAGTTGAGTTTTAATTGTTTAGGGAATACTATAGAGCGGCTTACGCATCTACCCTATCCGAAATTGCTTATATAATAAAGGTGCCTGACCTCGCGGTCGGACACCTTTTTTTGTTCTTCTCTGGGCGGTCTTTTTTTGCGATTTTGGCCGCGCAGCACCGATTTTCGTAACCACTATTTCTTGTCCGCAATTCCAAATCGCGCCCACTCCGCCTGTGCGTAATAGGGCTTGATCGCCTGCTTCAGGTCGTTTATTGAGCGCTTGAGCTCCAACATCAGTTCGCTCACCTCGGCTGTTTTGTCGTGATAGGCGGCGTTCAGCGCATCCTGCTCCTCGCCCTTGAGCTGCGTTGCGGCGCAAATTTCCTCCAATTTTTCGATCATCTCGGCGGTGATTCCTCGCTCGGCAGCCGCCTCCAAATTGTTTTTCAACCCCTCGGCCAAAGCGCGTCCCTTGGCGATCTGTTCGTTTACTGTCTTACCCATTGCGTGTTGTGTAAAATTGTTATATACTTGTATTATAGATAGTTATCCATCGCATATAAGCAAAATTACTCACTTTTTTCCGAAAAACCTATTCACGCTATGCCACTTTTTTTGCATTATTAATGCGGTTTTTTTGTTGCACGGGTGCTCCACGTGGAACATTATAACAAATTAGGCTACCCACAAGGTAGCCTAATTTCTATCTTCCAAACTTCACCAACATCACATTTATGTCGGCGGGACTCACGCCCGGGATGCGCGACGCCTGCCCGATGGTCTGCGGGCGGATCTTGCTGAGCTTCTGGCGAGCCTCGATCGTCAGCGCGTTCATCTGTGTAAAGTCAAACCCCTCGGGGATGGTGATGTTTTCCAATCGATACAGCTTCTCGGCCAGCAGCTTCTCGCGCTCGATATAGCCCTTGTACTTGATCTGGATCTCGGCTTGGTCGATCACCTCGGCCGTGATGCCCTGCTGCTCGACAAATCGTTTCACCTTGGGCAGCGCCTCAATCAGCTCGGCAAACGAAAATTCGTTGCGTGCGATGAGCGCATAGAGCTTACGACCCTGCGTCATTGGCGGCAAATTGCGACTTTTCAAATAGCTCTCAATTTCCGTTATTTTTATGCTCTGGTCGTGCGCGTAGCAAATAAGCGATTCTACGAGCGATTTTTTTTCGACAAATTTTTGCCACTCAGCCTCCTCGACAAGCCCGATTTCGTGCCCAAGCGGAGTCAATCGCAGGTCGGCATTGTCCTGACGCAGCAGGATTCGGTACTCGGCCCTCGAGGTGAACATACGGTACGGCTCGTCCACCCCCTTGGTCACCAGGTCGTCGATCAGCACGCCGATGTAGGCCTCGTCGCGTCGCAGTACCACGGGTTGCTGCCCCTGCAGTCGGCGGTGAGCATTGATACCCGCCACGAGACCCTGCGCTGCCGCCTCCTCGTAGCCCGTCGTGCCGTTGACCTGCCCCGCGAAGTAGAGGTTCTTCACGAGCTTGGTCTCGAGCGAGTGGCGCAGCTGCGTGGGCGGGAAGTAATCGTACTCGATCGCATAGCCCGGACGATAGACGTGTACCTGCTCGAGTCCGCGTATGCGACGCAGCGCTGCGAGCTGTATCTCCTGCGGCAGCGACGACGAGAACCCATTGATATAGAACTCGTTAGTGTCGCGCCCCTCGGGTTCGAGGAAGAGCTGATGTTGCTCCTTCTCGGCGAACGTGCGCAGCTTGTCCTCGATGCTGGGACAGTAGCGCGGGCCGATGCCCTGAATCGTGCCGTTGAAGAGTGGCGAGCGGTCGAAGCCCGTGCGCAGTAGTGCGTGGACCTCGGCAGAGGTATAGACCAAATAGCAAGGTAGTTGCTTGCTAACAGGCTCAGTATCAGTCGAGAACGAGAATTTCGAGGGGTTTTCGTCTCCCTCCTGCACCTCCAATTGCGAGAAATCTACCGAGCGGCCGTCGATGCGTGCGGGTGTGCCCGTCTTCATACGGCCAATCTCGAATCCGAGCTCGGCTAACGCCTCCGTGATGCCGTGCGAAGCCGCGTCGCCTGCCCTGCCGCCCTCGGCACTCTGCTCGCCGCAGTGCATCAGACCACCGAGGAAGGTGCCTGCCGTCAGCACCACCGCCCGAGCCGTGAAGCTCACACCCATACGGGTGCGCACGCCCACGATGCGGGGTTGGCGGCTGCCCTCGCCCGCCGAATTTTTACCCTCGCCTGCTGTTGTTGTGCCCTCGTTTGCCTCCTTGTCAGCCCACTCGAAGAGTAGTTCGGTGGCGGCATCCTGCCAGATGTAGAGGTTGGGGGTGTTCTCCAACTCGCGTCGCCATAGACGGCTGAAAAGCTCCTTGTCGCACTGCGCGCGCGGGCTCCACATAGCGGCTCCCTTCGAGCGGTTGAGCATACGGAACTGGATGGTCGAGCGGTCGGTGATGCGACCCATACGACCACCCAAGGCGTCGATCTCGCGCACGATCTGTCCCTTTGCCACGCCACCCACGGCGGGGTTGCACGACATCGAGGCTATCTTCTGCATATCCATCGTCAGCAGCAGCGTCCGTGAGCCCAGACGTGCCGCCGCCGATGCCGCCTCGCACCCTGCGTGGCCAGCGCCGATGACTATGACGTCGTAGTCGTAGAGGTTTGTATTTGGTTGAATAGTAGGCATCTATATTGTTTTAATACCGTTTTTTGTTTTACTGATTCCACCCATTTTTCGCTGGGCGATGGGTGGAGTCGTTGTTTTTTGTTAGAGATTCCAATCATTGGCTGCGCCAATGTGGAATGACGTTTTGGTAGCACGGTCACCTCCGAAAGTTGGAATAACTTTATTGGTAACACGGTCACCTCCGAAAACTTGGAATGACGTTTTTGGCAGCACGGTCACCTCCGAAAACTTGGAATGACTATGTTTCTGCACGTCACCCCACCGAAAACCTTTAGGTTTGAGGATTGGGGTCTCTAACCACCATATAATGGATTAACACATAATTTTATACATCGCCAAATACTTATCCTCCTTGCGGTGCATCTGTTTCTCGGCACGGGGTGTTTTGTCCTTCTGACCGCATAGGTGCAGCAGTCCGTGCACCACCACGCGCAGCATCTCCTCGCGTGCCGTTGCGCCATAGATGCGGGCATTGTCGGCCACGGTATCGACGTCGATGAAGACATCGCCACTGACCACCCGCTCGCCCTTGCGGTCGCTGTAATCGAAGGTGATCACGTCAGTGAAGTAGTCGTGCCCGATGTAGTCGATGTTCATCTGGCGATGCACCTCCGACGAGCAGAAGATGTAGCTCACTTCGCCCAAGGTGTAACCCTCGGCCTCGGCCACCTGTCGGAGCCACTGTGCCACGCGACGCTTCTCGCGCAGGCGGTATGTTGTGGAGTCGTTGTAGTATCTAACCATAATTATCTCTTCTTAAAGCAGTCGGCGGCGCGCATAGTCTCCTTCGGGTTGGGCGAGTAGATGCCGAAGACCATCTTGTACTCGGTCTTCATCGTCGTGAGGTTCATCGAGGCGCCGATCACGCCGATGGTGGCGTTCTTGGCGACGGTGGCGTTCTTCTCGACGCTCACATTATCGAGGTTGGCGTACGATGTAATGTACTCACCGTGAGCCACAAAGACATCGTACTTGCCCGATATACGGTTGCGTCTCACCTCCACCACCTTACCCTCGTAGATCGACCTCACGGCAGCACCCTTCGCACCCGTGATCTCAGCCATATTACCCTTATACTCGCGTACCCGACCCCCCACAACGGGCAGGTTCAGGTTTGACGTCGTGCGCGAGAACGATGCTCCCGCCGTGTTGCCCTTTGTCAGCTTGCGCAACTCGCCGATGGCGGCATCGAGGCGCTCCTCGCTCTCGATCTTCTGCTTCAGAGCCGTCTGCTCACGCTTGGTGAGCTGGTTCATCGCTGCGCGGGCCGACGTGACGTCGCTCTGCAACTTGGTGCGTTGCGACTCGGCACGACGCTGCACCGAGTCCAACTCGCGGCGACGATTGCCGAGCGAGGTCTGCTGATCGCCCACCGCACTGATGAGCGAGTCGATGCGGTGCATACGCTCCTTGCGCATCACGGCCACGGCACGGATGTTGGCTATGCGACGTGCTGCATCGGAGAAGTTCTCCGAGGCCAGCAGGTATGTTATGTAGTTGTTTTGCTTGTGGTTACGATACGCCTCGCGCACCATCTCGCCGTAGCGCTCGCGCTCCTGACGAAGCTGCTCCGAGGTCGAGGTTAAGAGCGAATCGTTGCGGGCAATATTGCGCTCTATGGAGCCTATCTCGCGTTCGGTGCGATTGAGGAGCTGGTTGCGGGTGTTGATCTGGCGGGTGATCGAGCGCACGCGCTGCTGTGCGGTCGATTTATCCTTCTTGATGCTGCTCAGTCGCTTCTCCTCCTCGGCCACCTCACGCTCCAGCTGCTCGATGATGCGACGCTGCTCGGCTATGCGGGCCTTCTCCTCGTCGCTCTGCGTCTGTGCCACGCTGAGGTGTGGGATCGCCACCAGCAAACCCATCACGATGAAGAGTATTTTTCCCAGCTTCGGCATCATTTATCCTCCTTGATCAAATCCTCGACACGTCCCTTTGCGCCGCTCTTCATTAGGGCGATGCGCTTCTCGACACGGCTGGCCAGTGCCCCCGCCTCGAGTGCCTTGCGCCAATAGGTCTCGGCCATAAAGTTCTCACCCATAGCGAACAATATATCGCCATAGTGCATCGGCAGCTCCGCACTTCCCGTGCGGTCGAGCGAGAGTGCCTGACGCATATAGTTGCGAGCCTCCTCCAGTCGTCCCTGATGGTAGAGTATCCAGGCGTAGGTATCCAAGTAGGTCGAGTTGTTCTGCTCAAGCTCGATGGCGCGCTTAGACATCCGCTCGGCACGCTCCAGCTCGCGCCCCTCTTCGCTGAGGAAGTAGGCGTAGTTGTTGAGCACCATCACATTGTCGCCCCACAGCTCGAGCGCCTTGTCGTAGGCCTCGTAGCAGCGCTTCATAGCCGTCTTGTAGCTCATCTTTATCGGGTAGGGCGAGAGCGTGTCGGCCTTCATACGTTTGAGCACGGCACGGTCGGCAATGGCGTGGTAGGCATCGCCGATGTATCCCCACAGCTCGCCTCGCAACGAGTCGCTCTGGGCATAGGGTTGTGCCTCTACGAAGGTTGCGATGGCGCCGTGCAGGTCGCCCTTGACGTATTGGCGATTGGCCTTGCGGATGTGGAATACAGCATCGTCGGGGAAGCGCTCCATAGCCCGTTGCAGGTAGTGATCCATCGAGTCGGTTCGCTCCTTGTACTCCTCGATGTCGATCACCGCCATATAGAAATCCATCTGCGGCGGCTCGTCGTCGAGGTGTTGCTTGAACAGATCGAGTGCCAGATCCAACTGCCCACCCGCTATGAGGTGGTTGGCGTAGAGGTCGATGACGCCCTTGTCGTCGGGGTAGTGGAGGATCAGCGTCTGTGCCATCGAGCCCAAGGCGAAGAAGTTGTCGGTGTAGAACTTGCGATCCTGCACCATCTGGTTGAACATATCTACCTTACGCTTAAGCGGATACTCCCGCTGTGCATAGAGCAGGTTGAGCGTGCGCAGATACTCATACGTCTGCTTCTGCTGCGAGCAGAAGTCGGCATATACGCTCAGCACCTCGATGTTCGTCGAGTCCATCTTCAGCGCCTCTTGGAACGTGATCCTCGCCAGCGAATCCTTGCCCGCTGCGGCATAGGTCTCGCCGAGCGAGAGTACGTTCATCTGGTCGTAGGGTGCGGCATCGACATTTTCGCGTGCCTCGTTGATGGCACGCTCCATCTGTCCTGTCGAGATCAGCAGACGGCGTTTCAGGTTGCTCAAGTAGGCGATCTTGCCAAATCTGAGGTCGGCCGAGTCCAAGATGGCAATGGCCGAGAATGGCTGGCGACGCTGCTGGTAGATCAGTGCCACGATGCGGTAGTAGTCGGCATTGTTGCGGTCGAGCCGCATCAGTCGCTGAAAGAGCGGCAGCGCCTCGTCCATCTTGTTATTCAGCACCAACGTCTGCGCATAAAGTGCTGCATACCAGCGATTCATCGTGTCGCTCTCGTAAGCACGGCGTGCCCGATCGATCGACTGCTCGTTGGTGGCGTTGTTGGCCTCCACGCTCTCACGCGCCATCTGGTAGAGCGCAGGGGCGTAGTCGCCCCACTGCTGCGACTCCTCGTAGAGAGTGTGTGCCGCTGCCGTGTCGGCGTAGATGATCGACCGCTTCAGCGCATCGGTGTAGCGGTAGAGTGCGCGAAGCGAGTCGGGCACTTCGAGCTTGTATTTTTCGCGTACAGAGTCGGGGACCTCGGGGTTAATGAAAACTCGTTCGCCTCTCACTCCAACTCGCTGCCCCCCCTGCATAATGGGGCGTGCCATCGCTCCACCGAGGAGCGTGACATAGAGTAGGCTGAGCATCAGCAGGCGATATGTGGCTTTCGATGTCAAGTTTTTTTGTTCCCTTTAGGGCGACTTTTGGCTCTTTATTCGAGGGCTTACAGCGCCGAGTCGAACTGGTGGAGGAAGCGCACGTCGTTCTCGAAGTAGAGACGCAGGTCCTTCACGCCATACTTCAACATAGCGATACGCTCAACACCCATACCAAAGGCGAAGCCCGAGTACTTCTTCGAGTCTATGCCGCTGGCCTCCAACACGTTGGGATCGACCATACCGCAACCCATAATCTCCAGCCAGCCCGTGCCCTTGCACACGTTGCAGCCCTTGCCGCCGCACAGGTTGCACGATACATCCACCTCGGCCGAAGGCTCGGTGAAGGGGAAGTACGAGGGACGCATACGGATCGTGGCGGTCTCGCCAAACATCTCCTTAGCGAAGTATAGGATCGACTGCTTCATATCTGCAAACGACACATTTTCATCAATATACAAGCCCTCCACCTGATGGAAGATGCAGTGTGCGCGGTACGAGATGGCCTCGTTGCGGAACACACGGCCCGGGCATACGATGCGGATGGGGGGACGCTGCTGCTCCATCGCACGCACCTGAATCGACGAGGTGTGGGTACGCAACAGCAAGTCCTTGACATTGGGCTCGTTAGACTTCTTCTCCACGAAGAACGTATCCTGCATATCGCGTGCGGGGTGCGAAGCGGGGAAGTTCAGCGCCGAGAAGACGTGCCAGTCGTCCTCGATCTCGGGACCCTCGGCCACGGTGTAGCCCAGACGCGAGAAGATATCCACGATCTGGTTCTTCACGATCGAGATCGGGTGACGTGTGCCGTCGGCATCGGCCGATCCCGGGCGGGTCATATCGCCCACCGTCTCAGCCTTCACAGCCGAGGTTTGCAGGCTGGCTTTCAGCTCGTTAATGCGCGCCGTAGCGGTCTGCTTCAGGGCGTTGATCTTCTGACCCAACTCGCGCTTCTGCTCGGCGGGTACGCTCTTGAACTCATCCATCAGGGCGGTCAG
>CAZWHN010000063.1:0-9593 GCA_964633635.1 uncultured Alistipes sp. | reverse complement strand
GCAGCCCCCAAAAAGGTCAAGTGTCTCTTCGTTAAGCAGTAAAAAGTTTAATTACATAAGAGTATTTTTTAATTGTACTTGTAAGGTTTGTCTTAGCGTAATAAAAAATGCGGCTACAAGATCCGTTCAATCACGAACTTACAACCACATTTCTCAGGACAAAAATAAAACAAAATATCGAATTAACAACCCCTTTTCCAAACTTTTTTAATTATTTTTCGTTATTTGGTGTTTTTTAACGCTCTACGCACGTCGAGATATTAAGATATTAAGCCAAAGAATGGACTACACATCATCGTTTTAACCCTCGCCGAGTGGCGGTAAACGTCGTAATTACTTACAAATTATCACTTTTTCGATTTTCAAAATAGCTGCTTAAAAATATCATTCGGATGGTTGGCAATATGAAAAATATATCGTATCTTTGCCATAAGGCTTATATCGTGCCCGCGCGTACGACAAAGGCCGACTAAAGAAAAAACTATAACCCGAGAAACCAACTTTAGTAGCGAAGCGTTACGTTATGTAACAGCCCGCAATTTTATAATTATGAGAGGATTATTAAAGATAGCTCCGATCGTAATATCTGCCGTGATATTGCTCTGCGCATCGCGTTCGGCCACAAACCTCAGGCCGATGTACACCGTCGATGTGGCCATCACGGCCGACAACCACATCTTGATGGCCAACAAGGGCACGAGCGATGTGGTGCTGCTCTCTGCCGATGGCAAGAGCCTCCAGCGCTGGTCTTTCGAGGAGCCGCCTACGGGTGTGGTGGTGTCAAATAACAAGGCCTACGTCACAAGTTCTTATGCCGATGGCTATCTCACCTGCATCGACCTTGCCGACAACTCTGTGCTGTATAAATCCCCCACGGCTATGGGTGCTTGCGCCCCTGTCGTGAGCCACGATGGCAGTAAGATCTATGTTCTGAATCGCTATAAAGGCACAGTCAGCGAGGTGGATGCCGAGACGGGAAAAGTGCTTCGCAGTGTGGCAGTTTTGCGTGAGCCGTGCGCTGCCGCACTATCGCCCGATGGCAAATATCTCTACGTCAATAATTACCTCCCTTCACAGCGTGCCGATGTTGATTATGTGGCGGCTGATGTGTCGATTATCGACTGTGTTACATTCCAGAAAGTGAAGGATGTAAAGCTCAGCAACGGAAGTAATGCTTTAAGAGGAATTGCAGCCTCGCCCGATGGCTGTTACGTCTTCGTTTCGCACAATTTAGGTCGCTTCCAAGTCCCCACCTCGCAGCTTCAGCAGGGGTGGATGAACACCAACGCCGTGAGCATTATCGACACCTCGACGCAGAGTCTCATCGGTTCAATGTCGATCGACGAGCCCGACCGCGGCGCCGGTGGTATTTGGGATATTGCGTGCGACGGGCAGTATCTTGTCATTTCGCAGTCTGGAACGCACGAGGTGAGCATCGTCGATTACGCCCCAATGGTCGAGAAGATAGTCTCATATCCCGATCCCGAGAAGATGGATTATGACCTATATTTTATGCGTGGCATACGCGAGCGCCTGCCCATTGTCGGCAATGGTCCGCGAAATATGGCGCTCAAGGATGGCAAGTTGTATCTGCCGACCTACTTTTCGGACACGCTTAATATCGTCTCGGTGGCCGATCGTAAGGTTGAGACGGTAGCCTACAATCCCGACCGCGTAGAATCACCCGCCGACCGTGGCGAGAAGGCGTTTAACGATGCGGTGCTTTGCTTCCAGAATTGGCAGTCGTGCAACGGTTGTCACCCGGGCGATGGCCGCACCGACGCTATGAATTGGGATCTGATGAACGACGGCATCGGCAACCCCAAGAACTGCAAGAGTATGCTCTTCAGCTTTGAGACCCCGAAAAATATGATCTCAGGCATCCGCGAGGGTGCGGATATAGCCGTGAGAGCTGGATATAAATTCATTCAATTCTGCGATGTCTCGGAGCAGATTGCGCTCGATGTGGACGAATACCTTCGTTCGCTCAAGCCGCTCCCCAGCCCCTATCTTGTCGATGGCGAGCTCTCGGAGAAGGCCATTCAGGGCCGTAAGGTCTATGAGAAGTATGGCTGTGCCGAGTGTCACTCGGGTCCCTACTACACCGATATGCAGATGCACCGCATCGGCGAGGATGTAGAGTTCGAGGCGGGATGGGATACCCCCACACTGCGTGAGGTGTGGCGCACGGCTCCCTATCTGTTCGATGGCCGAGCCGCCACGATGGAGGAGGTCTTCACCGTCCACCGTCACGGCATCGAGGGCAAGATCTCGCGCAAGGACGCCGAGGCATTGGCAGAATATGTTAATTCATTGTAAACCAAATGGTCAATAAAAGATACGACATTTACCGATCATCGGACCCTATATTCGAGGCGGCACTCGATGAGTTGCTCGCCCAAATATCAAAATCGGAGCGTCAGACGCTTCGCATCGTCATCTTTGGCGAGCCGCAGAGCGACGAGGAGTTTGCCAATCAGCGTAGCCTTGCCGAGAGTCGATGCCGCGAGTTGTTCGGCGATCGAGCGCCGATGATTGCCTACATTGCGCAAGCGCCTCTCTGCTGCCAATTGGCTGCCGAAGTGACAAGCCTTGCCGATGGCGTGCAGGCCGATGTGGAGTACCACCACGATTACATCTTGCTTGATGGCAAGGAGGTGATTTCGGGCGGAATCTACTCCAACCCGAGCGATGGCATCGCCCAGCAGGCCGAGGCTATATTTGAACGAATGAGTAAGATAATATCGGCTGAGCAGTTGCAGATCAACGACATAGTGCGTCAGTGGAACTACATCGAGCAGATCACCCTGATGGCCGCCGAGGGGCAGCACTACCAGCTCTTCAACGACGCCCGCAGCCGTTTCTACAACCGTTGCGAGTGGCCGAACGGCTACCCTGCTGCCACGGGAATCGGAGCCCAGCGAGGTGGTGTCACGGTCCTCTTTGACGCTGTGCGCGACAGTAGTTCGATCAGCAAGGCGGTCGATAACCCGTTGCAGATCTCGGCTCACGCCTACTCTCAGCAGGTGCTGATCAACAACACCGATGCCCACAAGACCACGCCCAAGTTCGAGCGTGCGCGATATATCGGCGGTGAGCAGCCTGCGGTTTACATCTCGGGCACAGCAGCCATCCGTGGCGAAGAGAGTTGCAAGGAGGATGTTGTGCGACAGACGGCATTGACGATGGAGAATATTGGCCATCTGGTGGGTGTGCAGAATCTCGTCAAGAGCGGAGTCGAGAGGCCTGCGACGATGCACTACGCCACAATGCGAGCCTACCTTAAACATCGCTTCGATTTCGAGGCGAGCCGTCGCTGGATTAACGAGAACTACCCCACGATGCCGACACTCTACCTCTGGGCCGATATTTGTCGCGATGAGTTGCTGATCGAGATCGAGGGTATTGCTACTCAATCGACGCTTTAATTACACATAGCTAACGAAAAGATAGACAACCAAAAATAGCACCGCTATGAAACCAATGATTTCACTTCTTGCTGCCATATTGTGCCTCGCGGGCACGGCGTGGGCAGAGGTAAGCCCCAACAAGGCAGCGCAACTGCGAACCGAGGCCGAGATGACCTACTTCAACATCGAATCGGTGCGTAGTGCCTACAACGATTTTTGCAAAACTGCCTCATACGATGCAGCGCGTTATGGCGCCCTGCTCCAGCAGTTGGAGCGTGCCGCCAAGGAGGGTAACACCGAGCAGATTATCAAACTAAAACGCGAGATACTGCTCTCTAACCCTCTGCTTGACAATGCAAGGGTTATCCTTGGACGTTATCGCGTTGGCGACAAAGCTCGCGAAGTGATGGCACCGTCGCTCGGTACGCAGAACAACAACTGGTCGAACCAGTCGTCGGCTGCTCGCAAGGGATTCGATGCCGAGATTGCCGAGCTGTCGAATCTGCGTGGCGAGGTGGAGAGCCGCACCATCTACAAGCCCAAGAATAGCACTGCAGTGACCGATTTGTTGCTGCACTGGGATGGCGAGCGTATCCTCTTTACGGCCACCGACGAGAACGAGCGTTGGGGTGTGTATGAGGTCAATCGCGACGGCTCGAATATGCACAAGGTGATCAAATCCGAGGAGGACGACCTTGAGTTCTTCGACGGAGCCTATATGCCTTCGGGACGCATCATTGCGATGAGTAATATTGGTTATCAGGGAGTCCCGTGCGTGAATGGTAGCGACCCCGTGGGTAATATGATCGCCTACGAGCCCTCGACGGGTGCTATGCGACGTATGACATTCGATCAGGATGCCAACTGGCACCCTCGCGTGATGAACAATGGCCGCCTGATGTACGTTCGTTGGGAGTACACCGATCTTACACACTACTATTCGCGTTTTGTGATGCACGCCAATCCCGACGGCACCGAGACCAAAGCTCTGTATGGTAGCGGCGGCTGGTTCCCCAACTCGATTTTCGACGTACAGCCCCTGCCGGGTGGTAACAATACGTTTGTAGGCATCATCTCTGGTCACCACGGCATTGCCCGTTCGGGACGACTGATTCTGTTCGACCCCTCGATGGGACGTAAGGAGACCAAGGGTATGATTCAGGAGATGCCCTTCTCAAAGCGCGAGATCGTGCCCGTGATCAAGGACGAGCTGGTAAACGACGTATGGCCTCAGTTTATCAAGCCATACCCCGTGAGTGACAAGTATTTCCTCGTCTCGGCTAAACTTACGCCCGAGTCGTTGTGGGGAATCTATCTGGTTGATGTTTACGACAATATGACGCTCATTGCCGAGTTCGAGGGTGAGGGTCTGATCAACCCCATCATCGTCAATAAGCGCCCCACCCCGCCCGTTATTCCCGACCGCATCAAGCCCGAGGAGAAGGAGGCTACGGTATTCATTCAGGACATCTATCAGGGCGAGGGACTGCCTGGTGTTCCCGTCGGTACGGTGAAGAAACTACGTGTATTTGCTTACGAATATACCTATATTACATCCGAGTCGGACCACATCGCTCAGGGTATCCAGAGCGGATGGGATATCAAACGTAACCTCGGAGAGGTGGATGTAGAGGCCGATGGCTCGGCTATCTTTAAGATTCCCGCCAACACTCCCGTTTCGTTCCAGCCGCTGGACGAGGAGGGACGCGCCATACAGTGGATGCGTAGCTGGGTTACGGGTATGCCTGGCGAGGTTGTTTCGTGCGTTGGCTGCCACGAGGATCAGAATTCGCTGCCCATCCCCAAGCGTGTGATCGCCTCTACGAAGTCGCCTGCCGCATTGCAGACTCCCGAGGGTGGTGTGAGATCATTCACCTATGAGCTTGAGATACAGCCTATTCTCGATCGTAACTGTGTAGCCTGTCACAACGCTAACGGCGCCAAGCCCGACTTCACAGGAGGCATCAAGGTGGTCGAGAGAAACGACGCTACGGCAGGTAGCTACGGCTCGCCCTCGCGTAAGGCAGAGTCGGGACGTTTGGATTTGACACAGAGCTACTTGAACCTCCACCCCTACGTCAATCGTCAGGGTCCCGAGGCCGACATCTACGTTATGAAGCCCTACGAATACCACGCTTCGACGAGCGAGCTGGTGCGCATCCTCAAGGCTGGTCACCACGGCGTAGAGCTCACCGACAAGGAGTGGCGCACGATCTACAATTGGATCGACTTCAATGCTCCACACCACGGCCAATTTGTATATAACAAATGGTGGTTCAGCCCCTACGATCAGTACGAGCGTCGTATTGAGTTGGCCAACAAATATGCCAACGGAATCAGCGTTGATTGGAAGCGCGAGTTGGAGGAGTTTGCCGAGTGGCAGAAGCAGAATCCCGCCCCTGCTGCAGTTCGACGAGAGGTTGAGAAGGTTGAGTATAAAGACGTAAAGACCAAGAACTTCCCCTTCACCGATGAGGAGGCTCGCCAGATGGCCGAGCGCTATGGCGACACGCGTCGCACGATCGAGATTGCACCGGGCGTTAAGATGACCTTCGTGAGAATCCCCGCTGGTACATTCGTAATGGGTAACAACAATCGCGGTCGCGGTAATGCTCCCGCCACGGTGGTGAAGATCGCCCGTCCATTCTGGATGTCGGAGACGGAGGTTACCAACCGCCAGTACAATGTCTATAATCCCGCTCACGACAGCCGTTTCACGGCGCAGTTCTGGAAGGATCACGTCGGCCCAGGTTATGCCGCCAATCGCCCCGATCAGCCCGTAACACGCATCTCGTGGAACGAGGCAGTGGAGTTCTGTAAGGCGATTTCGAAGCGCAGTGGCGTGGAGATTACCCTCCCCACCGAGGCTCAATGGGAGTGGGCTTGTCGTGCGGGTAGCGATACCGACTTCTGGTATGGCGACATCAACTCTGACTTCGCCCAGCAGGAGAATTTAGCCGATCAGTCGTTGCGTAAGATGGCCGTGTCGGGCGTTGACCCCCAGCCTGTTAAGGAGGATAACTGGGTTTACAAATACTACACCTATATGCCGCGAGAGGATAGTGTCAACGACGGTACGATGACTATCGCAGATGTTGCCAAGTATAAACCCAATGCGTGGGGACTGTACGATATGCACGGCAATGTAGCCGAGTTCACCCGCACCACCTACGCCCCTTACCCCTACAAGGGCGAGCCCGACGAGGGCAACGACAAGGTTGTTCGCGGCGGAACGTGGGACAGCCACCCGAAGAACTCGACGGCATACGCCCGCAAGTCGTATTTGGCTTGGCAGCCGGGTAATAACGTCGGTTTCCGTGTGATTATTGAGGAGTAAACGAATTTGAGTAGGCTTTCCCTACGGAAAGGAGTTGTTTTGACGTGAATTAGTGTGCGAGTCTATGAATTTCGCTATATTTGCGTTAAACAAACGTAAAAAGAGAACCTTATGAAAAAGATTTTATTTGCTGCCGTGGCGCTCCTCGTGTGTGCCACGGCCAATGCGCAGTTCCAGCGCACCCCTACGCCCAACGATAACCTGATCTCGGTGCAGAGCAACGCCGATGGCAGTGTAACATTCAGCATCTACGCCCCTAAGGCCGAGCAGGTGAGCCTATCGGGCGATATCGGCGCACGCGGTTTGACCTTCACCAAGGCTGATAATGGCGTGTGGAGTGCTACGCTGCCCAACGTGGTGGCTGGCGCCTATCGCTACACCTTTGTAGTGGATGGTGTGACGGTGTTCGATCCCAAATACAAGCGTCTGGGCGAGATTCGTCCCGTGGCCGAGATTGGTGCCGAGGATGCCTTCTGGGCACAGAAGGATGTGCCGCACGGAGCTGTGTCGCAGGTCTATTACAAATCTTCGACGATGGGCACTACGCGCCGTATGCACATCTGGACCCCTGCGGGTTATAACGCCTCGAACGACAAGCTGCCCGTGCTGTATCTGATTCACGGCGGTGGTGACAACGACGCTTCGTGGCCAGGCGTGGGCAAGGCTGGGGACATTTTGGACAATCTGCTGGCCGAGGGTAAGATGGTGCCTATGGTGGTTGTAATGCCCGATGGTAGCATCTCGACCGATAAGTTCCCCGACGAGCTGACGAAGGATATTATCCCCTACATCGAGAAGAACTATCGCGTGAAGTCGGATACTGCAAATCGCGCATTAGCAGGACTTTCGATGGGTGGTTTGGAGACTCTCGATACGTTTATGGCGCACCCCGATATGTTTGCCTACATCAACGTGATGAGCTCGGGTTGGTTTGCCAATAATAAGGAGATATACGAGAAGGGCGAGGCCCGCCTGAAGGAGATTGCCACGACACTCAACAAGACTGCCAAGTTGTTGCTCTTCACGCAGGGCGGCGAGACCGATATCGCTTATGCCAACGGGAAGGAGATGCTCAAGGTATTCGATAAGTGCGGCATTAAGTATGAATATAGCGAAATGCCTGGCGGTCACACCTGGCACGTATGGCGTCACGATCTTCACAATCTGGCACCGAGACTCTTTAAGTAATAGTTTAGCGTGAATAAAGTAATAGGCTGTCCAACCGAGAGTTGCGACAGCCTATTTTATGCGAAAAATACATTGGAAATTACCTCTTAAAGCACATTCTATTTCGCCAAACATATCGTGCGGCGAAGCCCCATCCGACGATGTTAGCAATCAAGAACGAGCGGATAAGCAGATTGGAATCCTCCTCCGCAAGCGATGGTAGGAGTAAAACAATAAAGTAGGTCATCGCAGCCAATGCGACGAGCGCCAGCAACATCTTTGTTTTCATATCGAGCAATGGTTTAGGTTGTATTACGAAATATCATTGTGAGTCACGGCCAACGAGTCAGTTATCTCTCGTGGTACTTCAACGAACATATCGCGATCTGTGGGCCACTCCTTCACTCGCGTCATTGCGTCGCGGATCATACGACCAATGGAGTTGGTGAACGTAGCTCCTCGGTAGTTACTCGTATTGGTCAGGAAGACGTACGAAATTCCATTCTCGCGGTGGTCAATATAGGCACACGTTCCCGACATTGTTCCCGTGCGAATCAGCGAGCCGCTACCCGAATTATAGCGTGCCCAGCCCAACGCGAAGTCGCCCTTGCGGGTGATATTCTTCATCTCGGCCACACTCTCTGCCGACAACACATCGGGCACGCCAGGCTTGCCGTCGATCGATGCCACCAGACGCATCATCTCCACCGACGAAGCCACCCACGCACCAGCGCCCTGCAAGCCACGGATGTCGTAGCCGCCATACTCGCGCAGGCGCATCACGCCCGAGCCGTCGTAAGACTCGATACGCTCCTCATCGTGACCGTAATATCGCACCTCGCCAGGATAGCGCCCCTCGTAATAGTTGCGAGCAATGTGCATATCGTAACACCCTGCTGGCCAGAGGACGTGCGTTTGCAAGTACTCCTCATAACCCATTCCCGACACCTGCTCGATCACACGCGAGAGAACCAGATAACCCACATTAGAATACTGCGCCGAGCCACCCGGGGCACACCTGAGGCGCAAACCCAGCTGGAACTTAATCAGCTCGTCGGCCGTAGGCGTTGTGTCCATATCCTCCCACTTCATCACATCCGTAATGCGGAACATCACGTCGCCCATACTGCGACTGAATCCCGATGTGTGGTTGAGCAGATGGCGCACCGTGATATCGACCGCACGCTTATCCCTCATCTCGGTAAAGTGTTGGAGGATACCCTCAGGACCAAATACTTTGCTCTCGAGTGTGAGCAACCCCTCGTCGCAGAGTTTCATAATGCCGACGGCCGTCACCAACTTCGATGCCGACGCGATGCGATAGATGTCGCCCACCTCGGCCACACGCTCGCGCTCCTTGTCGGCCCAGCCGAAGCCCTTGCCGTAGATCAGATGTTCGTCCTTCATCACTGCGAGCGAAGCTCCCTGAATACCATTGCGTTGCATCCAGCGCTCGATGTATCGCTCCATACGCTCCATTTCGGGCAGATCGGAGTAAACATTCTGCAACGAATCGTTGAGATGATAACCCGACTCTTCCTCCTCCACTATCTCACTCACAAGGTCGGCGGTAGAGCAGCGATGCAGGGCCAACCCCACACCGATGAGCAACACCGTCACAACCATCCATATCGTTCGTTTCATTAACCTGCTGTTTTTTCAAGACGGGTAGCCAATAC
>CAZWHN010000062.1:0-9796 GCA_964633635.1 uncultured Alistipes sp. | reverse complement strand
GTAGGCCACAGCCGATCCTGCCGCCGAACCACGGCCCGGGCCAACCGACACGTCCAACTGCTCGCGCGCGGCGCAGATAAAGTCCTGCACGATAAGGAAGTAACCCGGGAAACCCATCGTCTTCATAATGTGCAGCTCGAACTTCAGTCGCTCCCGCACCTCCTCCGACAGCGGATCGCCATAACGACCTTTGGCACGTTCCATCGTCAGGTGCGCCAGATAGTCGGCCTCCAACTTGATGCGGTACAATTTGTCGTAGCCGCCCAACTTCTCGATCTTCTTGCGAGCGTCGGCCTCCTCCATTACCACGTTGCCATTCTCGTCGCGGGTGAACTCGTTGAAAAGATCCTCCTCCGAGAGTCGCTGGCGATACTCCTCCTCGGTACCGAATTCTGCAGGGATCTCGAACGTGGGCATAATGGGGGCGTGATCGATAGAGTAGCTCTCGACCTTGTTGCATATCTCGACAGTGTTGCTGAGCGCCTCGGGTATGTCGTAGAAGATGTCGTTCATCTCCTTGCGTGTCTTCATCCACTCCTGCTTCGAGTAGAGCATACGCTTCGGGTCGTCTAAATCGCGGCTTGTCGAGAGGCAGATCAGGCGGTCGTGCGCCTCGGCGTGAATCTCATCCACGAAGTGAACGTCGTTCGAGCAGATCAGCTTCACGTCGCACTCGCGTGCCAGGTCGATGATGTGTTTGTTGACCTCCTTCTGTAGGGGGTAGGTCTCGTGGTTGGCACGCTCGACGGTGGCTTTGTGGAGTTGCAACTCGAGGTAGTAATCCTCGCCGAAGATACTCTTGTGCCACATAATAGCCTCGCGGGCAGCATCCATATCGCCCGACGAGATCTTCTTGGGGATCTCGCCTCCCAGGCAGGCCGAGCAGCAGATCAATCCCTCGTGGTAGCGCTCCAGTTCGGCGTGGTCGGTACGCGGACGCATATAGAATCCTTCGGTCCACGCCTTCGAGACGATCTTGATCAGGTTGTGATAACCCTTCTCGTTCTTGGCCAGCAGGATGAGGTGCCATCCGCTCTGATCCTCCTTGTGCCCCTTCTCCTTGCAACTCATTCCGCGACGAGCGACATAGACCTCGCAGCCGATAATCGCCTTGAAATCCTCCTTCGGCAGAGCGTCGTACTCGGCCTTTAGCTTGGCCAATTCGTCGCGCTGCTCGTCGGTGGCCTCGGGACTCTCAACAGCGGCTTGCAACTCGGCTATGCGGGCACTTGTCTGCTTGACCTTGTCACGTCGGGCACCGTTTTTCTTTTTGATGTAGTTCCAGAACTCCTTCACACCGAACATATTACCGTGGTCGGTGATGGCGATACCGCGCATACCATCCGCAATGGCCTTATCGACGAGCTTGGGGATGCTCGCTTGACCATCGAGGAGCGAATACTGCGTATGAACGTGTAAGTGTACGAAGTCCTGCATATCTTTTTGTCGTTTTCTTGTTACTTAATCCAATGCTGCCGCCACGATGTTCGACACCACGGCGCGGGTGCGTGCCACCGATCCGTCGTCGGTGGGGTGGACGCGATTGGTGAGCAGAATCACTGCTATGCCGCGATCGAGATCCATAGCGAGCGATGTACCCGTGTATCCCGTATGGTTGACGCTCTGCGTAGGCGAGAAGAGATCTCCATAAAATCCCTTATCCCAGCCCAATGCTCGCTCGCCGTCGGCCAAATTGGAGTCGGGACGGAAGAAGGCGTCGATCGTCGCTTTAGAGAATAGGCGGATGCGCTCGTTAGCGCCCACACGTCCTTGCAAGCCATATTCGTCGATGCGGATCACGCCGCCATTCATCAACATCGAAGCCACAACGGCCAGATCCTCAGCCGTGGAGAAGAGTCCCGCATTGCCCGACACGCCACGATTGACGATGCGAGCTGTGGGATCGTGTACCTCGCCACGCAGGATTGTGCCATCGGACTGCACCTCGGTGGGTACGATGGGGCAGTCGGGCGCGTATGGACAAGTGCGATCGTTGATGGGGTTGTACCAAGTGTTGTTAAGATGCATTGGCGTAAATACCTCACGTTGAGCGAAATGATCCAGTCGCTCGGAGGTGATGCTCTCGATGATAGCCTGCAATGTGATAAAATTCAGACAGCTATACAGAGTCTTCTCACCTGGGCGAGATCGGCGTTCGGCGTCGTTCGCGAGGTATGTGATGAGCGAATCGCGCAAATTCATCTCAAGCGGGTTGCCATATTTCTCATATCGTTGCAGAAACGAGGGTACATTGATCGCAGCTGGCAGTCCCGATGTGTGGGTGAGTAGGTGTTTGATTGTGATTGCCTCACGCTCAACCTTTTCACCACGATGCTTGGGTTTGCTCTCCCACGGCTTGAAGCCCTCGATGTAACGCGACACGGGGTCGGTAAGTCGCACCTGCCCATTCTCGACAAGGCGCATAAATGCCAATGTAGTGCCGACGCACTTACTCAGCGACGCCAAGTCGAAGACGGCATCGGTGGTCATTGCGACGGTGTCGGGCAACCACTCGCCACTCACGGTGTCGCGTCCCGACGTGATCTGGCGATTGCCGTAGGCCTTCAGGTAGAGGATACGCCCCATCGACTCGCTATCCAACGCACGACGTACCACACACAGCACTGCTCCAGGGTAGAGTCCCGACTCGATGTCGGCCTCGATTACGCTGTCGGCACGAAGTATACGCTCCGACGAAAGAAGTGGTTTAGATCGCAGATAACCGTGACGCGAAAGCACGATAAGGCTGATGGCCATATAGACTATCAGCACGATGACGGAGATTATAGCTGCGGCACGTTTCATATTGGTTATCACGGGTTTACTCGACGGGGAGTCGGGTGCGCTTTTGCCCCACACAAATATACGCAGAAATTGTCGAAAAATTTGGTTTACTCATTGCAAGTTATCAACAAAATACATAACTTTGTTTAGAAACAATCTGCTAATTGTTTCCAACCTTAAAACCTACGATAATGAACGAGGGAAATTTGATCGTCATTCGAGTCTATGACTCGGTGAACGAAGCGGAATGGGACCGATCGTTGCTTGAGAGCGAGGGTGTGTGGGCGATGATTCGCAATGAGATTATGTCGGCGCTCTATCCTACGGGTGTTATGCCAGCGCAATTGGTGGTGCGCTCCGAGGATAAGGCTCGAGCGAAAGAGATTCTGGAGGCATATTCG
The DNA here is from genome assembly GCA_964633635.1 of uncultured Alistipes sp. GTDB lineage: Bacteria > Bacteroidota > Bacteroidia > Bacteroidales > Rikenellaceae > Alistipes. The sequence goes on along the minus strand of CAZWHN010000062.1, from coordinate 6,611 downwards.
GCAGAGTAAAACGCTGAGGCTGAATAATTAGCCACCTATCGCTCGTCCCAGATCGACCACGCGGCCTCGGCTTGCGCATAGAGCATATCGAGGCCCGAGAGAGTTTGTGCGCCTTGGGCCGCGCCTCGCTCGAGGAAGAGTGTGCGTTCGGGGTTATAGACCAGATCGAAGAGGTGGTGCGACGGTTCCAGGAGTTCATACGGAATGGCGGGCGCCACATCGTGATGGGGATACATACCTACGGGCGAGGTGTTGATCACAAGGTGATGCGTCGAGGTGACCTCGATCTTCAGATCATCATACGTTAGGTTGCCTTTCGCAGCATCGCGCGACACGATCGAGAAGGGGATATTCCTCTCTGCCAAAACATATTGCACAGCCTGCGAAGCACCTCCCGTGCCCAACACCAAGGCGGCATCTACCTCGGTCGTACCGAGCAGTTTGTCCAACGAGATACGGATTCCCTCCACGTCGGTATTGTAGCCCGTGAGCTGTCCCTCGGGCGAGATCTTCACACAATTCACCGCTCCGATATTGCGAGCCTCGTCGCTCAATGCGTCGAGGTAGGGGATGATCTGCTGCTTGTAGGGGATGGTGACGTTGAAGCCCATCAGTTCGGGTGTCGAGGTGATGAGTTGCTCGACGTCGGCAATCTGCTCCAACTCGAAGAGGTCGTAACGACACTCGTCGGCAAGTCCCTCACTAAGAAACTTTTCGCTAAAGTATCGTGCCGAGAATGAGTGGCCGAGTGTGCGGCCTATGAGTCCGTATCTGCGCATCGTTAGAGCAATTTACCAACCAAGAAGAACGATCCGATGAGTAGTACCGTGAAGGCTATCGCCAGCAGGTTGAAGTACTTGTCGATGAAGCCCTTAATCGGGGCGCCAAACTTCCAGATAAGACCTGCAATGAGGAAGAATCGCAGTCCGCGCGAGATAATCGAGGCCACCACAAACATCGTGAGATTGATCTCGAACAAGCCACCCGTGATGGTGAAAACCTTGTAGGGCAGAGGTGTGAAGCCCGCTGTAAATACAATCCAGAAGTCATATTGGTCGTATAGCGCCTTTACATTCATAAAACTCTGCTCGGAGAAGACGTGGGCGTAGAACCAGTTGGCCAGCGCCGTGTATTCGCCCGCAGGGGTCTGCCAGAGGAAGAAACCGATGGCGTAGCCCACCAATGCACCCACGATCGAGCCCGTCAGGCAGATCAGTGCATAGCGGAACGATCGCTTCACCGCACCAAGACAGAGCGTGATAAGCAGTACATCGGGTGGAATAGGGAAGAAACTCGACTCGGCCAGCGCAAAGAAAAAGAGCGCAAGGCCGCCCCAACGTGAGTCACCCCACGAGAGCATCCAGTCGTATAAGCGTTTGATGATATTCATTGTCGTCGTAAGATTAAACGACGCAAATGTACGATTTTTTCCGAGAAAATCAATAGTAGCGCTCGATAATTCCGCCACCTATGACCCGATCCCCGCGATAGAAGACCACGGGCTGTCCTGCGGCTGGAGCCCAAGCGGGCGAGCCGAGGTGGATGCGGTAGCCTTCGTTGATAGCCTCCGCTCGGAGCATATACCCCTCGGGGTTGCGGCCAATACCTCGTATGATGACGCTGATGTCGTGCGACTCGATAAACTCCTGCTCGTCAACTATGTTGCAGTGACTTATCTCAAGTGTTGAGTGATACAATTCGTCGCCACCGCCCACCACAAGACGATTGTTTGCGGCATCAATCCCGACGATCGACACACCCTCGATCGAGGAGTCGAAACCACGTTTCTGACCGATGGTGTAGAACGCCACACCTTCGTGATGTCCCACCACATTGCCCTCGCGGTCGATGATCTCGCCCGTGCGGAGTGATTCGGGGTAGTGCTCCGCCATAAAAGTGCGATAGCTCTTGCCCGCTAAAAAGCACAACCCCATACTCTCGCGTTTGTCCGAGAAATTTTGTTTGATCTGCTCCTTGATAACGTGCCCCATAGGTGTGAGGGCGCGTTTGAGCGTGCTCTGCGGCAGTCCCCACAAGTAGTAGGATTGATCCTTGCAACGATCGTCGGCACGCGTAACATAGTAGCGATTGTTATGGCACACGACGTTGAAGTAGTGCCCCGTTGCCACAGCCTCGGCACCCAGTCGGTCAGCCTCGGTAATGAGGTGATGCCACTTGATCAGCGGATTACACACGGTGCAGGGCGCAGGCGTGCGGCCCGCGAGGTAACTCTCGGCAAAATAGTCGATTATGTGGCGCTGAAAATCCGCCTTTACATCCACCGACGAGAACTCTACACCCAACCCGTTGGCTCGCTCTTGGGCACGAACGATCGAACTGCGATCGGCTATGGTGTCGAGCATAATGGCTCTGACATCGTAGCCCGACCGAAGCAACATTTCGGCAGCGGTGGTGCTGTCGATGCCACCGCTGAATCCCAAGACTACGATAGGTTTAGCCATTGTCTATGTTTACTCGTTGTTACTCTTTGGGGCAGTTGTCTTGATGTGCGAACGCATATATGCCAATACCTCCTCGAGGCCGTCGGTGAACTTCTCGATATCCTCCTGATACACAAACACCTTGTTGCGCTCGTTGACGGTTCCCGTTGGGGTGATCTTCTTGCGCAACTCGGTCAGCGACATAAAGTAGTCGTTCTGACGGGTGGTCTTAACGTCGATGAAGTAGGTGCGATGGCCAGCCTTGATCATTTTGGTGAATACCGATTCACCGTAGCCCTCGATTGTGTGGCGGTCGTCTTCTGAGTAATGAGTCATAATTGTTTTTCGGGTTTTCGTTAGGTTGTTTCTTTCTACATAATTGTTCGGTTTTAATGTGTTGGTCGATTAGTCGGACTCTCCACGGCGAGTTGTGGTCCTCGCTGGGTGGTTAGTCGGTGGGGGAAAGGGTCTTCTCGCCCATCTCGTCCCAGTTGTTCAGTATCTCCATCGCTTTGATGAAGTATTGATTATGTCGTGGATTCATCACACGGTAAAACTCTGTCTGCGTGTAGAGCCTTTGTGCTATCATTGCCGTTATGCGGTCGCGCAGCAGCGCGTACGATCGGCGGAATCCCGCCTCGTCGCGTTCTACGCCCTTGCTCTCGGCAAGTGAGGCGACCGTGTTCATATCCTCGTCGGTGATGGCAAAGCCCTCGACGAAGCTATCGAAGGTGGGGTACTGCTCCGCAAGGCGTGCGCGGTTGCGATCCATATAATCCATCAAAAACTCGTTCTCGACACCCTGTGCGACGAGCTTGACCATATAGTTGCTTACGCTTGTGGTGTCGCTCTCGACGATGATGTCGGGCTGTATGCCGCCACCGCCATACACCGTGCGTTTGGTGCGCAGGGTTTGGTAGGCGGGTAGATCGCTACGAAGTGAGTCGCTGCCCTCGCCCAGCAGACGAGCCGTATGGGCACGGTAGTAATCCTCCTTCTGACCGGGGTCGTAGGGACGCTGTATGACACGTCCCGAGGGGGTGTGATAGCGAGCTACGGTAAGACGTATGGCCGAGCCATCGCCCAATGGTATCTCGCGCTGCACCAATCCCTTGCCGAAGCTGTTGCGGCCTGCCACCACGGCACGATCCCAATCCTGCAATGCCCCTGCAACGAGTTCGCTGCCTGAGGCGGAGTTCTCGTCGATAAGCACCACAACACGGCCGTCGAAGTCACCCTCGGTCTTGGAGGTGACGCGCTCGGTGAGCAGGGCACGCCCCTCGATGGAGGTGACAAGGCTATTTTGTGGTAGGAAATATCCCGCCATCTCGACCGCCTGATCGAGCAGTCCGCCGCCATTGCCGCACAAGTCGAGGATGAGCGAGTTGATCTGGCCGAGTGATGCCACCGCCTCGCGGAACTCACGCATCGTGGTGTTGCCAAAGCGGTTGACCTTGACATATCCTACGCCATCGGCCGCCACGAAGGCTGCGTCGATGGTGTTGATGGGTATGTTGTCGCGCACGATCGAGAAGTGCAACATCTCCTTCACGCCGTGACGTGCCACGCCGATCTTCACCGTCGAGCCACGCTCGCCACGCAATTTGGGAGGCACGTCGTTGCGCGCAATGCCAACCACGTTCTCACCGTTGATCTCGACAATGCGATCGTTGGGCCTCACTCCGACACGCTCGGCAGGGCCTTGAACGATGGTATTGACGACGATTATCGAGTCGTTGTGGATGTTGTACTCGACGCCGATGCCGCTGAATGAGCCGCTGGTTGATTCGCGGGCGGCCTTCATCTCCTCTGCATCGAGATATGCCGAGTGGGGATCCAGCTCGTTGAGCATACCGCGAATGGCGGCCTCGACCATAGGCGCCATCTTGACGCTATCGACGTACATACCATCCAAATAGCGATAGAAACGATTCAGTTTTTGCAGCTGTATGGCACTCTCCGACGGCTGACGCTGAGCATACACCGCAAGAGGCAATATGCATATTGCCATCACACACACTATCGACCACACTACACGTTTCATTTCGCTCTGTTTTTTTTACTTTTTTGTCGGGATGACTACTTGATCATCTCGGCCACCTGATCGAAGCCGACGCTCTGCTGCTCGCCCGTGACCATATTCTTGATGGTCGCCTGACGTTCGGCAAGCTCGTTGCTGCCGATGATCACTACATAGGGGATCGAACGACGGTTGGCGTACTCCATCTGCTTCTTCATCTTCGCGGCCTCGGGGTAGATCTCGGCAGCAATGCCATTGTCGCGCAGCGTGCGGATAATACGCATCGAGGCCATCTGCTCCTCTGCGCCAAGATTTACAAAGAGTACCTTGGTCGAGAAGTTCACCTCCTCGGGGAAGAGGTTCAGTCCCACCATCACGTCGTAGATGCGGTCGGCACCGAACGAGATACCCACACCCGAAGTGTTGGGCAGACCGAAGATTCCCGTAAGGTCGTCGTAGCGACCACCGCCACAGATCGAGCCGATGGCGTAGTCCAGCGCCTTCACCTCGAAGATGGCTCCCGTATAGTAGTTCAAACCGCGTGCCAACGAGAGATCCAACTCGATGGGGAGCGTGAGTCCCAGGGCCTCGACATAACCGAAGATTTCGCTCATCTCCTCGATACCCTTTACGCCTGTCTCCGACGAGCCAATCACCTCGCGCAACTGCGAGAGTTTTTCGGCGTTAGTGCCACTCAATTCAAGAATAGGTTGAAGTTTCTCGATAGCCTCCTGCTCAAGTCCTCGCTCCGAGAGTTCGGCCTTCACGTTGTCCAAACCGATCTTCTCCAACTTGTCGATTGCGATGGTGATGTCCATCATCTTGTCGGCGTGACCGATCGACTCGGCAATGCCGTAGAGAATCTTGCGGTTGTTCATCTTCAGCACCACACGGATGCCGAGCTTGCGGAATACACGTTCGACGATCTCGATGAGCTCCACCTCGTTCAAGAGAGAACGTGAGCCGATCACATCGACGTCGCACTGATAGAACTCGCGGTAGCGTCCCTTCTGCGGGCGGTCGGCACGCCACACGGGCTGCACCTGATAACGCTTGAAAGGGAACGAGATCTCGTTCTGATGCTGCACAACGTAGCGAGCAAAGGGTACGGTCAAATCGTAACGCAAACCCTTCCCGCTGATCTTCGTACTCTGACGCAACTGCTCCTCCGTAAGGTTGGCGCCATAGTCGCCCGAGTTGAGTATCTTGAAGAGCAACTTATCGCCCTCGTCGCCGTACTTGCCCAGCAGCGTAGAGAGATTCTCCATCGCAGGGGTCTCTAACGGCGCAAAGCCGTAGGTGCGAAAGACGCTCTTGATCGAATCGAAGATGTATGTACGACGCATCATCTCGGCGGGCGAGAAGTCGCGTGTACCTTTGGGTATTGATGGTTTCTGTGCCATTATTTTCTCTTTTATTCTTTATCCAAATATTTAATCACTCTGCACGGGTTGCCAACGGCTATGCAACGGGGCGGGATGTCGCGTGTAACGACGCTGCCTGCTCCGATGGTTGATCCATCGCCGATTGTCACTCCTGGCAGAACTATGCTGCCGCCGCCGATCCAGACGTTGCGACCGATGGTGACAGGTGCTGTCTGCGAACGCCAATAGGAGCTACCCTGCGGCATACGCTCCGACGGGATGGTGGGGTGGAACACGGTGTAGATGTGTACCCCAGGGCCGATGCCCGTGTAGTCGCCGATGGTAATGCGGTTGCAGTCGAGCAACGTGCAGCCCATATTAATCTCTACGTTGCGACCGAGGTGGATGTTCTCGCCATAATCGACATAGATGGGTGCCGCGATGTGGCACTCTTCGCCACGCGAGCCTAACAGTTCATCCAAGATCGCGTCCAACTTTTCCGCATCACGAGTATCTGCCTCGGCATACAGGCGTTGCAGACGTTTTGCCTCGTGCCAGCGGTCGATGAGTTCCGTGTCGGCGCAGTCGTAGATCTCGCCAGTGAGCATCTTCTCCTTTTCGCTTCGCATATATTACTACTGATTCTCGGTGAGCTTGCGGTACTTAACTCGCTTGGGGGCGATGTCCATTCCCTGAGCCTTCTTCCACTCTTCGTACTCCGAGTATGAGCCCTCGTAGAAGACAACCTTCGAGTCGCCCTCGAACGAGAGGATGTGCGTAGCGATA
>CAZWHN010000061.1:0-9861 GCA_964633635.1 uncultured Alistipes sp. | reverse complement strand
GATATATGGTCGATAGCTTTCCTCGTCGGGTGGTGCTGGTGGCCAGCTACCTCGTCTTCGCACTCTGCTTTGCGGGTTATCTGGTGGCGGGGTCGCTGCTGCTGTTTGCGATCGTGCGTACGCTGCACGGAGCTCCGTTCGGAGCTACGACCGTCGCCAACAGCACTGTGGCGATCGACGTACTGCACCCCTCACGTCGTGCCGAAGGCATTGGTTACTACGGCCTTAGCAACAACATAGCCACAGCCATCAGCCCCACGGTGGCGCTGCTGCTCTTCGAGGCTTACTCCAACTACGATCTGCTCTTCTGGGTGGCACTTCTGACGGCTCTCATTGGCCTTATTAGCACCAACTCTGTAAAGCTACGTCAGCGCGAGATCATCCGCGACAAACGCCCTCTCTCGCTCGATCGCTTCATCCTGCTCAAAGGTTGGCGCGAGGGTGCGGCTATGGTGTGCTACGCCTTTTCGTATGGTGTGCTGGCCACCTATGTCGCCATCTATGGCAAGGAGGAGCTGGGCATCACGGGCGGCACGGGATTATTCTTTATGTTGCTGGCCATCGGACTCATACTTTCGCGTCTGGTGGGTAGCCGCACATTGCGTCAAGGCAAGGTGACGCAGAATGCCACTATCGGCACCATCATTTCGCTCTTCGGTTATCTGCTCTTTGCGGCGTTGCACAACGAGTGGGGATACTACGGAGCGGCACTTGTCATCGGACTCGGCAATGGCCATATGTTCCCCGCATTTCAGACTATGTTCATCAATCTGGCCGAGAACTCGCAGCGTGGTACGGCCAACTCGACGCTGCTCGTATCGTGGGACATCGGCATAGGCCTTGGCACATTGGTGGGAGGCATTGTGGCCGAGCACGTCGGCTATCACGCAGCCTTCTGGACGGCGTGGGGAGTCAATTTGGTGGGAGTTGCGATCTACAACCTCGTCGCTCGCAAACATTTTCTGCACAACCGACTGCGATAGGAGATCCCATTAGGCAAAATCATAAAAAAAAGTGCGCCTGCCGATGGCAAGCGCACTTTTCTGCGTTTATTTCTTCTTTTTCAGAAGATTAAGCACAGTACCCACAACCTCCTTCTTTAGATCCGTTTTCTCCTCGGCCGTGGCAGTCGAATCGGCAGCCTCGCCCGCTGTGTCGCTCTTCTTTCCACCGAGCAATTTCTCACCTATACTCTGCACCGCCTGCTGGGCCGCTTGCTTGGCCAGACTCTCCATATCGATACCCACCTTGGGCGACGAGAAGGTACCTCCGATGGTCATATCCACCGTGCCGAGCTTCGACACAGCGCCTGCCGAGGTGGGCAGTGTGATCTTGCCTCGGTAGTCGATGCTCTGATCCAGTCCCGTTGTGCCCGAGAGATTCATCGTGTAGTCACCAATCTTCACATCGAAAGGCTTTGTCGCCAGACGGCCATCCGTGATGGTGAAGTCGATATTGAGATTCTTCACCGAGGTATCCTTCAGCGAGGGTTTGTTAACGATCTGTGCCACCTGCTGGATAATCTGTACATTATTAAGACTCAAATCGCGTGTCGAGAGCGAACCCGAACCATTGAGCGACTGCAGCACGGGGCTGAGCTCTTCATCAAGCAGGGTATTCACCTTCACACTACCCGAGAAGTTACCCGTCAATCCCGAGAAGATGGGAGCAAAGCTCTGCACCATATCCAAATCGCGGTAGGCATCGGCAAAGCCGATCTCGTTGAGTGCAAATCCAGCATCCAGACGCGGCTGCTCGCCCACGGGAGTCGCATAAGAGCCGTTGGCCACAACGCTACCGCCCATCGTGCGTAGCGAGAGATTCTGCATATCGACCTTGCTGTCGCGCACAACCAGCACACCGTTAATATCCTTGAACGACATCTTGTCGAGCAACACCTCGTCCATATCGACCTGCGCACGGAAGTCGATATTGTCGGGAACGCGGATTCCACCCGTTGTCGAGGCTGCCGTCTCCGCCATCTGCCCCTCGGGCTGCTCGGCCGACTCATCGGTGGTCTCATCGCCACTCATAAAGTCGTTGAGATTCATATGCTGGCTGCTCACGTTGAGCGTACCTTTCAGCGTCGTACCCTTCAGCAGATAGCCGATATAGTTCTCGAAACGACTATCGAACGTAAGGTCGTTCTGCCCCACCTTCACCGTCGTGCGGCTCAGCTCCAAATATCGGGGCGAGAAGCCAAACGTCGAGCGCTCGATGGTGACATCGGGCATACCCTCAAGCTGCAAATCCATATTACTCAACGCAATATTGCCTGCCGCCTCAACGCGGTCGAACTGCTCCTTCTCGATGTACGACAATCGGCCCGCAACACTCATATCGGCATCGACAACACCATTCAGATTCACACCCTCCAACGGATATACATCCTTCACCTTGCCCAAGTCGAGCTTACCCACAGCTGCAGCGCGGAAGTCGGGATCACTCACAGGAGTCTTCACATCGGCTGTGAGCGAGAAGGGATTGCCCGCCATCACGAAGTTGAAGGGGTCGATCTTCACCGTGGTAAGGTCCACCGAGCCACCAGGATTCTGCGCCCGTGCCGAGATGTTGATTCCATCGACACCCGCTGGCAACGACGGATAGCGGAACATAGCATTCTTCACCTCCATCGCCACATCGAACGCAGGCACCGTCTCCTCGCCCACGAGCGAGCCCTTGGCCGTTGCCTTCAGGGTGGCTATGCCATCGGTACGGATGTCGGCAAAATCCTTGGCATAGATGGCGGGGATGAGCGAAAGAATCTCCTTGAAACCCACTTCGTTGGTATTCAGCGCGAGATCCATATCGAGGCCCTCGTCGGTGAGTGCCACCCAGCCGTCGATAGCAGCACGGATGGCATTGAGTTGCAACTCGTTATCCTTCAAATCAAATCGCATATTCTTCAAATCGGCCGCCACATCCACATCGGCCTTCACCTCGGCTCGACTAAGTAACGGCACGCCTCCCATACGCACACCCACCTCAGGTGTTTCGGCCTTTAGGCGGATGGTGGTATTTTCGCTACCCAGATCGCCCGAGCAGGTGGCATCGAGCCCCTCGACCGAAGCGTACATACCGCCCGCGCGGTCGTCATACACAACCGAGAGGTTATCCACCATAAATCGCTTGAGCGAGACCGTGAATGGCGACGACGGCTCGTCCGATGTTGTGGTCTGCTCGACCGCATCCGAAGGCTTCATCACATCCCAATTCACACGACCATCCTCCAGCACAATGGCGTGCAGGCGTGTATCGTCGATCGTCACCTTTGAAATCTCGTACTCGCCTCCGATCAGTGCCGCCAAATTGACAGCAGCCGTCAGCTCGCCAGCCGATACGAGTGTATCGTTCTCGAACACATCCACACCCTTGAGCCAGAAGTCGTGCAACGACACCGACGCCTGCGGGAAGTTGCGCAATAGGCTTACATCCAACTTACGGAAATCGAACTGAGCGTTGAGCATCTTATTGCCCTCGCTCTTGATCACGCTCTCGATCTTACCCCGAAAGGCAAACGGAGCCACCACAAGCAGCACCACGATCGAAGCGACCACCACTCCCGTTATCTTCAAAATCTTTTTCATCATTCTCATTTTTTATTGTTCATAGATCGGTATTATCTCTATTTCGCAGCCTTTACAATGCCCTTCTTCGACTGACCATCAACGTAGATGTAGAGCGGCTCCGCAAACTCGACACAACGCATATACTCGCCATCAAATAGCGCCTCCATAGCATCCAGTTGCTCGGTATCGAGCGCCCCGTCGCCGTGCGAAGGATCGAGCGACAGGTAACCCACGCCGAGCGAGGTCACGTTCTGGAAGAAGTGCGTACCCTGACTCGCCTCGACATTGAAGTTGGGCAAGGCCGACTCCACGATCACCCTCGCCTGCGAGATGTGAGCCCACTTGACAGGTACACCCAAATTGGGATCCGACGATCCCCAGCGACCCGTGCCGATGAGCACATACTCCTCGCCATCGGCTCGCATACTGTTGTTGATCTCCATCAGTTCGTCGGCAATCTTCTGCGTGTAGAGCGACGAGAACTTGTCGAACTTCATATAGACCACACGGCGTATATCGCGCATAAGGCCAATTCCCAATGCATTCTCCGAATAGACCACCGCACCCGAGCTGTCGACCTTCGACCAATCGAGCTTGGCGCTCTCCTCGTTGCGGATGATGGGGCGAATCTGCAACAGATTGAAGATCTGCATCTCGCCTGGCGGCACATCCATATTGACTGCAAATTCGATCTCCACGGGACAGCGCATCTCCTCCTCGCCCATACGCAACATATCGCGTATGATGTCGGCCAGCGGGAATGAGCCATATTTCAGTATGCGGTTGAAGGTAATCACACGGAAATAACGCGACAGCGTCGGGCTCTCGCTGATGCGGCTATTCTGGTAGTCGTAGTACGAGCAGGCGTACTTCGCGTTACGAAAATCGTTCATTCGCGAGACTGGTATCCGCTCGATATTCACCGCATCGTCGGTCGATGAGCGGAAGTGGTCGGGGTTAAGGCTCAGCGCCATCACCTCGGTCTGGGCATCCTGCACGGTAAGCTCCAACGTCGAGGTCTGCAATGCCTTGTCGGGATAGGCGGGCGAGAAGCGCAGGCTCTTGCCACCATCCACCACGGCCTTGCCCAAGCCCATCACGATGTTGCAGACGCCATCCTCGGCCTTCTCGTAACCGATCGGATAGAGGTTCTGCGAACGTGCCACACCCGAGAGCGTGGGGAAGAAATATCCGTTCTGCTCCGTACCGCACACCTCCTGAATCAGCACGGCCATCTTCTCCTCCGAGAGCAGGTTCTGCGACGACTGGATGTAAGCCTTCGACGAGGCGAAATATACCGATGCATAGACGCTCTTGATGGCGCGCACCAGCATACGCAACATCTGGTCGTCGTTCTCGCATCGGGGGATCATATATGTTGAGTAGATTCCCGCAAAGGGTTGATAATGCGAATCCTCCAACTTTGACGACGAACGTATGGCCAGCGGATTCGAGCAGGTCGAGACAAAGACCTTCAGTTTCTGATACAGCTCGGCGGGCAGCACCGAATTGAGGAACTCGGAGAGAATATCCTCATCGGCCAGATCGCGCGAGATGATGTATTTCAGGCCGTTGATGCGCATAAACTCGTCGAAGTAGTCGGTCGCCACCACCAACGAGCGGGGGATCATAATTCTCACGCCCGGGTATTTGTAGTAGTGGTTGTACTTGGCCAGCATCGAGTTCATAAATGCCAATCCGCGAGCCTTACCGCCAATCGACCCCTCGCCCACGCGGGCAAAACCGATGGCGTCGCTATACGTCTCCTCGTCGAACTGCGCCACAAGGCCCTGTCCGAGCATCGTACGGTAATCCTTGAACATCGAGACCAGTGCCGCACGGTGTTCGGCCGTTGATGAGAAGTGGCTACTATTGATATTTCGCAGCACCTTGGCAAGCGGGAATAATCCTCGGGCATAGAGCCACTTCGAGAGGTTCATCTGCGAAAGATTGTACTCCAGCACATCGTCCGCCACCGTGGCGATAAGTTCCTGCATCTGCATCAGGTCGCGGGCACGTCCCACCACCGTATCGCTATCCAAATCGCGGAAGACAAACTCGCCAAATCCGAACTCACGCAGCACAACATCCTGCAACTCCTGCAACAGCGTCTTCGACGACTTGGAGATGAATCCCACACCCATCTCGGCCGCAACCTCGGCATAATTGACCTGCGAGGATTGCATAATGATGGGCATCCACGGCGACTCGGCCTTGATCATACGGCAGATGTCGATACCCGCGTCGCTCTTCTCCTCATCGGCACGATCGCCCGATTTGAGCAACAATCCCACATCGGAGATTACGCCTAACAGGTTCTTGTTGTATTTGTTGTAGATCTCGATGGCATCGGTGTAGTTCGCAGCCAGCAGCACCTTCGGACGAGCACGCTTGCGGCTGATCTGCTGCTGCTCGTTGTAGGCATCCTTCAGGAACTCGCTATTCTGCACCAGAATGATCTTATATAGCTCGGGCAGGTAGGTCGAATAGAATCGCACCGAGTCCTCGACCAGCAGGATAGCCTGCACACCACCCTCCAAAATATCGCTCTCGGCATTGAGCTTATCCTCCATCAGCTTGATAATGGCGATGATAAGGTCGGTATTACCGTGCCAGCAGAAGATATTGTCGATAGCCGTACACTGCTGCTCGTCGATCTGACGATAGATCTCCTTTGAGAACGATGTGAGCAACACCACGGGCAAATTGGGGTACATACGCTTCACCTCTCGGGCAAAGTCGAAGACATTGGGCTCGCCCACGTTGTACATCGAGAGCACGAAGTCGAAGTCACTACGCACGGACAGCAATTCGAGTGCATCACGGGTCGATTCCACACGCGTGAGCGAGGGCGGATTACTCATATTGAGCTCCATATACTCACGGTTGATCTGCGACTCGATGTGGCCATCCTCCTCAAGGATGTAGCCGTCGTAGGTGCAGCAGACAAGCAGAATCTTATGGATTCGATGCTGCATAAATTGGTGCTGCGACTGATTATCTATGGTCAAATGTGCGTGATCGGGCATAATTATCTTTTTCTTGTTGTTTCTTTTAGGCAAATATACTCAGTTTTTGGAAAAACTCTTCCATCGCTGGGCTAAAAGTATCGACCAAATCACTAAATTTGCGCAAACAAAAACCCGATAACTATGAAAGTCGATATCAATGCTCGCTCGGAGCGTGCCCGAGCCTACTTCCTCGAGGGCTACAACTGCGCCCAATCGGTAATGCTGGCCTATTGCGACCTGACGGGACTCGATGCCACATTGGCGGCCACCGTTGCGGCTCCGTTCGGTGGCGGAATGGGTCGCTTGAGGGAGGTATGCGGCACGGTGAGCGGGATGTTTATGGTGGCGGGATTCGTCGCCCCAAATGCCTCACCCAACGACACCCCTAACAAGAAGCGGTGCTACACGCTGGTACAATCCTTGGCCGAGGATTTTCGTCGTGAGAATGGCTCGATCATCTGCCGTGAGCTGCTGGGACTGACGCAGCAGCAGGATGATCCCACCCCCTCGCCTCGCACCGAGGGGTATTACCATCGTCGTCCCTGTGCCGAGTATGTGGCCATCGCGGCTCGTATCTTGGGCGAGAGGATCAACTCGATGCAGGAGGAGTAAACCAAAAAAGAGTCTGTCTTACAAATCGAAGACAGACTCTTTTATATTACGTCACAACCCTACCCCACTCGACGATACTCCTTGGGCGAGAGGCCCACTCGGCGTTTGAAATACTTGCCGAAGAAGGTCTGCGAGGGGAAGTTCAGCTCGTCGCTGATCTGCTGAATGGTCATATTGGTCGATTTGAGCAACGCACGCGCCTCCAGCACCACACATCGCTCGATCCACTCGGCAGCCGACTCGCCCGTACACTCCTTCACAACACGCGACAGGTAGCGGGGCGTGATGCAGAGCGCATCGGCGTAGAACTGGAGCTGACGCTCGCGGCGGAAATTCTCCTTCACCAAACTCATAAACTCCTTGGTCAGTACATCGGCATTCGATCGGGGTGCATCCTCAACCTCGAGTTCGCGTAGTTTGCCCGACGAGTAGAACATCGCCATAATGAGGTGCTGAACCATCTGCAAACGATAGGGGTTATCGGTATCCTGCAAGCAGTGGCGAACAATCTGATAGAAGACATTGAAATGGTGCTCACCCTCGGCACTGACATCGTAGTGCTCGACCTGATCGAACGAACCACGCAGACGGAACGGGAATGCTCCATTGACATATACCATCATACTCTCGAGAAAACGTGTTGAAAAGAGGACCACCAGCGCATCGAAATCATCACTCATCGAATCCATCGTGACGATCTGCCCAGGGACGATCTTCACCACGTTGAACGGGCGATCGAGATTGTACTCCTCCATATCTATCGTAATACGGGCACTACCCGAGGTGTGATCGACAAACATAAAGAAGTTAAACTTGTGAGGGGACTTCATTCCATCGATAGCCTTTTTGCTCTGCAGCAGCGGCTTCATACCCTCCGAATACTTAAACACAGCTATCTCGTTCTCGATGCTATATACGCCATCGTGACTCTCAAACAGAGGCAACCAATCAAAATACTGTATCATTTACGCACAAATTTTCTTATTTTTACACTTATCCGCCAACAAAAGTAGTCAATAAGTGGGATTTTGCAAACAAAAGTGTACTTTTAGAACAATTACCCAAACATAGTAACGCATAATCGCACTTTTCGACCTATTGTTTTCGTAAAAAATCTTTCCAGCACACCAACTTTTCTCTACAATAACGATCCTCCGAACGGTTTTATTATACGTTATCTCTTTTTTTCGTATCTTTGCGCTCGCTATGAATTTTTTTAACCGATATAAACCCTTTTACAAAGAGAATCTGCAGCTCGCACTGCCCGTAATTCTCTCGCAGATGGGACAGATCACTGTCCAGCTGGCCGACACGGCTATGGTAGGTCTCTACGGAGGCGACGACCCCACACCGTTGGCAGCCGTTTCGTTTGCCACCAATCTCTTTTACCTGATATTCATCACCTCGCTCGGACTCTCGTTCGGACTCACTCCGCTCGTGGGCGAGCACTTCGCGCAGAAGAACCATCGTCACGTCCGCCAGCTGTTGCAGAACGGACTGATTCTCTTCTCGATAGTGGGTGTTGTGGCCACACTATTGCTCGTTGCCATTAGGGGGCTATTCCCGCTCTTGGGAGGGCTGATGCTCGGTCAGGCCGATGGCTCGATCACGGGCGTGGTGGAGATGGCGCTACCCTACTACGACACGCTCATCTGGGGTATCATTCCCGTGATGATTTACAGCACATTCCGCCAATTCCTCGAGGGCGTGGGCAACACCCGCATCGCTATGGTGACGGTGATCGTGGCCAATGTGGTGAACATCATCCTGAACTACATCTTCATCTTCGGCAAGTGCGGCTTCGAGCCGATGGGTGCCGTGGGTGCTGGCTATGCCACCTTCATTGCCCGCGTGCTACAATGCGCTATGATGGTGGGTTACTTCTTCTATGCTAAAAAGTTCCGCATCTACACCGAGGAGCTCTTCAGCCGCTCGATGCTCAAGTTCCGCCGCATAGCCGAGATCCTGAAGGTGGGCATCCCCATCGCCTTCCATATGCTGATGGAGTCGAGCGCCTTTGTCGTGGCGGGTATTATGGTGCTGGCCTTCGGTGCCTCGTCGGTGAGCGCCTACCAGATTGGAGTCAATATGATGAACGTAACCTTTATGATCGTCATAGCCATCGGCTCCTCGACCACCATCCTCACCTCGCACATCTACGGTCGTGGCGACTTTGGCCGCCTGCGTCGCACGGTCTATGCCGCCTACCAGATGGGCCTTGTGTGGAACATCACCGTGGCGTCGCTCTTTGTGGCATTCCGCTACCAGATTCCCGCACTCTTTACGACCAATGCCCCGACAATCGAGATTGCAGCATCGATGCTTGTCTTCATCGCTCTATTTCAGGTGTCGGACTGCCTGCAAGCCATCTCGATCAGCATCCTACGCGGATTGCAGGATGTAAAGGTTCTGATCCCGGTCGTATTCCTCTCGTATGTGGTGATCAACATCCCTGCGGGCTACCTCTTCGCCTTCGTGCTTGATATGAAGGCCAACGGCCTGATCGTCGGATTTATCGTCGGTCTGTCGTGCTGCGCGGCGATGACAATACGCCGTGTGAGAAAGAATATAAAGCGTTTGGAAATGAATGGCGGAAATTAAAATAAACACCAAACATTAGTGTCCCATAAAAATTAGGGACGGGTTAAACATTAAATAAAACTGGCTCA
>CAZWHN010000060.1:0-9883 GCA_964633635.1 uncultured Alistipes sp. | reverse complement strand
ACAATCCTAACCTCAACCGTTTCCCCATCCCCGAGTCTTCGATCGCTTCGAACAACTTGCTCGAGCAGAACCCGGGTTACTAATCGACTCAATGGCTGTGTGGTCGCAGATCGCATAGCGATAAATAAAAAAGGTGTCCCCTTCGCGGGGCACCTTTTTTTATTGATATGTCATTCGCTTTTTTTCGAAATACTTTCTTGATACTGACTTTATCTTCGCCAAAAAATAAGCGGTAGATTCCCATCGCCTGCTGTGCAAGTCGGGGAATGACGCGGGTGTAACGCCCGTTTTGCATTTACCTTGCCTATGCTCACTACAACAAAAAAAGCAGGCCCGTAGCCTGCTTTTACTATTTCGTTGCGACGCAACCATCGACACTCCGCCCTACTTGGGCAGGTTGAAGGCGCGGGTCATCTCGGCCATCTGCTCGTCGCTCATACCGTCGGGCTCGAAACCCATCGACTTGGCAGCCACATAGATCAGAGCCGACTTGTTGAGTACATCGACCTGATCGAATGCCGACATAATATCGACATCCACAGCAAAGACACCGTGCTTCTCCCACATCACCACGTCGTAGTCGTCCAGCTCGCTGATCGTAGCCTCGGCCAGTTCAACCGAGCCAGGGAGCGTATAGGGGATAATACCCAGACCGCGCGGACAGAAGGCCTTGGTCTCGGGGATCATACTCCACAGCGTGCGTGTGGCCACATCCTTCTCTAAGAATGCCTTGTTGTGCGTCAGGGCAATCAGCTCGATGGGATGGGTATGTAACGAGGCACGGCACGGAGAGCCTTTCTCCAGCAGGTAGTTGTGCACGCAGAGGTGGGCGGGAGCCTCCGAGGTGGGCATAACGGGCTCGTCGGCGATGATCTCGTAGTGCTCGCAGTCGTCCAAAATGCGGATAATCGAGCCGTTGGCCATCGGCCAGCGTGCCAGATCGCGCATACGCTTCTGCGTACCCTTGCAGTAGAAGTAGCAGCCCTTGATCATCGGCAGATGCATACCGATAGCGATAGGCTCGCTGATGGCGGGCATCTGACGTATCTCGTCGTCGATGTGCTCGGTGATGTTGAGCGTGATATTGCCGCCGTTGCGCTCGGCCCAACCCTTCTGCCACAGATAACCTGCCACCTCGGCAGCCTGCCATACGGCATACTCGAGTGCAGGGCGATTTTTAAGTATTGATTCCATAGTTTCTCGTTTTTGATTGGGGCAAAGTTACCGCTTTACCGCTAAAAATTACTTCAGATCCTGATACATCTCATATGCCTGGTGCGGTGAAAGGCCATCGTGAACAACGCCTCGCACAGCCTGAATCATAGCCACGGGGCTGTCGCTTTGGAACACATTGCGGCCCATATCGACACCCGCAGCACCCTCATTGACAGCGTTGTAGCAGAGCTCCAGCGCCTCCAGCTCGGGCAGCTTCTTACCGCCCGCAATCACCACCGGCACGGGGCACGATGCCACCACCTTGTCGAAGCCCTCGCAGTAGTAGGTCTTGACCAGATTGGCACCATTCTCGGCGCATACGCGCGAGGCCAGCGCAAAGTAACGTGCATCACGAGCCATCTGCTTACCCACGGCCGTAACACCCATCACGGGGATGCCGTAGCGGGCACCTGCATCGGCAGCACACACCAGATTGGCCACCGTCACCGCCTCCT
This sequence comes from uncultured Alistipes sp., assembly GCA_964633635.1. Taxonomy (GTDB): domain Bacteria; phylum Bacteroidota; class Bacteroidia; order Bacteroidales; family Rikenellaceae; genus Alistipes. Next base: position 8,213 of record CAZWHN010000060.1, on the reverse strand, counting down.
GATCGCCATCGCCTGCCGATACCATCACGGCCATAGCCGAGGCGTTGATGCGGATTGCATCCTCGACGTCGATCAGCACGTTGCGATTAAGCTCGGTCAGGACCGTCGAGCCTGCGTCGGAGCGCAAGCAGACGGGTTTTGTGGTCGAGGCGGGGATTGTGGTCTGCAATATGCCGCGCGTACACATCAGACAGTCGGCATAGTCGATCAGGGGCACGATCGAGAGGTCGATACGCTCAAGACCCGACGTGGGACCCATAATAAATCCGTGGTCGAAGGCCAACATCACAGTGCGGCCACTCGCGGGGTTGAAGATGCGCGAGAGGCGATTCTTCATTCCCCAGCCCATATTGGCCGTACCCTTGAGGCTGACACCTACGCACGGCGCAGCCTCGCCAATTCCGAAATTTGTGGCTTCGCGGAAGCCATCCATATCTGCCATATCTTCTTTCTCTATGTTTGGTTGTTATTCGTTTTTCAGTGCCTCGGCAAAGGCTGCGAACATCTCGCTCCACGATGCCGCACCGCTATCCATCACGCCGACCGAGCGCTCGCCATAGTTGCGCGCACGACCGAAGCGTGCCTGCATCTCGACCGTGGCCTCGGCACCCGCCTTGGCAGCCTCGGCTGCCGCCTGCATCATCGAGGCAACATCCTCCGTATCGGCGCCCTCGATGGCCTCAACGGCGGGGATCAGAGCATCCATCATAGTCTTGTCGCCCACCTTGGCACGGGTCTGCATCTGCACATTCTTGAGTCCCGAGCCGAACATCCGCTTAACCCCCTCGGCGTCGATCTCCACGACGGTACCCACCCCATCGCTCATACCGAGCAGCAGGGCTCCGAGCAGGGTGCTAGTCGAGCCGCTCACAGCCATCATAACCTCCATACCTGCATCGCCGAGTGTGGTGCGGAAATCCTCGCCCGAAGAGAGTTTATCGACAATGACCTGCATAGCCCCCACGATGGCCTGACCGTGGTCGCCATCGCCCAACGCTGCATCGAGCTGCGAGAACTCCTCCTCGCGAGCCTTGATGCGTGTGAGGGCACACGCCCACATCGACCTCAGGTCGGTGAGTGTCAAACAACAGCGTGCCATAGGCTATCGGCCAATCTCCACCCAATAGGGTGCGTTCGATGGATAATTCTTCAGGTAGTCGATATGATCGTCATCCAGCACAGCCATAACCATCTGGAAACCAGCCTGCTCCTGCACGGTCAGAATCTCCTGAATACGGCTATACGCAATCTCGTAACCACGAGCCACCAACTCCTTATATGCCTTACGGAAGACGATGTTGAGCTCCATATGTGTGGTTGCGCCCACGCCATTGATGATAAGCATCAGCTTGCTACCCTCGTTGGGCTGCAGCTGCTGGCAGAGCAGATCGACCATCTCGGCAGCCGTTGCATCGGCCGACACCAGCGGCTTGCGACCGCCACCGCCCTCGCCGTGCTGACCTGCGCCGATCTCCATAATGCCATCGGGAAGGTCGGTAATGGCGGCATCGTTCTGCGGATGGGTGCAGCGACGCATCGCAACGGCCAGCGTAGCGGCATTGGCCGTATAGCGCTCGGCCATCTCCACCAACTCGTCCAAAGATTTGCCCTCGTCGGCAGCAGCTCCCAAAATCTTATACAGAGGCACACAGCCTGCCAATCCTCGGCGATCCTCCTTCGGGGCACCGATGCCTGCGCTCACGTCGTCGTAGGTGAGCACCTTACGCACCTTGATGCCAGCACGCTCGGCCAGCTGGCACGCCATATTGGCACTCATCACGTCGCCCGAGTGGTTCAGCACCACCAGCAGGATACCTGCCTCGCGCTTCATCAGTTGCAGAGCCTGGAAAAGACGCTGCGCACCCGGGGCGGCAAAGACATCGCCCACCACCGAGCAATCCAACATACCATCGCCAACGAAACCGCTCAGCGCAGGCTCGTGGCCCGATCCGCCGAGGGTGACGATGGCCACCTTGTCCTCGCTCTTGGGATTCTTTCTAACGACGATATTCTCGGCTGCGAGAGCCACCTTATCGGGGTATGCCAACACATAGCCCTCCAACAACTCCGCTGTAACGCAGTCGGGGTTGTTGATAAACTTTGTCATTATCTTCTCCATAGTTTTAGGTTTAGTATTTAGCAAATTTAGGAAAAAAGCAATAAAAATCCTACCATTACTACAATTATTTTTTACCTTTGTCGTATGGCAAAGTTTCTCGACAACAGCGTAAAGTACACCCCCGGTGTGGGCGAGGCCCGTGCGAAGCTCCTGGAGAAGGAGCTGGGCATTGTCACCGTGGGCGATCTGTTGCGCTTCTACCCCTTCCGCTATGTCGATCGTTCACGTATATACTCCATCGCCGAGCTTGGCCCCGAGATGGACTCCACCATCGTGCAGGTCAGGGCCCGCATCACGGGCGTAGCCTACTCGGGCACAGGACGCAAACAACGCTTCTCGGCCTTTGCCAGCGACGCTACGGGCTCGGCCGAACTGACGTGGTTTCGCGGCATAAAGTGGGTGGAGAAGAGTGTCGAGGTGGGACGCGAGTACATCATCTTCGGACGTGTGTCGTTCTATCGTGGAGAGGTGCAGTTCACCCACCCCGAGTTGGAACTTGTGGAGCGTGCTATGAGCCGCTCGCGCAGTGCCTTGCAGGGGATATACTCCTCGACCGAGAAGATAGCCTCGTCGCTCGGTGCGAAGGGTTTTTCGCGCATCGTGGCTGCCGCTTGGGAGATTACGCGCGATCACATTGCAGAGTCGCTGCCCGAGCCGCTGCGTCAAAAATACGATTTAGTGCCGCTCAAGGTGGCACTGCACGACATACACTTCCCCCCGTCGGTCGAGAGTCTGAAGGCTGCCGAGCGACGATTGAAGTTCGAGGAGTTTTTGGGTGTGCAGCTCTCGGTGCAGTCGCTGCGTAGCGAGCGACTCTCGCGCCGCAACGGATTCCTCTTCCCGAAGGTGGGGGATCTCTTCAACGATTTTTTCCGTAATCGCATACCCTTCTCGCTCACCGATGCGCAGAAGCGTGTGGTGAAGGAGATACGTCAGGACACCGTCTCGGGCTACCAGATGAATCGTCTGTTGCAGGGCGACGTGGGTAGCGGAAAGACTATGGTGGCGCTGATGTCGATGTTGCTGGCTGTGGACAACGGCTTTCAGGCCTGTATGATGGCTCCGACCGAGATTCTGGCTCGCCAACACTACGCCACAATCAGCCGTCAGACGGCGGGTATGCCTATCAAGGTGGCCATACTCACGGGCTCGTCGAAGGCGGCCGAGCGCCGCCACGCATTAGAGGGCATCGCCTCGGGCGAGGTCAACATCCTGATCGGCACCCACGCCTTGATTGAGGATCGGGTGCAGTTCTCCAACCTCGGCTATGTGGTAATCGACGAGCAGCACCGCTTCGGCGTGGAGCAGCGTGCCCGCCTATGGACCAAGAACGAGCAGCCGCCCCACATACTCGTAATGACCGCAACCCCCATCCCCCGCACGTTGGCGATGACGCTCTACGGCGATTTAGATGTCTCGGTGATCGACGAGCTACCCCCAGGTCGCAAGCCCATACGCACCTACCACTACACCGACGCGGCACGTCTCAAGCTGTGGGGATTTCTGCGTCAGCAGATTGCTCAGGGACGGCAGGTCTATGTGGTCTATCCGCTGATCAAGGAGTCCGAGACGATGGATTACAAGGACTTGGAGGATGGCTTCGAGTCGATCGTGAGGGACTTCCCGCTACCCGACTACCGAGTCACCGTCTGCCACGGCAAGATGAAGCCGCAGGACAAGGAGGAGTCGATGCGACAGTTCAAGGATCACGAGGCCGATATTTTGGTTGCCACGTCCGTTATCGAGGTGGGTGTGGATGTGCCCAATGCCACGGTGATGGTCATCGAGTCGGCCGAGCGATTTGGACTCTCGCAGCTCCATCAGCTGCGTGGCCGCGTGGGACGAGGCGGAGGCGACTCCTACTGCATACTTATGTCGGGCGAAAAACTCTCGCGCGAGGCTCGTCAGCGCCTGCAAGCTATGTGTCAGACAACCGACGGATTCCGACTCTCGGAGCTCGATATGAAGCTACGCGGTGCGGGCGACATAAACGGCACGCAGCAGAGTGGTATGGCATTCGATTTGAAGATTGCCAACCCGACGCTCGACGCCCCACTGCTGCAGACGGCACGCGAGGCTGCCATTGCGATACTTACGGCCGATCCCCGACTGGAGCGGGCGGAGCACTCGTTGTTGCGTGAGCTGCGGGCACGTCACGGCGGCAAGCAGCGCTTCGACTTCTCGATGATCTCGTAGGTGAGACAATAAAAGAGCCATTGCGGCCGTTTTAATGGTAAGATACTACAACAACTGTCAGCCGATGAAACATATTCTCCTTAGCCTGCTCCTTGCATTGAGCCTTCACACGGCGAGAGCCCAGCTCTACGTCCCGGGCGAGACGCTCCACTACAAGATGAGCTACAAGGCACGCCTATTCCCCAACACCGAGGTGGCCAACGTCATCATACAAACCACCGAGGCGACGCTCGACGGAGCGCCTGCGCTGAAGGTCTATGGTATGGGGCAGACGGCCAAGGCTTTCAACTGGATCCTCCCCGTGAGGGATGCCTACACCATCTACATCGACCCCGCAACGCTACGCACCAAACGCTTCGAGGCCGACATCAAGGAGGGCGACTACACGCGCAAAAGTGTATTCACGTTCGACTACCCCAACAAGCGGGTCTATACCCGTTGGCAGACGCGTCAGCGCCCCGTGGAGTACCGCACGCTCGAGCTGAAGCAGGATGGAATGGATGCCATATCGCTCTACTTCAACCTGCGCACCGTGCCCGACGAGGAGATTGTCGAGGGTTATGAGCGCGAGCTGGAGATGGTGTTGGAGGATACGGTTCGATACCTCAAATTCCGCTACGAGGGACGCGAGGTGAAGAAGATTAAGAATTTGGGCCGTTTTCGCACGCTCAAGTTCCGTTGCAAGATAGCCACCTCGGACGGCTACGCGTTTCAAGACGGCACGGAGTTCGAGGTGTGGATCTCGGACGATCGCAACAAAATTCCGCTCTACATCCAATCGCCCATAAAGGTGGGTAGCGTGCAGGCTTATCTGTCGAGTTATGAAGGTTTACGCTATCCGTTGGATTGTTTTGTAAAAAAATGACTATATTTGCCGTAGAAAACAACCCAAAACAAAAAAAACTAAAAACCTCACACTATGAGAGAAGATTATAACGAGTACGAAGATGCTCGCTACGAGGAGGAATACGACGAGTATCAGGACCAACAGGTAGATAACAAAGCTGTGCGCGGCTACCGCATTGTGATCATCATCCTGGCCGTGATTCTGGTGGCTCTGTCGGTGGTCTATTTCAATATGCACCGCGAGCAGCAGGCCGAGTACGCCTTGCTGGAGGAGGATCGCACCAAGATTCAGGGCGATCTGGACTCGCTCATCGTATCGTTCGACGATCTGAAGATTCAGAACGACTCGATCGCATCGAGCCTCGAGGAGGCCAACAAGATTATGGAGCAGCTCAAGAACGAGCGCCGTCTGAACTACGCCAAGATCCGCGCCTATGAGAAGGAGGTGGGTACGCTGCGTACCGTGATGCAGGGCTACATCCGCCAGATCGACTCGCTGAACAACATCAACCAGCAACTCACCAAGGAGAACATCTCATACAAGAAGGAGATCTCGACCGCACAGCTGCGTGCCGAGATGGCCGAGGAGCGTGCCGAGGAGCTCAACAACAAGGTGCGTGTGGGAGCAGTGATCCGCGCCCGCAGCATCACGATGCAGTCGCTCAACAGCCGTGGCAAGGAGGTTACGCGTGTGAAGAACGCTTCGCGTCTGTACCTCGACTTTGCGCTGGCAGCCAACGAGTTGGCCGAGCCGGGCAACAAGGCCATCTACGCCTGTGTCACTTCGCCCGAGGGCTATCTGATCGCCAACTCTGCGGCCGCGACCTTCACCTTCGAGGGCGAGCAGAAGGTATATTCGGCGATGCGTGAGGTCGATTACGACGGTAGCGATCTGGGCGTAGGTATCTACGTCGATGGCTCGGGCTTCACGCCGGGAACCTACCAGATCGAGCTCTACATCGACGGTCGTCTGGCTGGCTCAGCCGAGGTGGCAATGAGGTAAGAAGCCACAACGAAATACCACTTCAAAAGAAAAAAGGTTGTCCGAGCACCACGTTCGGACAACTTTTTTTATCTCAAAACCAACAATTTTGAATTTCGGATTTTGAATTTTGAATTTATTTTTCGTACCTTTGTGTCCAAACCCCGAAAGAGTAGGGTTGCGTTTATTAATTAACTAACAAAATTTTATAGCAAAATGGCTGTTAAAATTCGTTTGGCACGTCACGGTAAGAAGGGTGCTCCCATCTACCACATCGTTGCCGCAGATAGCAGAGCGCCACGTGATGGTAAGTTTATCGAGAAATTGGGCGTTTACAACCCCAACACGAATCCTGCTACGATTGATCTGAAGTTCGACCGTGCTTTGGATTGGTTACTCAAGGGCGCACAACCTACCGATACTTGTCGAGCTATTCTCTCGTACAAGGGTGTTCTTTACAAGAAGCATCTGTTGGGCGGTGTAGCTAAGGGCGCTTTCTCTGAGAGCGACGCCGAGGCTAAGTTCAACAAGTGGCTTGGCGAGAAGGAGAGCAAGATCGCTGCTAAGGTGAACAAGCTCGCTACCGACGCTAAGGCTGCTGAGAAGGCTGCTCTCGCTGCCGAGACCAAGGTTAAGGAGGAGCGTGCTGCTGCAATCGCTGCCGCTAAGGCTGCCGCTGCTGCAGAGGCTGCTGCCGCTGAGACCGAGGGCGAGGAGGCAACCGAGGAGGCTGCTGAGTAGTTTTTCTTCTTAGAAAACACACGGGGCTGTCATTTTTTTGACAGCCTTCTTTTTTGTAAACACTTCGCACTATGAAAAATATGACTGCCGTGGCGCGTGTAGGACGCCTCTTCGGCGATGTTAATTCGGGCGGACTCTCGCTCACCCTCTACAACACCCTACCCGAGGATTTCGACCCCGCGGAGGAGCCCCTCTTTGTCGAGATCGACTCGCTGGCCGTGCCCCTCTACCTCGAACTCTTCGAGCGTCGTGGCGTGACGGGTGCCAACGTGCGCTTTGCCGACTTCGACACCAAGCGTCGTGCCGAGGAGCTGGTGGGCAAGGAGCTCTTCATCCCCACGGCCGAGGAGGAGGATGACGACGAGTTCTATATGGAGGATCTGATCGGCTTCACGGTCGAGGCGGGCGAGCTCCGAGGCTCAGTGACCGACTTCTACGACAGCGATATGAACCCCCTGCTGGGCATCGACTTCGGTCAGGGCGAGCGGCTGATTCCCGCCGCCGAGGAGTTTTTCTTGCAGATCGACTTCGACGTGCGACACATCCGTTTGTCATTGCCCGAAGGTCTGCTGGAGCTCTAATCCCTCCACGAAAAGTGATCGCCGAGGTGGCCATCACTCCATTTTCGGAGGGCAAAGTGCGATAATTATGAATATTTTAGCGATTTTTTTGGCGCGGGGTTGGGGAAAGAGATTTTTTTGATTATCTTTGCGCACCCTTATTGTGAGGGGATAGAAACTAAAACACAAATAACAATGAGAGTTTGCGAAATTACAGGTAAAACTGCAGTAGTGGGCAACAACGTTTCTCACTCAAACCGCAAGACCAAGCGTAAGTTCAACACCAACTTGAAGACAAAGCGTTTCTGGTCTGAGGAGGAGGGCCGTTGGTTCACCTTGAAGGTAACCACCGCCGGTATGAAAACTATTAACAAGAAGGGCTTGGCAACCGCTCTGAAGGAGGCCGCTGCTCCCAAGAAGGTTTACTAAAATTTATTAAGGACAAATGGCAAAGAAAGGTAACAGAGTTCAGGTGATCCTTGAGTGCACCGAGCAGAAGGCTTCAGGCGTTGCAGGTATGTCACGCTACATCACCACCAAGAACAAGAAGAACACACCCGATCGTTTGGAGCGTAAGAAGTACAATCCTTACTTGAAGAAGGTAACAGTACATCGTGAAATTAAGTAATTTTTGAGTAAGTTATGGCAAAGAAAGTAGTTGCAACCCTTAAGACGGGTACCAACAAGAAGTACACCAAGTGCATCAAGATGGTGAAATCAGAGAAGACCGGTGCTTACATCTTCAAGACTCAGAACATTCTTGAGGAGG
>CAZWHN010000059.1:0-9903 GCA_964633635.1 uncultured Alistipes sp. | reverse complement strand
CCCGACGGATCGGTCGGCTCGGCAGCTGCCGTGGCACAGCTCATCACAGGCTCGTCGAAGGAGGGCGTGCGCCAGATCGGTAGCGACATCCGCTTCATCAAGTTGGGCGAGCCGCGCCTGAGGAGCATCTCGTCGCCGCTGATGCTCAGCGCCACCTACTTCATCGTCGTGCTGCTCATTGTACTGCTCTTCGTTGTGGCCTACTTCGTGCTGCGACGCCTGATCCGCGACAGCAAGAACACCGTGCTGCGTCGTAACCGCCGTGCCAACAAGGTGGCCGTGCAACGCTTCCGTGTGGCGGAGAAGTATATGAGCGAGGGTAACCGCCACTCATTCTTCGAGGAGATGCTGCACGCGCTGTGGGGCTATATGAGCGACAAGCTCAACATCCCCGTCTCGATGCTCACCAAGGAGCGCATCCGCGAGGAGCTGCAACGCCGTGGCTGCTCGGCCGAGGTGGCACACCGCTTCACCGAGATCATCTCGCGTTGCGACGAGGCTCAGTACTCGCCCGTGGAGTCAGTGCAGATGGGCGAGGTGTACGACGAGGGCGTCGGCATAATCTCCGAAATAGAGTCGATCATCAAACGATAATCAAGCTATGAAAAATATTTCCAGGATAATGCTATTCGTGCTGTTGATGCTCTTTGTGGGGGCCCCCTCGTGGGCTCAGCAGGCAATGCAGCAGCCGAACATTCAAGATACACAGGCGGCACAGCAAGTGGGGCAGGCGACGCAGCCGATGCAGGGCTCTCAGCCTATGCTTAACCCCGAGGCCGCAGAGTCGCAGCAGGGCAGTCAGGGCCTTCAGATGAAGCCCTCGCCCAACAACCCCGAGGCGTTGTGGGATGCCGCAGCCGCGGCCTACAACGCGGGCGACTACGACACCGCCATCGAGTATTACACCACCATCCTGAGTGGCAACCGCCACTCGGCCGACCTCTATTACAATCTTGCCAACGCCTACTTCAAGCGTGAGCAGATCGCGCTGGCGCTGCTGAACTATAACCGTGCCCTGCGACTCAGCCCAGGCGACGAGGATGTGCGCCACAATTTGGAGTTTGCCGAGCAATCGACCCGCGACAGCATTGAACAGATCCCCGAGTTCTTCCTCACGACGTGGGTGCGCTCGTTGCGTTCGCTGCTCAGCGGCAATGCGTGGACGGTGCTCTCGTTGGTGCTGCTGGCGCTGACGTTGGCGATGGCACTGCAGTTCCTGCTCGCACAGCGACTCTCGATGCGTAAGGTGGGATTCTATGCTATGGGTGTTCTGGGCGTTCTGTTCATCCTCACCACGTCGTTTGCGTGGAGTGCCCGCTCGGAGGCCACACAGCGCCGTGAGGCTATCATTATGAGTTCGTCGGTCTCGATCAAGAGCTCACCCGATGCCACTTCTACCGAGCTCTTCGTGCTGCACGAGGGCACGAAGGTGCGCGTGGGCGAGGTGATGGATGGCTGGGCCGAGGTCCGCATTGCCGATGGCCGCAAAGGCTGGATTGAGATTAACCGTATTGAGCGTATTTAAAGGGAGTGGGGTGCCCTTTCGCCTACGGAAGCTACCCCTGCCCCGAAAGACCTGAAGACCTTTGTTGTCAATAAAGTAAACCCCGAAGAATGTCAAAGCTATTGCAGGAGGCTGTTGCCGAATTTTCCAAGCTCCCAGGCATTGGCCGTCGCACGGCGTTGCGATTGTCGATGCACCTGCTGAAGATGGATGCCGAGGCTGTCGAGCAGATGACCTCGGCCATAGCCCGTTTTCGCCGTGAGATACGCCACTGCGACGAGTGCAACAACCTCAGCGACGAGCCCCTCTGCCCGATCTGCCAAAACCCCGAACGCGACCGCACGACGATCTGCGTGGTGGAGCAGGTGGGCGACCTGCTCTCGATCGAGAATACGCGCCAGTATCGCGGCTTGTACCACGTCTTGGGGGGTGTCATCTCGCCTATGCAGGGTGTCGGGCCGTCAGATCTGAGGATCGACCACCTGATCGAGAAGGTCGCCTCGGGACGCATCAAGGAGGTCATCCTTGCCATCTCAACCTCGATCGAGGGCGAGACCACACTATTCTATATTATGAACCGCCTGAAGGCCTACCCCGACGTGCGCCTCACGACCATCGCCCGTGGCATCGGCTTTGGCGACGAGCTGGAGTACGTCGATGAACTAACCATCACCCACGCCCTTCTCAACCGCCGCACCGTGGAGTAGTGCGGTGTCAAAATATATACCTTCGACGGTGGTTGGGGGTGATGGAGTCGGTGCGGAGGAGGATGGCGGCCTCGGTGGCGTGGCCAAAGTCGGGGTTGCGCACAGCACCGAAATACTCCACCTCGCGCGTAAGACGCATATAGGCGTGAAGCATCGGCGGGAGGTGTTCGCCACGCTGGCGTAGAAGCTCTTCGAGCAGAGCATAATTGGCTCCGTAGTCATCGAGCGTAAAGGGGTCGATGGCAGTCGCAAGTCGCACACAATCAGTAGAAAACAATCCAACATCATCGGCCGAGGTGTCCCCCGTAGCCGCAGAATCATTCTCCGTAATAGCATATCGTTCATCCCTCATCGGCCACATCAGCGGCTCGCGGGCGGGGTGGAATTTTTCGAGAAATTGCAGCAGCAGTCGGCGTGCCGCGACATCGTAATGAGGGTAGATTGTCACCTTGCCGAAGAGGTATTTCGTACCCTCGCGGTGGACGATGTGGCCCAGCGCACGCCACAGCGACTCCATAGCAAAAAGTGAAGTTGCGTTGCACCCCGCACCCTTGTCAGCCGAGGCCGTAGCCCCTACCGTAGTAGCAGCCCCAGCCGTCGTTCCACCCCTCACCGTAAACGACCGTCCGAGTTCGATGGCGTGGGGCAGGTAGTCGCGTAGAAAGCGCGGGCTGAGGTGAAAATAGTGCGACGAGGAGATATGCCGCGCTTCGCACTCACGCCCCACGATGTAGCGGTAGCCGCCCACGATGCGTCGCCGCCTTACGTCCCACGCTATGAGCTGGCGATACCCATCCGTGGCCACGTCGTCGGCGTCGATATCGACCTTGCGTCCCGTGCCGCCGCCCGAGCGACGAAAAGCCTGCTCGCGCAGTCGCCCCACCTCTAACATCAAGTGCGGAGCCTCGCCTCCACGAAAGGTGTAGAGCGCTATGTTGCCACGCTCGAAGTGCATAAGTGGTTGTAGGCGATCGACCTCGGTGAGTGCCGACGGGGTGGGAAAGATGCTCTCTGTTCTCATTTGCTCAAAAAATCTCGGAAAATATTTACAATATTTTTGCTAAAAGCAGTAACTTTACAGCCAAATATTCTTTTACGAGATGAAAATGTCTTTAGACAACACCACATACCACACCCCCGTGCTTCTGGAGGAGGCTGTCGATGCGATGGCGATTCGTTCGGATGGCACCTACTGCGACCTTACCTTCGGCGGTGGAGGCCACTCGCGCCACATCCTTTCTCGTCTGGGCGAGGGTGGACGACTCTACTCCTTCGATCAGGATCGTGACACGTTGCAGAATGCCCCCGACGACGAGCGTTTCCACTACGTCGAGAGCAACTTCCGCTTCCTGCGTGGCGCTCTGCGTCTGCGTGGCGTGGCGCAGGTCGATGCCATCCTGGCCGACTTGGGAGTCTCGTCGCACCACTTCGACGAGGTGGAGCGCGGCTTCTCGTTCCGTGGCGACGGGCCGTTAGATATGCGTATGAACCAGCGTGGCGGTCGCACGGCTGCCGATGTGGTCAACACCTATGACGCCGAGGCATTGGGCCGCATACTGAAGGAGTATGGCGAGCTGGACACAACGTGGAAGATCGCCTCGTGCATTGTGCGTGCCCGCGAAGTAGCACCTATCACCACCACCTCGCAGCTTGTCGAGGCCGTAGCCCCCTGCACCCCCAAGCGCGACGAGAAGAAGTTTCTGACGAAGCTCTTTCAGGCGCTGCGCATCGAGGTCAATGGCGAGATGGAGGCACTGAAGATGGCACTCGAGCAGTCGCTCAAGGTGCTGCGCCCGGGCGGACGACTGGTTGTGATCTCGTACCACTCGTTGGAGGATCGTCTGGTGAAGAATTTTATGCGTAGCGGCAACTTCGAGGGCAAGATCGAGCAGGATTTCTTCGGTCGGTCGAGCACCCCGTTCGAGCTTGTCACCCGTAAAGCAATCCTCCCCACGGCCGAGGAGGTGGAGCGTAACCCCCGCTCGCGTTCGGCCAAATTGCGTGTAGCCACCAAGTTGTAACTATGAGAAGCGATAACGACGAATTCAACCCCTTGACCGAGGAGGACGAGCAGCGTATAGCCGAGGAGGAGGCCCTCGATCGGCGCATACGTCGTATGGTCGTGCGTGTGCAGAGTGGCGAGGAGGATGAGCAGATCGAGCGTGACCGTGCCGAGGAGGAGGCCGAGCGTGAGGCCGAGGCCGAAGCGAAGAACAAGGAGCGCAAGCGTCGTCAGCGACTCAGTTGGCAGATCTTTTCTGGCTCGATCCTCACGAGCCGAGGCGTGGCCGATAATTACCGCTACTTCGCCGTCATTGCGGTGATGTGTTTGGTGAGTATTGCGGTGATGTTCGCATCGCTCTATGCCGATCTGCGTTACTCGCAGATGGAGAGCGAGGTGCAGCTACTGCGTGAGCGGTCGATACGACTGCAGGAGCAGCTGCATCGTCAGACCACCCACCAAGCCGTGCGTGAGGAGCTCTCGCGTCGCGGCATAGACCTTCAGGATCCCCACCAGACCAAGGAGATTCTTAATGATTAATTTTTAGACCGAGGGCTGTAATACCCCTCCCCGAAAAATGGCTAAAAAGATTGGAGATAACGAAATAAAGGAAGAGCTATACTTCAATGCCAAGATAGTGTATGTGATCTTCATCGTGCTGAGCCTGTTGGTTGCGGCCCGATTGGTGTGGGTTATGCTCCCCGCAACCGATACGGCCTACAACGCCGCCCGATTGGAGGATCGCATCTTCCTGCAGGATACCGTCATCTCGCGTCGTGGCTCGATCCTCGCCCGCGACGGCGAGCCGCTGGCCACCTCCATTCTGCGCTATCGCATCGACTTCGATATGGGTAGCGAGGGTTTCGACGACGAGGATGTCTTTGGCGAGAATGTCGATTCGCTCTCGAAGCTGCTCGCCCGATTCTTCGGCGACCGCACCGCGGCACAATACCGCCAGACGATGCTTGCCGAGCGCAAGAAAAATCTCAAGTGGGTATATTCGCACGACTCGATTGTCAAGCGCAGTAGCGACCTGATTACGCTGCTGGTCGATCTTATGCGCGACGATGCCTATCAGGTGATGAAGGTCGATACGGCCGTGCGCAACCACCGCCCCGTGCAGATCCTACCCCGTGCGGTCGATTTCAACGAGTGGCAGGAGCTGAGCAAATATCCCATCCTGAACGGCAATATGGGCGTCACCTTCCGCAAACATATCCTCGACCAGAGGGTCTATCCCTACGGCGAGCTGGGTCGCCGCACACTCGGTATGGTGAGCGACAATCTGAGCGACGAGGATCGCCAGAAGGCCCGCGGACAGTACGGCATCGAGTATGTCTATGCCGACGTGCTGCGTGGCGAGAATGGCCGCACGATGCGTCAGCGTATCGCCCCAGGATTCTCCACGGCGGTGCATAGCGACGAGAACATAGCCGCCAGCGACGGTGAGGATGTGGTGACGACGCTCGACGTTGAGATCCAGCACATCGCCGACGAGGCGCTGCGTCGCCAGATGATCAAGCAGAATGCCATCTGGGGCACGACGATGGTGATGGAGGTCGCCACGGGCGACATCCTCGCAATGGCCAACCTTGGCGAGACCGCCCCCCAGAGCGGCATCTACTACGAGAAGGAGAACTACGCCCTCTCGCGTCGCATCGAGCCGGGCTCGACCTTCAAGCTCGTGTCGCTGCTGGCCTTGATCGACGACTGTGGCCTGCCCATAACCCAGCAGTACGACACCCACGAGGGACGTGCCGTGAGGGTGGGAGGTGCGCGAGGCCCGATCATTCAGGACGACCACAACGTGGGCAAGATGGTCGATATGAAGACCGCCACGGCACAGTCGTCGAATGTCTATTTCGCCGAGGCGATCTACCAAAACTATAACAACGACCGCGAGCGCTACCTCGATGTGCTGCGGCGGTTGGGACTCTACGAGAGCGTGGGTTTCGATGAGTGGGGCGAGCGTCTGCCGCTGATCCCCGATGCGAAGGATCGCAACGTGTGGAACGCCCACACACTGCCCAATATGGGCTACGGCTACGCCATCGAGATGCCCCCGATCCGCATCCTCACGCTCTACAACGCCATCGCCAACGGTGGCCGTATGGTCGCTCCGCGACTGATCCGCGAGGTGCGTCGTGGCGACGAGGTGGTCGAAAAGTTTGCACCGCAGGTGCTTAGGGAGAATATCTGCTCCGCAGCCTCGTTAGCCGCCATCCGCGAATGTCTCGAGGAGACCTCACTCACGGGTACTACGAAAAACTTTTTCCGCGATACCCTCTCGCTGCGTGTGGCGTCGAAGACCGGCACAGCCAAGGTGGCGCAGGATGGCAACGGTCAGGGTGTCCCCTACTCGGCCAACTACTATATGGGCTCGGTGGTGGCCTACTTCCCCGCCGACAACCCCAAATATACGGTTATGACCTCGATGCTCACGAACCGCTCACGCGGCAGCTACTATGGCGCCACATTGGCGGGTCCCGTGGTGAAGGATGTGGTCGATTACATCTTCTACCGCGACGAGGAGTGGCACCGCACCCTCTCGCCCTCGACTGAAAAGCAGGTCCCCGTAGCCATCAAGGGCGGCAGCATCGAGCAGATTAGACGTGTGGCCGACAAATTCTCGCCCCGCATCTCGTTCACCGACCGTGAGGGTTGGGGCGTGGCGCGGATGGATACGCTGCGCAATGTCGATGTGCGCACCATCGAGCATCAGGATCTGATGCCCGACGTGGTGGGTATGGGATTGAAGGATGCCATCTACATCCTCGAGAGCCGAGGCTTGGAGGTGGAGTTTGTGGGGCAGGGCACGGTGCGTAGCCAGAGCCTTCCGAAGGGTAGCCGCATCAAAGCGGGCCAGCGGGTTAATTTAACACTAAGATGAGAATGAAACATTTGAGCGAAATACTCTCCTCGGTGAGCGTCACCTCGTTCACCGCTACGGAGGATCACACGATCAGCCACCTCACGTTCGACTCGCGCGAGGTGCAGTGTGGTAGCTGCTTCTTTGCCGTCAGGGGCACAGCCAGCGACGGCCACGACTACATCCATCGTGCTGTCGAGGCGGGAGCCGTGGCGGTGGTGTGCGAGCAGCTGCCCGAGCAACTCAGCGAACGGGTGAGCTACATCGTGGTGGAGGATAGCCGTCGAGCTATGGCCTCGATGGCGGCAGCCTATTACGACAACCCCTCGCACGAGCTGAAGCTCGTCGGCGTTACGGGCACCAACGGCAAGACCACGGTGGCGACGCTGTTATGCGATCTGTATCGAGCGATGGGCTACCGCGCAGGATTGATCTCGACGGTGGTCTATCGTGTGGCCGAGCGCGAGCTCCCCTCGACACACACCACGCCCGACGCAATACGCCTTAATGCTATGCTGCGCGAGATGGTCGATGCGGGGTGCGACTACTGCTTTATGGAGGTGTCGTCGCACGCCGTGGTGCAGGAACGTGTGGGGTCGTTGAGGTTCGCAGGCGTGGCCTTTACGAACCTCTCGCACGACCATTTAGACTATCACGGCACCTTTGCGGAGTATATCAAGGCGAAAAAACGCCTCTTCGATGGCCTTCCTAAGCAGGCTTTTGCGGTGGTGAATGTCGATGACCGCAACGGCGAGGTGATGGTGCAGAACACCCGCGCCCGCGTGAGCCGTTACTCGTTGCGTCAGATGGCCGACTACCGCTGCCGTGTGGTGGAGATGCTCTTCGACGGTATGCAGCTGCGCATCGCTGGGCAGGAGCTGTGGGTGCCGATGATCGGACGCTTCAACGCCTACAACCTGCTCTGCATCTATGCCGTGGCTATGGAGTTAGGCTCGCCCTCGGACGAGGTACTTAGGACGATGAGTATGCTCCGCTCGGTGAGTGGTCGCTTCGAGCCTTTGCGATCGCCGACGGGTGTGACGGCCATTGTCGATTATGCCCATACGCCCGATGCGTTGGAGAATGTGATCCAGACCATCAACGACATCCGTACCCCCGATCAGCGACTGATCGTGGTGTGCGGCTGCGGTGGCGACCGCGACTCGACCAAGCGCCCCGAGATGGGCGGCATAGCCTCACGCGAGGCCGATGTTGCGATCCTCACCTCGGACAACCCCCGCACGGAGGATCCCGAGCGCATCCTCGACCAGATGATGGAGGGTGTCGAGGCGGGCACGCAGACGCTGCGCATCGCGGATCGTCGGCAGGCCATTCGCACGGCGGTGATGATGGCTGCGGCGGGCGATATTGTCCTCATTGCGGGCAAGGGTCACGAGACCTACCAGATCGTGGGACGCGAACGACTGCACTTCGACGATCGCGCCGAGGTGGCCGAAGCCTTCGCGGAGCTTAAGAAGTAAACGTTGAATTTATAATTGATTTATGCTATACTCTCTTTTTCAATTTCTCGATGAGCGTTACGACCTGCCCGGTGCGGGTATGTTCCAATACATCTCGTTCCGTTCGGCTGTGGCCGTGATCTTAGCACTGCTCATCACCATCTTTTTCGGTCGAACGATCATCCGTATGCTCCAGCGCCACCAGATCGGCGAGGAGATACGCGATCTCGGACTCGAGGGCCAGCTCTCGAAGCGTGGCACCCCCACGATGGGCGGCATCATCATCCTGCTGGCTGTGCTTGTGCCGACGCTGCTCGTAGGCCGATTGGATAACATCTACACCCAGCTGATGCTCATCTCGACGCTGTGGCTCGGCACGCTCGGCTTTTTGGACGACTACATCAAGATCTTCCGCCACAACAAGGATGGCCTGAAGGGTAAGTTCAAGATCATCGGTCAGGTGGGATTGGGCATCATCGTCGGCACGGTGATGTGCTTCTCGCAAGATGTGGTGATCCGCGAGAAGGTATCGACCCCAACAGAGATCTCCGTAAGCGAGACGGGCTACGCCAAGATGGTGCAACCCTCGGCGAGCGAGCTCAGCTCGACACCCCAGAAGACCACCAAGACCACGATCCCCTTCGTCAAGGACAACGAGTTCGACTACGGCTGGCTGGCGGGCGGCAACGACATCCTGACGTGGCTGCTCTACATCGTGGTGGCGATCTTCGTGGTGACGGCCGTGTCGAACGGCGCCAACCTCACGGACGGATTGGACGGCCTGCTGACGACGGTCTCCGTCCCGATAATGATGGTGCTGGCGGCGCTGGCCTACCTCTCGGGACACATCATATATGCCGACTACCTGAACATTATGTACATCCCCGAGTCGGCCGAGCTGGTGGTCTTCGCAGCTGCAATGTGTGGTGCGCTGCTCGGATTTTTGTGGTATAACTCCTTCCCTGCGCAGATCTTTATGGGCGACACGGGATCGCTGGCCATCGGCGGTATCATCGCCGTCTTTGCACTCTGCATCCGCAAGGAGCTGCTGCTGCCGCTGATGTGCGGTATCTTCTTGGCCGAGGCGGTGTCGGTGATGGTGCAGGTGGGATGGTTCAAATACACTAAGCGCAAGTATGGCGAGGGACGTCGCGTGCTGCTGATGTCGCCTCTGCACCACCACTACCAGAAGGTGGGTATCTTCGAGACGAAGATCGTGATGCGATTCTTCATCGTCTCGATCCTGCTCTGTGCCCTGACGATTGTAACTTTGAAGATTAGATAGTATGAAAAATATCGTAGTATTAGGTGGCGGCATCAGCGGCTATGGCTCGGCGGTGCTGGCAAAGAAGAGGGGTTTT
>CAZWHN010000058.1:0-10078 GCA_964633635.1 uncultured Alistipes sp. | reverse complement strand
CGGGGACACAAGGATTTTCAGTCCTTTGCTCTACCAACTGAGCTATGGCACCATCGTATATGCTTCGTATCTCAAAGCGAGTGCAAATATAGGGTGTTTTTTTGATTCGTGCAAACTTTTTTCACAAAAAATGTGTAATTTTATGCTACCGTTTAACCCCTAAATAGTATAATATGCTCACAATCATCGAGAACGGCAAAACGCTCACTCCGTCGGGTTGGCTCGACCACGCGTCGATTTTAATCGACGGGGCGACGATAGCGGACATTTCTACGCAGCCCCATCCCCACATCGAGGCTCAGCGCATCGACGCCAAAGGTGCATACATAATCCCTGGCGGTATCGACATCCACCTGCACGGTGGCGGTGGCCACGACTTTATGGAGTGCAGCGAGGAGGCTTTTCGTGCAGCCATTGCGGCCCACCTGCGTCACGGCACAACGGCCCTCTACCCCACTCTCGGTGCTGCCAATGCGGAGATGATGAGCCGTGCTGCGGAGATCACCCAGCGCCTAATGGCCGAGCCCCATTCGCCCGTTATGGGACTCCATCTCGAGGGACCCTATCTCAACCCCGTGATGGCGGGTGGACAGATTCCCGAATATATTAAGTTGCCCGATGCGGCCGAGTACACCTCGCTGATGGACTCATTCGATTGCATCAAGCGTTGGGACGTTGCACCCGAGCTGGAGGGGGCTATGGAGTTGGGACGACTACTTCGCAAGAGAGGGATAATGGCATCGGTGGCCCACACCACGGCCGACTATGCCTGCATAGCCGAGGCTATCGAGGCGGGATACAGCCACGCCACGCACTTCTACAACGCAATGACGGGAGTCCACAAGCGGCGCGAATTCAAGCACGAGGGTACGATCGAGAGTATTCTGCTGCGTGACGAGATGAGCGTCGAACTCATTGCCGACGGAATTCACGTTCCGCCCACCGTATTGCGACTTGTGCATAAAGTTAAGGGGGTGGAGCGCATCTGCCTTGTGACCGACGCTATGGCCTGCACGGCCAGCGACAGCGACGTGCTCTTCGACAAACGTGTGATTATCGAGGATGGTGTTTGCAAGCTCTCCGACCGCTCGGCTTTGGCGGGCAGCATCGCTACGATGGATCGCCTGATACGCACAATGGTGCAGCAGGCCGAGATTCCGTTGGAGGATGCGGTGCGTATGTGCAGCGAGACGCCTGCCCGACTGATGGGCATCTACAACCGTAAAGGATCGCTCGAGAGGGGTAAGGATGCCGACATTGTGCTGATGGACGAAAACCTCGAAATCTGCGGCGTTATGGCGGCAGGACAATGGATAAAAGAGGGCGCCTACCACGGTTAGGCGCCCTCCTATATAACGACGAAATAGCTTTCTTCTACTCCAATGCGGCTGCGAGGATTGATATAGGATGCAGCACCTGCTTTGATGTTGACATCTCGATCTGCCACTTGCAGGTCTCACAATCGGTCGAAACGACATCGCAACCCGATGCCTCGATCTTGCGGAACAGCCCCTCGCCAACAGCCTGCGAGGTAGGATAGTTCTCCTTCTTGAAGCCATACGTTCCTGCAATACCGCAGCACTGCGAATCGAGCGGCACAAGCTCCACCGAGGGGATCATTCTCAGCAGTTCGATCGAGTAGTACGACCATCCCAACTTCTCCATATGGCACGCCGTATGGTACGCCACACGCAACGTGGGTGCATCCTTCTTAAATTTCAGCTTGACAGACTCCGTGCTTAGCAGACGATAGATGTATCGTGTAGCGAGCTCGATATTATCGCGCACATCCCGATTGTCGATTCCCAGCAGATGGGGATACTCATCACGCAACGTGAAGGTGCAGGTTGAAGATGTACCCACCACGGGCACACGATCGCGCACCACCGAGAGTCGGATCGACGAGGTGTTGATCTCGCCCTGACGACGAGCTTGATCGATAAGTCCGTTCGAGATGAGCGGCACGCCGCAACACTTCTCCCGCTCGAGCAATCTTACACCTATGCCCAGCGCATTCATCACCTTGACGAAATCCTTACCCAGCTGAGGGTTGTTGTAATTGACGTAGCAGCCGTGGAAGTAACTCACCTGACGCGAGAACTTGGCCTGCGACTTGCGACGACGCTTCATCCAGCTCTCGAACGTGCCGAACGAATACTTGGGAAAGGTGCGACGATGGTCGATACCCACCACCTTGTCCATCACCACTTTTGTAGGCTTCAGTCCAACGGCAAAGTTCACTACCGGTGCAAAGGGCGTAGCCAGCGAGCCCACCAGATCAGTGTTGGCCAACATACGCTCCCTCAGGCCTGGACGCTTGTGGCTGTGCTTTATGCGAGCCATCTGGATTATATCGCCAATGCGGACATTCGACGGGCAAGCCACCTCGCAACGCTTGCAGTTAAGACACCATTTGAGCGACTCGTCGTAGAAGTCGGGGTGCTTCAACCTGAGGCGCTCGCCATCGGGACCCGCCTGCTTGGGACCCGCAAAGAGCGGATTCACCGCCGCCACGGGACAATATACCGTGCAGACCGTACACTTGATACACTGCTCAAAATTGAATTCACTTTGTTCGCACTTCATCGCTATCTACTGCTTAAAATTTCATCGGCGGCACACATTGCCGTCAAAATCGAAACACCTGCGCCACAACCCTCCTTCACGGCATTAAAGCCCGACAGAGTGGCTCCCACCACACGGAGATTCTCCACCTTGCGACCACCACGCAATGCACGCAGGCTATCGTCGCACTCCACGCCAAAGCTCTCGTAGGGCTGCGCCTCAAACATATCGCGTCGATACCAATCCCCGCGATTAGCCTCATAGGCTACATCCACGCCAAAGATAGGCTCGCACACACGACCATTATCGGCCACAAGACCACCACTAAAGAAGCTACCCGTAGCCAACACAAAATCGTCGGCTCGGAGTGCCACATCGCCGTGATTTGAGGTATAGACAGCCTCGATGCGGTCGCCATCGGCGCGATAGCCCGTCACCGTGTCTCCCAACATATAGACTCCGCCCAGCTCCTGGAAATATCGGCGCAGCAGAGTCTGCGTCTGCAACCCTGGCACCGAAGGCGGCAACGTAGCCACCACCGCCACGGGACAACCCATGCGCTGCTCCAGATACTTCACTCCGTCACGGCAATCGACGCCCAACACCGCAGGCAGCAACACCGCCTCGGCAGCGCCCATCTTGCGTTTGATCTGCTCGGCCAGAGCGTCGAGAGTCTCCGCACGGTCGAAGATGCGAGCTATGTTAGCGGAACGCATCTCGGTGGGATTCTGGCGTACCTGCTCCAATGCGGGGATGTTGAAGGTGTGCAACTCGCAAATCGTACCCTTACGACGCAACTCATCGGCGAGAAACTGCGGATAGAAGTCCAAAAATCCCTCGGCATTGAACAGCGCCACACGACGCCACGCTAAGGCATCGCCACTCTGGCTATGGATATACCCATCGAGCGTGAGCCACGTCGGCTTCAGCTCTCCGACGGGAGTCAGACGATAGTGGTTGCACTCCACATCACCCACCGTATCAACGCCAGCCTCTGTAAGCAATGCCTTGGCCTCGGCAGCCAACGCCGTAAATCGCTCCACGCCCAGCTTCGAGTAAGGATGTTGGGGGGCCTGCTTCACAAGCTCCGCTACGGCCTGCACGGGTGACTCTACCTCGCTGCCATCGGGCAGACAAGAGAGCAGATCGAGCGAACCCGACGAAAAGTGCAACGCACTCTGTCCCGACGAGACGATTGCCGTGCGAATGCCCTTCCGAGCGAGCCTGATACCGCAGCACAAACCCGCAAGGCCGCCACCGATGATTACAGATTCGAACTTCATCTTATATCGTATTTTTCTTGTTTCTCTGATTACTCAAACCGCACACACCGCCGTAGAGCCACATCGTGAACTCGCTCTCGCGCAACGTATCGCCCCACGCAACGGGAGCCATACCCTTCCAACGCTCGTTGAGGAAATCCACCAGATCCTGCTTCGCCTCGTGCGTACAATACTTACCCGCCTCGGCCATCAATCCCGCAGCACGGCAGGCACACAGCTCGCCCTGACAGGTTCCCATACCCGTGCGGGTTCTTCGGCGCAGATCGACCAGATTGTGCACATCCAACTCATTGAGTGCCCACTCAACCTCGCCAACCGACACCTCCTCACACTCGCACACCAGCGAACGACGTGCCGCATCCGAGGTGTTCACACGCTCGGCCAGCTCGCCGTGACGGTTGATTGCCGACTCACGCTGTGCTGTGGGAACCGAGTGCATACGACGCGAGAGCGCCTGCTCGTCCTTACGCGAACCAGGCAGAGGATCGGTAGCTGTGGTACATTTTTTATCGATGCCGAGTTTCTTGCAGATAAGGTCGGTGGTCCACTCGGCCATCAGGCGATAGGTCATCAGCTTACCACCCGTGATCGTAACAAATCCCTCCAGTCCGTCGCGTGTCGCGTGGTCCAGAAGCACGATACCTCGGCTCACGCTGCGTCCGCTCGGATCGTCGTCCGAGGCCACCAACGGGCGAACGCCCGCATAGGCACGCAGGATACGAGTGTGCATAAGCGACGGCGCCAACTTAGCACCCTCACGCAGCAACAGATCAACCTCATCGGCCGTAACATACATATTATCAATCTCGTCGAAGGGGACTTTGCTCGACGTGGTACCGATGAGCGAAATCGTATCGCCCGGCACCAGAATATCGGCATCGGCCGGCTTGCGGCAGCGATTCAGCACGATGTTATTCACACGATGACCAAAGATCAGCAGCGATCCCTTGGCGGGCAGCATATTGACCGTAACACCAGCCTTGAGGGCGATGTTGTGCCCCCAGATACCGCCAGCATTGACCACCACCTGCGCACGATATTCGTGCCGCTGACCCGTGCGACGATCCAGCACATTCACGCCCACGATACGCTCCTGCTCACGCACAAAGTCGATAAGTTCGTGGTAGGTCAGCATCTCCGCTCCGTGAGCCTTGGCGTCGATAAGGTTGGCAGCCGTCAAACGGAACGGGTCGATAGCACCATCGGGCACACGCACCGCACCGATGATGTCGGGGTTGGCCGAAGGCTCCAAACGCAACGCCTCCTTAGGGTCGATGGCATCGGCACGGATTCCCGCCGCACGACACGCCTCGATGAACTTGGCCTGAAACTCCAATCCATCCTCGGGCAGACTGAGGAAGAATCCATCGGTAGGCTCGACGCAGTGTCGGGCGATGCGACGCAGGATCATATTCTCGCGTATGCACTCCTCGGCCGACTCGCGGTCGGTGACGGCATATCGCGCACCGCTGTGCAACAGACCGTGGTTGCGGCCTGTGGCTCCTGTGGCTATGTCGCCACGCTCAATGAGCAATGCTTTGATGCCACGCAGCGCACAGTCGCGGGCAACACCTGCACCCGTAGCTCCGCCGCCTATGATTATCACATCGAATTGATTGGTCATCTGATATTTCTGTTAGTAATTGTTTTCAAAATACAAAGGTAATACATTAAGACGGAGATTTCAAAATAAAACCGCAAAATTTCGTTCCAAAATCACCACCCCAACAAACGAAACTATACAAAATTAAATCCAAACCCCTAACACTATTGCGAAATCACATAAAAAACACTATCTTTACACGTTTAATAATCACTTTTTTGAATGAAAGATCGTAAAGATATAATTCTGCTGCTGGTTTTCCTACTCGGAAGCGTACTCTTCATCGACCTCAATTTTCGATATTGGTACGCATTTATGGAGCAGTATATGATGTTCCAGACCACCGAAGCCTACCTCGTTCGCCACATCGGCGAAGTGGGCGGAATGGCTGAGTACATCACCGCACTAATCACTATGGCGTTCTACTTTCCCGTGTGTGCGGCGCTTATCATCTCGTCGCTGCTGGGCTTGGCGACGTGGGCATTCCACCGCTTCCTGCGAGCCTGTCATACCGAGGCGGGGATGGTGGTGGCTATTCTGCCAGCATTTTTAGTATTATGGTTTCCGCAGGAGTCTATTACTCACATTGTTACGCTCACTATATCGCTCTGCTCGGCGTGGTGGTACTCGTCCATCCGTAGCCGTAACCTTAGGTGGACTGTGGGATTTCTGCTACTCACCGCGCTCTACTTCTTGGCCGCCCCTGCCAACATTGTTTTGGCACTGCTGATCGCCATCTACGAGTGCATCGAGTCGCAGAACAGCTCGGCACGTTACGGCGTAGCTGCGGGAGCTGTGGCGTGGAGTCTGCTACTGCCGCTTGTTGCGATGAATACAATCTACATCGTCCCCATCCGCGAGGCATTCCTCAGTCGTCATCTTGCCCATCCCGAGGTGGCATTCCCCGTGGCGTTGCAGGTGATGGGTGTGGCCTATCCGTTGGTGGCTGTGGTGGCATACGCACTGCGAAAGAGAATTTTTATATCGAGCGAAAAACTCCGCATACAGATTTCGTTTGCGACAATCATCGTTGCAATCGTCGCTTGTATCGTTTTGAAAAAGGATCTGATGGAGCAGGCCTACCGCTACGACTACTACGCCCGCGAAGGCGAGTGGCAGAAGATTACCGACCACTTCCACCGCCACGGAGTAGCCGACTTCGACGCACTGGTCTATGTCAATTTAGCAGCCTCATACAACGGGGTGCTATTGAGCGATTTCACCCACACGCCGCAATTTGGAATTGACGGCATCTACCCTCCCGAGGCGAAGTTCTACATACAGAATATTCAGGCCAGCGAGGTAGCGTGGCGCATTGGTCACGTCAATACTGCTCAGCGCACAGCCTTCATCGGCACGCTCGGCTCACGTCGCAGCATACAACCCCGCCTGATGAAGCGTCTGGTTGAGACCTACATCGTCACGGGCGAGATGGCTGTGGCCGAGAAGTATATCAAGATCCTGGAGAGCTATCCCCGACTGAGTCGATGGGCCACCGAGCAGCGTGCATTGCTCGATCCTGAGCGTAGTGCCTCGACCGAGTGGGTGAAGCAAAAGCGCGAGCTCGCCCCCACGACCGACAATATGTACGACCTGCAAAAGAGCTTCCCGATGGCTGTTGAGATGCTGGCCAAGGATCGTCCCGAGAATCGCGCAGCGCTCGACTATCTGATGGTCTTCACACTTTCGTACAAGGATATTACCAACTTTATGGAGTACGTCAAACTGCTGAAGGGAGAGACCCTCCCCAAACTCTACCAAGAGGCGCTCTGCGTATGCTACGCCACGGGGCAGCTTACGGATCAGGATATGGCCGATTATAAGGTCGATAGCAACATCTTCAAGCGCTTCAGTTCATTCTCCGAGTCGATGCAACGTATGACTCCCGAGGTGGCCTTCCGTATGTATGGCGACACCTACTTCTACTACCTGCAATATGCACAAACCCCGCAAATGCCGACTAATAATTAATCCCCCGATGAAACCAATTTTTCAGACATATTTTCGTGCGACGCTAACACTCGTTCTTGCGTGTGTCGTGACCGCCTGCTCATCGCCATCGCGTCCCGACGTGGCCGACAAGCAGAGCGAGAAGCCGCAGATATTCCCCGACTACACCGACGTCACAATCCCCCACAACATAGCACCGCTCAACTTCCGAGCCGTGGATGCCGATCGCTGCTACGCCGAGGTTACGGGCTCGGCCTCCACCCTCACCCTTACGGGCAAGGATATTCGTTTTAAGGAGAAGGAGTGGCGCCGTCTGCTGGAGGAGAATCGTGGCGGAGAGCTAAGCGTAAGACTCTTCACTGAACACGATGGCCGATGGAGCGAGTGGGAGCCCTTCACGATCGAGGTCAGCGACCGCGCCATCGACTCGCATCTTGTATATCGACTCATCGAGCCCGGCTACGAGAAGTGGCACATCGTGGGAATCTACCAGCGTAATCTGGAGAACTTCGATCAGGAGCCGATCATTATGAACAATATGGTGGGCTACAACTGCATCAACTGCCACTCATTCCGTATGGGCGACCCCAACGATATGATGTTCCATATGCGTTCGGCCAATGCCGGCACCTACATCGTGCAGGATGGTCAGATCGAGCGCCTCAACACCAAGACCGACTCGACGATCAGCAATCTGACCTACCCCTACTGGCACCCCTCGGGACGCTACATCACCACCTCGGTCAACACCATCCACCAATTCTTCCACGCCACGGACAAGAAGATTGAGGTCTTCGACCTGCGGTCGGACGTGGTGGTCTATGATGTTGAGAAGCAGCAGATTCTATCTCAGGCTTCGATCATCTCGGAGGATCATTTCGAGACCTTCCCCTCGTTCTCACCCGATGGCCGCCACCTCTACTTTTGCAGCGCGCCAGCCGTCGAGATGCCCGTCAACTACGACAAGGTGCGATACAATCTCTGCCGCGTGGAGTTCGATGCCGACAAGGGCACAATCGCCCCGCAGATCGACACTCTGGTGCGAGCCGATTCGCTCAGCTACTCCTTCCCGCGCATATCGCCCGATGGCCGCTACCTGATGTACACCGAGACGGCCTACGGCCAATTCCCCATCTGGCACGCCGATGCAGAGATTCGTATGATGGATCTCGAGAGCCGCACGCAGGTCGACATGAGCCCCCTGAACAGCCCCGACACCGACAGCTACCACTCGTGGAGCAGCGGCAGCGACTGGGTTGTGGTGAGCAGCCGCCGCGACAACTCGCTCTACACACTGCCCTACCTCTGCCACATAGGCGAGGATGGACGTCCCTCCAAGCCATTCCTTCTGCCGCAGGAGGATCCCGAGATGTACGACTACCTGCTCTACTCGTTCAACATCCCCGAGCTGGTACAGGGACGTGTGGAGGTTAGCCCCTACGAGATACAGCAAGCCGCTCTGAAGCAGGAGGCTCAGCAGGTAACTTTCAAATAATCCACAAAAACGAAAAGAGTTAAAAACAAAAAAACGACACCGATATGCAAATCTACTTTTTACTAATTATGGCAGCCTACATATTAGGCAACGTCTATATCTTCATCCGCTCGCTGCAAGCCCTTGCAGGGCTGCCCACACCGTGGCGCATACTCTTCGGCATATTGTATTGGGTGGTGGCACTCGGATTCTTCTTTGCGATGATGGCACGCAACATCGACATTCCAGAGGCGCTCTCGCGCACGCTCTTCCGCGTGGGATCGTCGTGGATGGTATTTATATTATATATGGTGCTGATCTTGGGCGTGTGCGACATTGTGCGACTACTGCTGCCCGCCTTCAAGTTTGGTTTTCCGTTAGCGCTGGTGCTGACGGTAGTGCTGCTTGTCTATGGCCATCTTAACTACATTCACCCCAACGTCGAGGAGGTTGATATTGCAATCGACAAACCCCTCGATAGCGAGGTTAAGATCGTGGCCATTAGCGACATACACTTAGGCGAAGGCACAGGCAAGCGACAACTGCAGCGTTACGTCGAGAAGATCAACGCCCTGAAGCCCGACCTAATTGTCATCGCGGGCGATCTGATCGACAACTCGCTCCACCCGCTCTACCGCGATCGTATGGACGAGGAGCTGCGACAGCTGCAAGCCCCGATGGGTGTGTATATGACGCTCGGCAACCACGAGTACATCAGCGGTGCCGACGAGAGCGAGCAATTCATTGCACAGACCCCCATCTGCCTGCTCCGTGACGAGATGGTGACACTACCCAACGGCATACAGATCGTCGGTCGTGACGACCGCTCAAACCGTTCGCGCCTGACGCTGAACAAACTCCTGGAGCAGACCTCGGTCGAGAAGCCAATCATCGTGCTCGACCATCAGCCCTACAACCTCTCACGAGTGGAGGGCACAGCTGTCGATCTGCAATTCAGCGGACACACCCACCGAGGTCAGGTGTGGCCCTTGAGCCTTGTCACCGACCGAATGTACGAGCAGAGCTACGGCTATCGACTCTGGGGCAATACCCACATCTACGTCTCGAGCGGACTCTCGCTCTGGGGCCCGCCCTTCCGCATCGGCACCGAGAGTGAGTTGGTGCTCTTCACCATAAAATCGAAATAGAAAAAGAGCCTGTCTAACAATTAAAAATGTTAGGCAGGTCTTTTTTTGTTTGAGC
>CAZWHN010000057.1:0-10102 GCA_964633635.1 uncultured Alistipes sp. | reverse complement strand
GTCGGCACGACGCTCCAGCTCGGTCAGCTCCGCAATCGGAGCGACCAAGAGCAGACCTCGTTCGAGAGTTATGAGAGTGTGGTTGTTATTCATCGGCACCTACGACGACCTTGATTTTATCGACACGGTGGCCATCCATCTTCTGTACCGTGAAACGTACGTTGTGAGCCTCGACCTTATCGCCCACCTTGAGCAGATCGCGTCTTAGCTCTAACATCAATCCCGCTAAAGTCTCGGCACGCCCCTGCACATCCGAGAAGAGATCCTCCTCGCAGTCGATCACACGCTCGAAATCGACGATGTGGGTCTTACCGTCGAAGAGGTAGGTATTCTGATCGAGACGCTCGTAGAAGCGCTCCTCCTCGTCGCTCTCGTCCGAGATCTCGCCCACGACCTCCTCCAAAATATCCTCTAACGAGACCAACCCCTGCGTGGCTCCGTACTCATCGACCACGATGGCGACGTGGGTCTTATTCTCCTGGAAGTCACGCAGCAGATCGTCGATCTTCTTATGCTTGGGGATGAAGTATATCTTGCGCAGCAGCTGTTGCCAGCCGAACTCGTTGCCGCTGTTGATGTACGGCAGCAGGTCTTTTACATAAAGGGCACCCTTGATATTGTCCAGATCCTCGTCATAGACGGGTATGCGCGAGTAGCCCGACTCGATGATCGTCGCCTTCACCTGCTCGAAGGAGGTGGTGAGCTCGATGGCCGTGATGTCGATGCGCGGGCGCATAATCTCCTCAACCTCGGTATTGACGAAGCTGACGATACCCGAGAGCATCTGATGCTCCTCCTGCGACGAGCCACGAGCCAGATCCACCGCATCGGCCAGCTCCTCGAACGAGATCTCGTTACCACGCGAGGCGATACGGCTCAGGCGACCGCCCGTGCGCACTAAAATGTAGGCGAGGGGGTAGGTCACAAAACGAAAGAGCTTGATGGGATAGACCACAAAGCGGGCAAACTGTCGCGGGTTGGTCTGCGAAAAGACCTTGGGCAGAATCTCACCAAAGAGCAACAGCAGGAAGGTGACCAGCACTGTCTTGAAGAGGAACTCAAATCGCTCGAAGATAAAGAGTTCGCTCATTATGTTCGACGTGAGGATTACAATGCAGATATTGACCAGATTGTTCGTCACAAGGATCGTCGCCAGCAGCTGATCGACATCGTCCAGCAGCTCCAGCACGGCACGCTCAGCGGCGTTACCCTCGGAGCGCATCTGCTGCTGATCGCGGGGTGTGAGCGAAAAGAATGCCACCTCCGAGCCCGACACCAGAGCCGAGATGGAGAGCAGCACCGCCGTCAGCGCTAACATCAAACCCACCTCGAGCGTAAAGCCTTGATATATGACTCCTATGGACTCCAAATCGCGCCTACACTTTAGAACAACTTATTATCGCTTGCAGCGGGGCTGTCGTTCTCCTCGGCACGCAGCTCCTGCTTGCGACGCGGGCCCTTGTCGGCACCCTCGATCACCAGCTCGACGTTGCGACGACGGAACGAGGGGACACGCAACTCGGCCTCGATGTGGTCGTACTTCGAGGGCTTACGCTCCAACACTGCAGGCGCACTGCGCTGAGGCATAGGTGCAACGGGGGGAATGGCCTTCTCGACGGGATCGACCACGATCTCCAGATCCTCGATCGGAGCGCCCTTCTGACGCGAGAGCAGAGGCTCGTCGTCGTCGAAGCCCGTAGCCACCACGATAACCTCCAACACACCGTCGGGCAGCGGCTTCTGGCTCGCACCCCAGATGATGTCGGCCTTATGCTCGTGGCCTGTCTCCTCGTCGGTATAGCTTGCGAAGGTTTGGATATAACGCAGCACCTCCATCGACTCCTTGTAGCTGATATCATCGACATTGGCAGCCGAGATGCTGAGCAGGATCTTCTTTGCACCCGAGATGAGGTTGCTGTTGAGCAGCGGCGAGCACAACGAACGGCGAGCTGCCTCGCGGGCACGATCCTCACCCTCGGCCGTAGCCACACCCATATGGGCACGACCGCTACCCTTCATCACACGGCGCAAATCGGCGAAATCGACGCGGATGAATGCCGACTCGACGGTGATGATCTCGGCGATACCCTTGGTGGCCGAGGCCAGGATGTCGTCGGCCTTACCGAAGGCCTTCGACATAGGCAGGTTGCCGAACTGCTCGATGATGCTCTCGTTGTCGATCACCAGCAGCGAATCGACATACTTACGCAGCTCCTCGATGCCGGCCTGCGCCTGATTGTAGCGTGTGGGGCCCTCGAAGAGCAGGGGCGAGGTGACGTTTGCCACGGTGAGGATATCCATCTCGTGCGCCAGCTTGGCGATCACGGGCGAAGCACCCGTACCCGTACCACCACCCATACCTGCGGCGATGAATACCATCTTCGTGTCGTGGGCCTCGAGATACTGCTTGATAAGGTCGATCGACTCCATAGCCAAACGACGGCCCTCCTCGGGGTCGTTGCCAGCACCCAAACCCGGGCCCATCACGATCTTGTTCTGGGCGGGGATGTCGAGATTATCCAACGCGCGCTGATCGGTGTTGCAGGCCAGGAAGTTGACATCCTTGATGCCCATCTTCCACATATAGTTCAGCGCATTGCCACCCGCTCCGCCTACGCCGATCACGGTGATGATCGAGTTAGACTGCTTGGGCATCGAAAGTTCGTTCATTATATCTTCCATCTTCTAAAAATTCGGGGTATTAATACTCATCATCTGAATCGCCATCCTCGTCGGGTGCGGGGAAGGCATCCGACAGCGCACGCTTGAACCAGCTGCCCAGACGGCTCAGGCCCGAGGGCTTGACGATGTCGTCGGTGCCGTCGGTGATGTCGTCCTCATCCTCAACAGCGGGGGCTGCCTTGGGTGCAGGCTGCGGGGTGGGTTGCTCGGCGGGTTTCGCCGTCTCGGCCACCTTCGGGGCTGCCTTCTCGGCGGGTTTTGCCACAGGCTCCTGCACGGGGGCTTTTGCCTCGGGCTTGGACTCGGCCTTAGGCTCGCTCTTGATGGGCGGAACGTAAACTCCGTAGGGACAAGCGCCCGCCTTAGCGCCACGCAACAGCAGCGACACGGCCAGCGTGAGGTTGGGTGTAGAGACCTTCTCCAACGACTCGGTCTGGATGCCGATCTCGGCACACGCCGTGCGCACCTCCTGTCCCGTCACGCGGTGGAAGAGCTCGGCCACATTCTGAAGGTCGGCCACGCCACCCGTCAGCACGATACCTGCGCCCAACTTCTTGGCATAGCCCGAGTCGCGGATCTCGTTCCAGACGTACTCGGCGATGTCGGTCATACGAGCCTCGATGACGGCTGCGAGGTTGAGTCGCGCAATGGGCTTGATGGCACGGCTACGCGAGCGCACCTGAATCACCTCGTCGGGGGTGAGATCGACCACAGCCGAGCCGCACTGACGCTTCAGGCTCTCGATGGTGCGGGGAGGTATATGACCGTTGAAGCAACGGATGTCGGCATTGACAACTGCGCCACCGATGGGTATCGAGGCCATATAGCCCAACACACCACCGTGGTAGATGGCCACGTCCGTGACGCCACCACCCAGATCGACCACAGCTACACCATCCTCCTTCTCATCCGAGGTGACGATCGAGTCGGCCACCACGGCTGCGCCAGCGAAGATCTCGCGGATCTTGATGCCCACGTCGAGGAATACACGACGCAGACGATCCTTGGCAACGTGCTCGCAGAGGATAAAGTTGTAGGTCGAAGAGAGCTGTTTGCTGTAACAACCGACGGGGTTCTTCATCTCGGCACCCGTGTCGCCCTTGTAGTTGAGCGGGTAGAGATCCATAATCACCTCGCCATCGGCAGCCTTGACATTGCGCATACGCTCGCCCAGTGCGGCCAGGTCGCGTTGTGAGATGCGATTCTCGGCATCCTCAACAAAGACGTGGTCGGTGTAGCGGGCGCAACGCACAAACTTACCCGAGATGCCGACGTAGGCATCGGTGATGGCTATGCCCACCTGTTGCTCGGCCTTTTCGCGTGCGCGACGCAGAGCGTCGGCCACCAGCTGACTGTTATCGACCATACCGGCCGTCATACCCTCCTTGGTGGGTTCGGTGACGATGGTTTCGATGGCGAGGTTGCCCCCCTCGACCAGCGATGCCACAGCCACAACCACCTCCGACGAACCGATGTCGATTGCTACTACATAACTCTTCTTCTCCATTATCTTTTTCGTTTATTTTTTCACTTTTCCAGAGCCCTGCCCCACCTGCGGCACAGCCTACTTTTTGCGGCCAGCCTCATCCTTCTGAGCCCCAGCCCTACTTGCGGCCCTGGCCCTTATTTGGTGCAGACCACCTGTCCGCGGTACTCGACCGAGATGGTGCGGAACTCGTCCCAGCCGATGTTGCTGAGGCCACTCTCGTAGAACGAGAGCAGGTTGTCGAGCTTGCGCTCGACGTCATCGACCGTGCCAAAACGTATGGTGTGACGTCCCGTGCGAGGAATAAGCTCTAAACAGAGATCGCCGCTACTCATCGTAGAGGCCACAATTTGGACTATTTCGGCACGCCAAAACGAGTCGCGCTCGATATATTTTACAAAGTTAATCAGTTTAAGGAAATCTTCATACCTTTTTTGTAACTTTTTTTGCTTCTCGCGCTCGGCCTGCTGACGGGCGGTGACGTTGGCGATGCGTTTTTCGTTCTCGCGGTCCATATATCGCAGATGACGACGCAGCTGAGCCTTCTCCGCACGCTTGGCCTCGACACGGGCATCGTACTCGTCGTAATCCTCAAACGGCCCCTTGAATCCGCCCAACCAACCCTTGCGCTCGACCTGCATACGTCTGACGGCTCGCACCGAGTCGGCGATTAGCTGTGTCTGCTCGAACAGGGGCACCTTCTCGTACTGCAAGGTGTCGATCGCCTCGGCGTAGGAGTCCATCCTCTCGCGTATATATCGCTCGACATCACCCACATACGACGCAGGCACGGGAGGGATGTAGCTACCCGTCACGATGGGCACATAGACCGACGCCATCGACGGGGCGGGGAAGATAAAACCCTCTTGCGTGAGGTAGCTGTCGTAGCCATCGACCATCAGTCGCATCAGCGGGCGACGCTGGCTCACCTCGACACGCAGCTCGCCGTCGTAGGTCAGGTAGGCACTCACACGATCGACGAAGCCCTTGTCGCGGACGCTATTCTCAACACCCGCCAGATCGACCTCCGCCACGGGCACACCGACGGTGGGGATGCCGCTCTGCTCGATCCAATGGCGCACCATCGGAACGCTGATAAGCATCTCGTCGCGCAGGCTGTCGATGATCTCGACGCTGAGGTCGTGGACCACCGTCGTGGCACGATGTTGCTCGGCTCGAGAGTGGAAAAATACCACAAATCCCACCACAAATGCCCACAGCAGCACATTGAGGATTATCTTCGTTATCTTGTTCATTCTGTTTGGTTAACAACTTATTACGCTTTCGTTCGCAGAGCCTCGGCCACCGCCTCGCAGTAGGCGTCGATGTTGCCCGCACCGAAAGTTACCACGACATCGGTCGTGCGTGAGGCGAGGTATGCAGCCAGACTCTCACGCTCGCAGACGCTCCACGGCACCTTGACCGACTCGCCGATCAGCTCGGCTGTGACGCCCTCGATGGGTAGCTCGCGGGCGGGATAGATCGGCACCAACACCACCTCGTCGGCGTGCGACAAGGCGGCTGCAAACTCACGATGCAGGTCGCGGGTGCGGGTATAGAGATGCGGCTGGAAGACGGCCGTGAGCCTACGCCCCGAAAACATCTTTCGCACCGAGGTAATGGCTGCCTCCAACTCCTCGGGGTGGTGGGCATAGTCGTCCATATAGACCTGACGGGGGGTATTGAGATAGAACTCGAAGCGACGCTTAACGCCCTCAAAGTCAGCGAGTGCCGCACGCAACAACTCCTCGCTAAGAGGCTCACCACGCTTACGCGAGGCGCAGACCATCGAGGCC
This sequence comes from uncultured Alistipes sp., assembly GCA_964633635.1. Taxonomy (GTDB): domain Bacteria; phylum Bacteroidota; class Bacteroidia; order Bacteroidales; family Rikenellaceae; genus Alistipes. The sequence continues at coordinate 4,138 of CAZWHN010000057.1, read as the reverse complement.
ACCGCCGCCACAGCATTTTCGACATTCACCCAGCCCGGGATGCCGAGCTGAAGATCGCTCAACACACCGAACGGAGTCACCACGTCGAAGCGGTAGTAGCCACCCTCGACGAGACGTATGTTGCTGGCGTAGAAGTCGCTCGCGGGGTTGTTGTAGCTGTATCGCCAGATGTCGATCCCCTCGGGCAGAGGTATCTCCACGCCCTGCTTGAGCACTAAATCGCCACCCTGCTTGATCAGCGCCGCAAACTGCCCAAAGGCCTCAACCACAGCCTCAAACGTGCCGTAGATGTCGAGATGATCGGGCGCAACCGAGGTGATGATGGCCACGTCGGGCTTCAGCCGCAGGAACGAACGGTCGAACTCATCGGCCTCGACAGCTAAACGGTTGCCCTCGCCGAGTACCATATTTCCCTGAAAATTCTTCGAGATACCGCCCAAAAAGGCGTTGCCACCCACGCCCGTGGCCGAGTTGAGCCACGCGATGAGAGTCGAGGTCGTGGTCTTGCCGTGGCAACCCGCAACAGCCATAACATACTTACCCTCAGAGAGGTGACCCAACATCTGCGAGCGCTTCTCCATCAGGAAGCCGCCCTCGCGGAAGAACTCCATCTGCGGATGATCCGACGGCACGGCAGGGGTGAAGACCACCATCGTGGTCGAAGGGTTGCGGAAGGGCTCGGGGATGGCTGTCGTGTCGTCCTCATAAGTCACCGTAGCACCCTCAGCCTCAAGGGCTCGCGTGAGAGGGGTCTCGGTGCGGTCGTAGCCCGCCACGGCACGTCCCTCGTGCAGAAAATAACGGGCAAGGGCGCTCATCCCGATGCCGCCGATGCCTAAGAAGTATATGTTTTCGTAGTGTTGTTCCATATTCAATTAATACCTGCTCCACTCCTTTTCGATCTGGCGCACGACGCGGTCGGCCGCATCCTTGATGCCCAGACGGGTGATATTTTTCTTCAGTTGGTTCAGTTGTTCCTCATTGCCAAGCAGTTCCAGCGCCATCGGCATACCCTTCTCGACGGCCTCCGCATCGCTCACCATCAGCGCCGCCGACTGATCAACCAGCGCACGGGCATTCTTCGTCTGGTGATCCTCAGCCACATTGGGCGAGGGGACAAAGATCGTCGGCTTACCCACCAGACAGAGCTCCGAGACGGTGCAGGCTCCGCTACGCGAGATAACCACGTCGGCCACCTCGTAGGCGTAGTCCATACGCTCGATGAAGGCCCCCTGCCAAACACCCTCGACGGGGTGTGCGGCCAAAAACTCCTGCATCTCACGCTCGTAATACTTACCCGTCTGCCACAGCACCTGCACCGTGGGCTCGCCCTTGAGCGAAAGGATCCAATGCTTCATCATCTCGTTCAGCGTGCGTGTGCCGAGCGAGCCGCCCACAACCAGCACCGTGGGTCGATCCGCACGAAGGCCATAGTGAGCCACAGCCTCGGCACTCTTCGTTGCGGCTGCGGCGAAGCGACCTCGCAAGGGGTTGCCCGTGAGGACGATGCGATCCTCGGGGAAGAAGCGCTCCATACTCTCGTAGGCAACGCAGATGCGACGTGCCCGACGGGCGAGGATCTTGTTCGTCAAGCCAGCATACGAATTCTGCTCCTGAATAACCGTCGGCACACCCATCTGCTGGGCTGCCCACAGCACGGGAGCCGAGGCGTAACCGCCAAAGCCCACCACCACGTCGGCCGAGAAGTCGTTGATGATCTGGCGTGCCTTCGCAGCGCTACGCACCACCTTCCACGGCACGAGCAGGTTTTTCCAGTCGAGGCGACGTTGCAGCCCCGCGATGGGCAGGCCCACGATGTTGTAACCCAACGCTGGCACCTTCTCCATCTCCATCTTGCCCTCGGCACCAACGAAGAGGATCTCGACATCCTGCTTCCACTTGCGACGCAGCGCCTCGGCCACCGCCACAGCGGGATAGATGTGACCTCCCGTACCGCCTCCTGATAGTATTACTCGTTTCATATCGTTTTTTACATTCTTCGTTGTTAATAATCTACCGTCCCCAGCTCTCGCGGTCGAGCGAACGGTATGTGATCGCCTCCGAGATGTGGCTCGGCTCGATATCGGCAGCACCCTCCAGATCGGCTATCGTGCGGGCAACCTTGATGATGCGGTCGTAGGCACGGGCCGAGAGTTGCAGACGCTCCATCGCCACATCCAACAGCCGCCTCACCTCGGGCTTCAAAGGACAGAACACACGCAACATAGCCGACGACATCATCGTGTTGGTCACGATACCCGCCCCACGGAATCGTTCGGCCTGTCGCTCACGGGCACGCATAACGCGCTCACGCACCGCAGCACTGCTCTCGCAACCCGTCGTTGACGACATCTCCTCACGGCTCACGGGTGTGATCTCGACGTGTAGGTCGATGCGATCCATCAACGGGCCCGAGATTCGCCCCGCATAACGATGCACGGCCGCCGCCGAGCAGCTGCACTCCTTGGTGGGGTGGTTGTAGTAACCGCACGGGCAGGGGTTCATCGAGGCCACGAGGGTGAAATTCGATGGGTAATCGACCGTATATCGCACACGCGAAATCGTGATGTGTTTATCCTCCAACGGCTGACGCAGCACCTCTAACACCGAGTGCCCAAACTCAGGCATCTCGTCCAAAAAGAGCACTCCGTTGTGAGCCAGCGACACCTCGCCCGGCTGGGGCGAGTTGCCACCTCCGATAAGTGCCATAGGCGATGCCAAATGGTGCGGCGCACGGAACGGACGCTGGCGCATCAGGCCACGCGTAGTGCCGAGCTTACCCGCCACGGAGTGTATCTTGGTGGTCTGCAACGCCTCCTCGACACTCATCGGCGGCAGGATCGAGGGCATACGTCGCGCAAGCATAGTCTTTCCCGAGCCGGGTGGACCGATCATAATGACGTTGTGACCTCCCGCAGCCGCAATCTCCAACGCACGCTTGGCGTGCTGCTGGCCCTTCACATCGGCAAAGTCGTCGGCATAAGGCTCAGCCTGCTCCTGAGGGGCGACATCGCTCCTGAGGGGCGTGAGCTGCACCTCCCCGCTCAGTGCCATAGCCACCTCTCTGAGTGACTCCACGGCCAGCACCTCGATGCCATCGACCACGGCAGCCTCCGCAGCATTCTCCGCAGGGACGTAGGCTCGACGAAAGCCCCGCTCCTTGGCCTCGGCCACGATGGGCAGTACGCCTCGCACACCCCTCACCGCACCGTCGAGCGACAGCTCGCCCACGAACAGCGAATCCGCAAGTTGTTCGGCCACAACCTGATCCGTAGCAGCAAGGATCGCCACAGCGATGGGCAGGTCGAAGCCCGAGCCCTCCTTACGCAGATCGGCAGGAGCGAGATTCACGACGCACTTGCGGGCCGTCATACGAAATCCCGAGTTCTCGAATGCCGAGCGTATGCGTTGCTCGCTCTCGCGCACGGCATTGTCGGGCAGGCCGACGAGGAACAACCCCAAGCCTCCGCCCGTGATGCTCACCTCGACGGTGACGATCGTGGAGCCGATGCCCACGACTGTGCCTGTGTATGCGCGAATAACCATAATTTTTATCTTTTACGTTAGAACGGCACCTCGTCCGAGAGAGGACGTTGGCGGTCGATGTTGGTGGGGCCTTGATCAAGGCCGAACTCGCCACCCATCGTTGAGCCTAAGCCACCACCCGACTGCATCCCGCCGCCGAAGCCACCTCCACCACCGAAGCCGCCCTCAAAGCCGCCGTCGATGCTGCTGGTGATCTCCTGATAGCCTCCGCCGCCACCCATCGGGTTGGCAGCCGTCGAGCTCTCGTCGGCATCCATATCGGCAAAGCGGGCCTGATCCTTGAGGAATCGGAGCGGCACGTCGCACACCGCACCGTTACGGTGCTTGGCGATGATGATCTCGGCCATACCTGCTGTGGGCATACCGTTCTCGTCGGTCTGGATGCCGTAGTACTCGGGGCGGTGGATGAATGCCACGATGTCGGCATCCTGCTCGATAGCTCCCGACTCACGCAGATCGCTCAACTGCGGGCGCTTCGATCCACCACGGGTCTCTGTGGCACGGCTCAGCTGCGAGAGGGCAATGATGGGGACATTCAGCTCCTTGGCAATGGCCTTGAGCGTACGCGAGATGAAGGCCACCTCCTGCTCGC
>CAZWHN010000056.1:3562-10410 GCA_964633635.1 uncultured Alistipes sp. | reverse complement strand
ACATTTGATTGGGATTTAATTGAAGAGTATGAAGAGGGGAATAATAGTCATTCAGTCTCTGCTACAATTGAAGTAGGTAATTTTGTATATCGTATCACATCGACAATTGACGCTTATCAAAGTGTGTCATATAGTGGAAATACAGTTAATACTTTAGCGACTGGTATAACAGTAGGTCAAGCTAATCATCTTTTAACTACTGCTGGATATCAGAATGTAGCCACTGTTGATTACTCTCTAAGCTCAGTTATTAGTATGGTTTACGATAAGCAGCTCCCTGTTTATGCAAGAGGAGGTTATTATGATAATGATAATAATTGGTACGGTCACGCTTGGGTAATTGATGGTTGTGACGTTTATCGTATTGAGGAGTGGAGGCGGCATTATACTACCAGTACCACCTACGTAGATAATATTGAAAGCTCTCAAAGTTTTAATATTGTATATTGTAACTTTGGTTGGGATGGAGATTACGATGGAGATTATGATAGTGGATTGTTTGATACTCCAAATGGTAATTTTAGTACGGATAAGAAATTGATTACATACTCATTAAATTAGAACGGTATGAAAAAAATAGTATTTCTATTATCAATATGTTTATTGATGTCTTGCAGTAACGACGATCTTGGATTTGAAAATCCGTGGGAAGATATAAAGAACGAGATGGGAGAAACTGAATTGACTATTATGGAAGTGTTGTCTTCAATATCTTCTACAGAAGTTTGGATGCCGTCGGTTGTATGTTATTATACTGAACCTGATATGCAAGGTGAAATGTGTGAGATAGGAGATGTCCAATATGACACAGGAACAAGACCTTCATATTATACTTTCTCTAAGGATATGGTAACACGATATGTTGGTACAGTAATTCCGCATCCGAGTTATTATATACAAGAAACCTTTACAAAAGTTGATGACAATACCTATACATTTGGCAATGATGGGGAATATTATTGGAAGATTATTAGCTATGATGAAACGCAACTTTTAATAGAGGGTAATACTCATAATATTTTCAAGGAAGGTGTTTATTATAATTACTCAACGATTGTTCTAAAACGAGGAACACCCTCCAAATCCGATTGGAAAGATGGCTACCTCACCTACGATGAGTATCTTGAATTTATGGAGGGTAGAAAATAATCCCCTTCACAACATTAACAATCCGCAGACGCAGAGTTTGCGGATTTTTTATTATTTTTGTAGCCGTATAGATTCGCAAAAGAATTAGTTACAAAAATTATAAACCAAAAAAACGAAAAAAATGACTTCTATCAAATTAGACTTCGCCAAGAGTGGCGTTGCAATCAACGAGGCTATGTTGGCCGAGGCCGCTGCGGCAAACCTCCTGCTCCACACGGGCGAGGGCGCTGGTAACGATTTTCTGGGTTGGGTGAATCTTCCCTCATCAATCGACGAGGAGCAGTTGGCCGCTATCGAGGCTCAGGCTGCCAAGTTGCGCGAGAAGGCCGACGTGGTGATCTGCATCGGCATCGGCGGTTCGTACCTCGGTGCTAAGGCCGTTATCGAGGCTATGAGCAACTCGTTCGAGTTCCTGCAGAAGAAGCACTCGAACCCCACCGTGGTTTTCGCTGGTCAGAACATCTCGGAGGACTACACCCACGAGCTGCTGGAGGCTACCAAGGAGTACTCGGTGGCTGCCATCGTAATCTCTAAGTCGGGTACCACCACCGAGCCCGCCATCGCTTTCCGTCTGATCAAGGCCGAACTCGAGAAGCGTTACGGCAAGGCTGAGGCTGCCGAGCGCATCGTAGCCATTACGGACAAGGCTCGTGGTGCACTGAAGACGCTGGCTACTCAGGAGGGTTATCCCACCTTCGTTATCCCCGACGATGTGGGCGGTCGCTTCTCAGTACTCACCCCCGTGGGTCTGTTGCCTTTGGCTGTGGCAGGTGTTGACATCAAGGCTCTGGTTACTGGTGCACAGGCTATGGAGGCTGCTACGGCTGCCGACGTTCCCGCTGCCGAGAACTTGGCTGCACAGTACGCTATCGTTCGCAACGAGCTCTACAAGGCTGGCAAGAAGATCGAGATCTTGGGTTCATACGAGCCTAAGCTGCTCTACGTTGCCGAGTGGTGGAAGCAGCTCTACGGCGAGAGTGAGGGTAAGGAGGGTCTTGGCATCTTCCCCGCAAGCGTTACGCTGACTGCCGACCTGCACTCGATGGGTCAGTACATTCAGGAGGGCGAGCGCACCCTGTTCGAGACCATCATCTCGGTTGCTGGCTCGAAGTACGAGGTTAAGGTTGACGCCGACGAGGCTAACTTGGACGGTCTGAACTTCCTCACTGGCAAGCGCCTTTCGGAGATTAACAAGATGGCCGAGCTGGGTGTTCAGCTGGCACACGTCGATGGTGGCGTGCCGCAGATGCGCATCGAGATCCCCGCAATCAACGAGACCGCTCTGGGTGAGTTGATCTACTTCTTCGAAAAGGCTTGCGGTATCAGCGGTTACATCTTGGGAGTGAACCCCTTCAACCAGCCCGGTGTTGAGGCTTACAAGAAGAATATGTTTGCCCTGCTGGACAAGCCCGGTTACGAGGAGGAGTCGAAGGCTATCAAGGCGAGATTGTAATACACCTTAATATTTATGGGTTTTCCTTGAGGGATATGCCCGCAAAAAACAGGCTGCACCGTGTGGTGTAGCCTGTTTTTTTGTTAAGCACTCTCTACTTAAACAACTTCGGGGCGAACTCCTTGAGGCAGCGGCTCCAAGTGTGCCACTCGTGGAAGGTGTTATCTGATACATAGAGCTGCACCTTTACACCCATATCACTGAGTTGCTTGCCCATATTTACTGCCGCATCGACAAACATCTTCTCGCCACTACCAGCACCTAACCACAACAGCTTCACCTTCTTATTAAAGGCTGCGGGGTCGGCAAACGCACCGTTGTAGGCCGTCTTGAGATCGACCTGCTGGCGGCCACCCATCATCAGCGCGGCACTGAAGCCACCGATGTAGGCAAACTTGTCGATGTTCGACAGAGCGATGTTCATCGTCTGGAAGCCACCCATCGACAGACCAGCCATAGCGCGGCTCTCGCGGTCGCTCTTGGCACGGTAGTTCTTCTCCACCATCGGGATGATATCCTTGAAGTAGATCTCACCTAATGAGCCTGCGTCGGTCGAGCGCTTGATCGCACCCGTCGCGGGATCCATAGTGTCGGTGTAGCCGCAATCCATCACCACGATCATCGGCACGGCCTTGCCCTCGGCAATGAGGTTGTCCATAATGAAGTTCATACGTCCCTGCAAACTCCAGCCACGCTCGTTCTCGCCCATACCGTGAAGGAGGTAGAAGACGGGATATTTATCCGTGCTCTCGTCGTAACCCGCAGGGGTATAGACATAGGCACGACGCCACAGACCCGTCACGCTCGAGAGATACCACTGCTCACGCACCACACCGTGCGGCACATCCTTCGCATCCATATAATCCTCACCCGGGTAGGCGGCATAAATACCACTCGTGGGGCGGCTGTAACCAAAGTAGGCGACGCTGGCGGGGTCGTTCACCTGCACGCCATCGACCAGAAACCAGTAGTAGTGGAAGCCAGGAGTGAGCCCCTTGAGCTCGACCGACCAGTTGCCCTCGCCGTCGTTCACCATATCGACGGGCTGCGGGGCAAAGCCCTCGCCACCCTGTACCTGCACCTTCTTGGCGCTCTTTGATGTGTAGCGCACAATGGCACGCATATCGTCCGACACCTTGGGATACTCGTTGCCCGGCACATTCGAGATGGCCGCGCGGAACTCCTGCGCCGATGCCGATGCGCACATCATCAGCAGGGCTACGGCTGTAAAAATCTTTTTCATATTAAATTCGGTTTTAGATTATCTTCTCAACTTCACGGCGGTGCCTACGGCCGAGACCATAAACATACTCTTCTCCTTGCCCGACACCTCGCCGAAGTCCATCTTCAGACCCACGACAGCATCGGCACCCAACTTCGCGGCACGCTCCTCGACACGCTTCAGCGCCTCGGCATACAGGTCGTCCAACTTGCGTTGGTAGGTACGCGACTTGCCGCCAAAGATGTCGGTCACCGAGGCGAACCAGTCGGAAAAGATGTTTGTGCCGATCACGACATTGGCCGAGACGAGCTGGAGGTACTCCTCGATGTGAGCACCATCGATGTTGCTTGTGGTTGTGATTATCATAGGTTAGTGGTTTTTAGTTACTCCTCCAAACGGGTGATGCGGGCACCGAGTGCATTCAGGCGACGGTCGATGTCCTTGTAGCCGCGGTCGATCTGCTCGATGTTCTGGATGGTGCTTGTACCCTCGGCACTCATCGCCGCAATGAGCAGTGCCACACCCGCACGAATATCGGGCGAGGTCATTCGCGTAGCACGCAGACGCACACGGTGGTCGTGGCCGATGACCGTTGCACGGTGGGGATCGCAGAGGATGATCTGCGCACCCATATCTATCAGCTTATCGACAAAGAACAATCGGCTCTCGAACATCTTCTGGTGAATCAGCACAGCACCTTTGGCCTGCGTAGCCACCACCAGAAAGATCGACAGCAGGTCGGGCGTGAGGCCTGGCCACGGAGCGTCGGCGATGTTCATAATCGAGCCGTCGATGAAGCTCTCGATTGCGTAGTGATCCTGCTGTGGGATGTAGATATCGTCGCCACGCTGCTCGAACTGGATGCCCATACGCGAGAACTGCGCAGGGATGATACCCAAATTCTCGTACGAGACATTCTTGATCGTCAGCTCCGACTGCGTCATTGCCGCCATACCGATAAAGCTACCCACCTCGATCATATCGGGCAGCATAGTGTGCTCCGTGCCACCCAACTCCTTGACGCCCTCGATGGTGAGCAGATTGGAGGCTATGCCCGAGATCTTCGCACCCATGCGGTTGAGCATCTTGCAGAGCTGTTGCAGGTAGGGCTCGCACGCAGCGTTGTAGATTGTGGTGGTGCCCTCGGCCAGCACGGCAGCCATCACGATATTGGCCGTGCCTGTCACCGAGGCTTCGTCGAGGAGCATATAACAACCCTTCAGTCGCTTGCACTCCACCGAGAAGAACTCGTCGGCCTGATCGAAGTTGAACGTGGCGCCCAACTTCTGAAATCCGAGGAAGTGGGTATCCAGACGACGACGGCCGATCTTGTCGCCACCCGGCTTGGGCATATATCCCACACCGAAGCGGGCCAGCAGCGGGCCGATCATCATCACCGAGCCACGCAGACGACGGCAGCGACGGTGGTAGTCCTCGCTACGCAGGTAGTCCAGATCGATGTTGGCCGCACGGAAGGCATACGAGTCGCCGCCGAGGCGCTCGACCTCGACTCCCATCTTCTCCAGCAGCTCGATCAGTTGCACGACATCGAGAATCTGCGGCACGTTGTGTACCACGACCCTTTCCGATGTAAGCAGCGTGGCGCATAGAATCTGCAACGCTTCGTTCTTGGCACCCTGCGGTGTGAGGCTGCCCGAGAGGCGGTGGCCTCCTTCGACTTTGAATATTGCCATAGCGAGATATTTTTTTCAAATATACGAAAAAGTGGCAACACATCAAAATCCAACGATCAAATATTCTCGCTCGGAGTGAGAAAATTGGGCCGAGATTGTGAGAATCGAATCATTTTTTTTAATTTTGTAGTGCTTTTACAACCAAAGCACACAACAATTTACAGTAAAATAAAAATTTTTGGTATGAAGAAATTTATCTTTTCGGCTCTGGCTCTGACCGTTGCGGCGGTAGCCTCAGCACAAGCTCCTCAGGGTCAGCGCACTCAGGCTCAGCAGCAGGATCCCAACCGTATGCGCCCGGGTATGACCGAGTTCTACACCCCCGTACCCCCCGTGGTAACCCCTGGTGACATCACGACCAACTCTGCTCCCTCGGATGCTATCGTGCTCTTCGACGGTAAGGATCTGACTGCTTGGCAGAGCGCTAATGGCGGTCCCGCCGAGTGGGATGTACACGATGGCGTATTCACCGTGAATAAGAAGAAGGGCGACATCCAGACCCGCGAGACCTTCGAGAGCTTCCAGCTCCACATCGAGTGGTGCGTACCCGAGAACATCACTGGCGAGGGCCAGGCACGCGGTAACAGCGGTGTCTTCCTTCAGGGTCTTTACGAGGTGCAGATCCTCGACTGCTACAACAACCCCACCTACACCAACGGTCAGACGGGTAGCATCTACAAGCAGTCAACTCCCAAGGCCAACGCAATGCGCAAGCCCGGCGAGTGGAACGTATATGACATCATCTACAACGCTCCCGTATTCCACGAGGATGGTTCGTATCGCGTGCCTCCCACCGTTACGGTTATCCACAACGGCGTAGTGCTGCAGAACAACGTGGTTATCCGCGGTACGACCGAGTACATCGGCCACCCGCAGGTGAAGCCTCACGGTGCAGGCCCCATCAAGTTGCAGAGCCACGGCGATCCTTCGGAGCCCATCAGCTTCCGCAACATCTGGCTGCGTAAGTTGTAATCTGACAAAGGATTGCAGATGCAATGATTTACAAAAAAGAGATGAGCCGTAGCTCATCTCTTTTTTTATTTGTAACACGTCATTCCCCGACTTGCGCAGCAAGGCGAAGGGAATCTTCCACTCTTTTGTCAACAAAGTAATAAATAAACGTCATTCCACATTTTCGCAAATGCGAAAATTAAATACAACGTCATTCTGAGCCTTTGCGTCGCACAGCCGTGCTGATACAGACTACGACTCAAAGCAAAGGCGTGAGAATCTACCTTTGTTGAAACGAACTTCCTGATACTGATTTGTGCGTATAATCAGTGGAGGATTCCCATCGTCGCTACACTTCGTTCCGCTCCGGGGAATGACG
>CAZWHN010000056.1:1616-3462 GCA_964633635.1 uncultured Alistipes sp. | reverse complement strand
CTCCGGGGAATGACGCACCCGTAACGGGTGTTTTGTGATTTCCTCGCCTATGCCACTACACAACGGTAGATTACCACGTCGGGCATTGCCCTCCTCGCAATGACACATCTATACCCCCTACCCCAAAAAATCATTCAGGGCGGTGTAGAGGCGTTGCACGGGCAGACCCATCACATTGTAGAACGACCCCTCGATGCCCTCGATGCCGACGTAGCCGATCCACTCCTGAATACCGTAGGCACCCGCCTTATCCATCGGGCGGTAGTGATCGACGTAGTACTCGATCTCCTCCTGCCGTAGCTCACGAAAACGCACCTTCGTTCGGACCGAGAAGCTGTGGCGGTCGGCCGCGCTACGCAGCGTCACGCCCGTGATCACCTCGTGCTCGCAACCCGAGAGCAGGGCGATCATCTCGATGGCCTCCGCACGGTCCGTAGGTTTTCCGAGGATGCGCCCGCAGGCGATGACCACCGTGTCGGCCGTGAGCAGAATATCCCTCTCGCCCAACGGCTCGGGGTAGGCCTCCGACTTTAGCGCGGAGAGGTACTCGGCCACCTCGCCTGCGGCCATAGTTGCAGGGAACGACTCCTCGCACTCGAAACGGGGAGCGAGGTCGAACTCGATGCCCGCCTCGGTGAGTAGTTGGCGACGTCGCGGTGACTGCGAGGCTAAGATGAGGCGGCGATTTTTCAATTTATCGTGCAAAAGCATATTTTTCGAAAATTTTGAATTTCAAAAGGCTTACATCACATCAAAATCCAACAACGTATGCCCTCCGATGCGAGCCTTGATGTTGTCGCCCGCACTCACGGCACCCACACCCACGGGTGTGCCCGTGTAGATCAGATCGCCGATGCGCAGGGTCATATACTGCGAGACGTGGCTGATGATGCGATCCACCGTGAAGAGCATATCGCCCGTGAAACCACGCTGGCGCACCTCGCCGTTGAGTTCCATCTCGAAGTGGAGGTTTTGCACATCGCCACCCAGCTCCGTAAGTGGCACAAACTGATTCGACAGCGCTGCCGAGTGGTCGAAGCCTTTGCAGAGCTCCCACGGCAGACCCTTTGCGATGGCCTCGCGCTGGAGGTCACGCGCCGTGAAGTCGATGCCGAGTCCCACCTCCTCGTAGCAACGAGAGGCAAACTTTTCGTCGATACACTTAGCCAAACGGGTGATGCGAACCACCAACTCGCACTCGTAATGCACCTCGTTGGAAAACGAGGGGATGTAGAACGGGTCGTTGTTACGCAACAGAGCCGTGTCGGGCTTGAGGAAAAAGAGCGGCTCACGGGGAATCTCCGCTCCGTCGTGGAGTTCTTTGGCGTGCTCCAAATAGTTGCGGCCAATACAAATTATCTTCATTATCTCTTAAATTTTTCTTTTCTTACATTTACATATATCGCGCAGGCGACGAGCAGTCCCGCGGGCACCCACACCAGTAGCAGCGTATATAACTCCTTGCTCGGCATAAGGGGCGAGGCGAGGGAAAAAGGCAGACCTGCAAACATTGCATTCGACACCAGACGCCCAACGCGCTGAATATCAATCTTTTCACGCTTGGCTTTTGGCATAGTGTTGTATCCCGCCATCGTCTCGGGATAGCGACGCAGAAATAGGGCAATAAGCCCCCAAACTACGGCAAATATAACGGCACCGAAAAGCATTACTTCTTTATCGTCTTTACAATATCGGCAGCAAACCTGTCGCTGGCACCCGCTCCGCCGATAATTGCACGCAACTCATCAAAGTCGGCGAGCATCTTTGCGCGTTTTGCGCCGCCCGACAGTATCGAGCGCAACTCCCGCTCGGCCTCATCCACCGAGGGCTTATATACCACCATCTC
>CAZWHN010000056.1:0-1516 GCA_964633635.1 uncultured Alistipes sp. | reverse complement strand
CCATTCTCGGCTCGGAAAACCGACTCCTCGGGTGCGGCAGCGCAGCGCTGGGCAATGGCGTCCATCAGGGGATTACCCTCGAAGTGGGGCTCGATGCCCTTGCCGCGAAAATACTCCTTCTCGAAGGGGAAGATGATGTAGAGGCGATCGACAAACTTTTTGAGTGCCTTCACGCGATGCTCCTTCCACGCCCACACCTTGGGGGCGATGTAGTAGTGTACGGGGATGCCGCGCCCGTGGGCGAACTCGGCAATCTTGACGTTGAAACCCGGGTAGTCGATCAGGATCACCACATCGGGTGCGAAGGCCTCGATGTCGCGGCAGCAGTCGCCCATCTGGCTGAGGATGGTGCGGATGTTGAGGGCCACCTGCACAAAGCCGAAGAAGGACATCTCGCGGTAGTGCTTGACGAGATTCTCCCGTCCGCCCACTGCGGCCATCATATCGCCACCCCAGAAGCGGAACTTGGCCTCGGGGTCGGCCTTGAGCAATCCTTTCATTAGGTTCGAGCCGTGCAAATCGCCCGACGGCTCACCTGCGATGATGTAGTATTTCATAGGTTATAATTTTATATCAATCGACTGAAAATCGGCGTAGTAGCGGGCACTCTCGGCCACAAAATGCAGAACGCAATAGTCGGGGTCTGCAACGCCTTGCGGGTAGTACATCTCGTCGCCCTCCTGCCACAGAGACTCTTTGGCGGCGGAGTCCTCCCTTACCTCAATGCGGCCGCGCAGCATCACTCCCTGAAACGTCGCGGCGTCGTAGAAATATACCGACGCCTTTGGTTCACGGCGGTAGCGGGCGACGCTCTGCGAGGAGGTGTTGGTCGAGAACCAAATCTCTTTTAATCCATCGCGGTGGCGTGGCGCAAGCATTGCCTTGGCGCAGGGGTAGCCCTCGGCATCGACCGAGCAGAGGATGGCCGTCGGGCACGAGGCTATGAGTTTTTCAATATGGGTGGTCATTGGGTTGTGTTTGGTTTATAGTTATTAACCTTATATAAAAACGTCATTCCCCGACTTGCGTAGCAAGGCGATGGGAATCAACCTTGTATTTGAGGCATAGATAAAGTCAGTATCAGGTAGGTACTTTGACAAAGGTAGATTAATCCGCGTTCGCGGCTTTTCACCGCCTCGGCTCGGCAAAGTCTGCAAGCAGCCTCTGCCACCGACAAAAATCTACATCCTCTCCAACAAATCGGGGCGCAGGCGCTTGGTGCGCTCATACGACTGTTCCTCCTGCCACTTTTCGATCTCGGCAAAGTTGCCCGAGAGTAGCACATCGGGTACTCGCCAGCCACGGAACTCGGCAGGGCGGGTATATACGGGAGGTGCCAGCAGATCATCCTGAAAACAGTCGGTCAAGGCCGAGGCCTCGTCGCCAATAGCACCTGGGATCAATCGCACCACCGAGTCGGCAATGACACAGGCGGCCAGCTCGCCACCCGTCAGAACGTAGTCGCCAATCGAGATCTCGCGCGTGATGAGATGCTCGCGGATGCGGTGGTCGATGC
>CAZWHN010000055.1:0-10496 GCA_964633635.1 uncultured Alistipes sp. | reverse complement strand
CGACGATGGGAACGCCGCCATTAAGGCGAGAGCAGAGGCTGCTTGCAGACTTTGCCGAGCCGAGGCGGTGAAAAGCCGCGAACGCGGATTAATCTCTAACGGATGTTGATAATTGTCAGTATCAGGAAGGCATTTTTACAAAGGTAGATTCCAATCATTTTTACTTGGCTACTTACTCTGTATCAGGCAGGCCTTAAAAAGTAAAAATGTGGAATGACGCAGGCGTTACGCCTGCTTTACATTGACTTTATTGACGAATGATCATCCCCGTGCGTGAGCCTATCCGCGGCCGATGAATTTTCGGAGAAAGGGCGACGCGCCGACCGAGGGTTAAAAAACGGAGACCTTTTGATTGCTTCAAAAGTGCTTTGCATCCGTTTTACCGAGGGCGGGGCGTTGACCCCGAAAATTTATCACCGCGTGCCTTTTGGCTCCACCTTTTGGCAGCAAAAGGTGGAAAGAAATCTGTATCAGCAAAGTATTATTGACAAAGGTAGATTCCAATCATTTTTACTTGGCTACTTACTCTGTATCAGTAAAGCATTAAAAAGTAAAAATGTGGAATGACGCAGGCCTAAGGCCTGTTTTGCATTTACTTTATTGACAAATAAGAAATGTGAAATGACGAGTTTATTAAGGCATCTCAGGCATCTCAGGCATCTGCGGCTTCTCGGGTTTCTCGGGCATCTGCGGCTTCTCGGGCTTCTCGGGTTTCTCGGGCAGCACCTCGAGCGAGGTGTTGTAATTTCCTGCCTTGATCTCGGGCGAGAGCATCGTCATCACATTGTCGAGCGTGATGTAACCCACAATATCGCATATCAAAGCCTTATCCTTACCCTTGATAAAGATCAGAAACTCCGACGGCTTCGACGACCTTGTTCGTCTCTCAGCCTCATATACCCATATCGTCGAGTCGTTGTTGTTGATGCGGGTCTGCTGCTTGTATAGCCCGCTGCCTCCCGACACCACCGTCGCGTCGTAGAAGGTCTGATACCACAATTCGTTCTGCGGCAAGTCAAACTTGATCTGGTATATCATCTGAATACGTCGGAGCAGACTGCCGTTGTCGTACTGACGCTCCTTGGGTGTGAGCGAACGCAACAACTCGGCCGAGAGCTGTGTCACCTCAATACCTTTGGCCTCCTCGGGGCCATCGACCTTGAGCTGTATCACGTTGAACTGCTCCAAAAACTCTCTTGTCTGCGCTTGCGCAACGCTGCCCGCTGCCGTAAAGCCCACAATCAGCACGGCAGCCAACCACGGCTTAAAAATTCTCTTCATAGCCTCTCTCGTTTAGAATCCAATACCTATTGTCCACTGCTGCGCCTCGGGGCCACGGCCCGACTTGAATATCTGCGTAGGCTGATATGAGGCATAGACCGAGAACCAGCTGAAGGTAAAGCGTGTCGTAACACCCGCCTGAATGAAGTTCACGGGGAGGTTGTGCTCCTTGTGCTTGCGCCCGCCACGATACTTGATCTTGGTGTGCGAGTTCATCACCATATCGACATAACCACCCACCGAGAATGCGAAGCGACGCGGATTGCCAAACATCACCTCGGCGGGGATGTGTATCGCTGCGATGTTCATCTTGCTCTTCTTCACTCCGCGGTCGGTCACATCGCTGATGCGGTAGGGCACCACAATGCCATCCTCGCGCGTGAGCGAGAGGTTGCGCTCGAAACGGTAGTTGTTGGCTCGGAGTCCCAATCCGACACTCACGCCCACACGGTTGTGTCGGTCGTAGGCCGAGAGGTGGAAGAGGTTGAGCGTCACCTGCGTCGATCGCCAATTATGGATGTCGAAGAAGTCACCGACGGGCTCCGTGCGGTTCGCATAGGCGTCGTAGCCCACGCCCGAGAGTGCGTTCCAACCCAACTCGAAGGTGGGGATGGTCGATAGCGTGCGGCGTCCGATGACTAATCGGCGGTCGGGCTTGGGGTATGCCCAGATGATGACCGATGCGCTTACGGGATTGTTGTCCTGCTTGACGACCGAGGTCGAGTCGGTGTCGAACTTAATGCCGTCGAGTCCGATGCTGAACTGCGCACGGGCTGTGCCAGCACTCACGACGATGAGCGCCAGCAGAAGAAGTGTTTTTGTGTAGAAGGTCTTCATATATAAAAATAGTTAAGTGAGTTTAATCCAACGACAAAATCTTTTGCAGTATATCCTCCTGCGGTTGCAGATCGGCAACGGCCAAGTTGGCCAACGCCTGCTCGGCATAGTATTGCGCCTCCTCGAGCGAGTAGAGCGGGCGACCATTGACATAGCCCCACACCGTGGGACGCGACATCCACGCCACACCCACCACGACGGCCACCACAGCCACCGTCGCAGCCATAGCCACCTGCCAACGCGGTGTGTGCTTCGGCTCGCGCAGTCGGATGGCTACGCGGTGCGATCGCTCCTCGGCAGCGTATGCCTCGATGGCCCGCTGGGCCAACTCGTCGGCTGAAATCTTCTTATAATCCATACTCTATCACCTTTGAAAGTTCTTCTTTAACTCTTTGTCGGGCACGCGAGGCGGCCATTCGTGCCGCAGCCTCGTTGATACCCATCACCCGTGCCACCTCCGCAAAGGGCAACTCCTCCACCTCACGCAGATGCATCACCTCGCGTTCGCGCTGTGGCAGGGCCTCGATTATGCGGCGTGCTATGCGTCCTAACTCTTCGGTGGCGCTCTCGCTCTCGAGTGAGTGAGCCGTGAGGGTGGTTGCCACCTCCGCGGAGTCTATCGGGACGAGGTGCCGTTGTCGCTCGCGGACCCGGAGTCGGTCGAGACATAGGTTGCGCGTGGCACTCATTACCAACGCCCGAAAGCCCGTGCTGCGGATCAGCAGTCGCCGTCGCCACAGCCGTTCGTAGAGATCCTGCACTGCATCCTCGGCCTCGACGCTGTCGTGCAACAGAGCTGCGGCATAGCGATATGCCGCATCCTTGACCTTGAGAAACTCTATGTTCAGTAAGTCGCTGTTCATCCGTTGCACCTAATCTCCTCGTGCGGGTTTGTCGGCTGGGTTGTGGTCCTAAGTGTTGCCCCAAGTGTTGCCGCACGATGTCGAAATTACTTCCTGCGTCAAATATAATACGATAAACTCGAAAAAATGTAACATCGAATGTTGAATTTTCCCTACAAAAAAAGTCTGTCTAACCATTTTGTTAGACAGACTCTTTCTCGGCCGATGTGCCTACGGCGCCTAGATGCAGGTGTAACCTCCATCCACGGCGATATTCTGGCCATTGACGTAGGTGCTGCAAGGTGATGCGAGGAACAGAGCGCAGGTGTCCAGCTCGCCCGAGCGACCGTAGCGCTGGAGCGGGATGTTGCTCTTGGCGATAGCCTGGAAGTAGTCGCTGTCGAGCGTCGCGGTCGTAAGATCGGTGTAGAAGTATCCCGGGCAGATCGAGTTGACAGTGATGCCGTACTTGCCCCACTCGGCAGCCAGCGCACGGGTGAGGTTCACCACACCACCCTTAGCAGCGTGGTAGGGGGCGCTACCCACGATCATATTACCCACCAGACCATACATCGAGGCGATGTTGATCACGCGGCCGTAGCCAGCCTTGATCATCTGCTTGCCGAACTCGCGGGCGCAGACAAACGTACCGTAGAGGTCGATCTGCATCTCGTGCTTGAACTGGTCGTCGGTGATCTCCTCGGCGGGACCTACGGCACCCGTACCGGCGTTGTTAACCAGAATATCTACACGGCCAAAGCGCTCCATCGTAGCCTCCACAGCAGCCACAACACGCTCGGTCGAGGTGATGTCGCAGGCGAAGGGCAGCACCTCCACACCGAACTCCTCGGTGATGGCCTTGGCGTTCTCCTCCAAGAGATTCTGGCGGCGAGCCAGCAGCACCAAGTTAGCACCCTGATTGGCAAAAGCCTTAGCCATCTGCAGTCCCAAACCCGTTGAGGCGCCCGTCACGACAGCCACCTGTCCTTTAAGATCGAAGTAATTTTTCATAGTAGTATCATTTTTAGTTTTACACTTTTAAGTTCGAGGGGCAAAAATCCCTTTGTATAGAACAAAGGTATATATTATTCTCGATAATTGTACCAAAAACAATAGTCAAAAAGCAGGAATTTTAGCGCAAAATAAAAGAGGCTGCTAACTTTTACGTTAGGCAGCCCCTTTATATTATGATGTATGAGTGTTAAATCTTACTCAGCGCCTCGAACCCCTGACCATAGACTCCCATCACCGAGCCCATCGTGCAGAAGGCGTTCTCGTCGATGCGGTGGGCGATCTTCAGTATTCCCGCGGCGTCGCGCTTGCGGCACACCACCATCGCAATCTTACACTCCTGCTTCGTGTACCACCCCTTGCCGTCGATGATCGTCACACCACGATGTGCCTCGTTGTTGATGGCATCGGCTATGGCCTCGTAGTGGGGCGAGATGATGAAGATCTGGCTCGATTGCTGGTTACCCGACTGAATCAGATCGACCGTGTAGCCAAACACCGCCACCATAATATAACCATACACCACCGTGGCAATTCCCGACGCCAGATCGCTGGCAATGAAGAGCGAGCAGCCGATGATGAAGAAGTCGCTCGAGATCACGATCTTGCCGTAACTGATTGTCTTGTATTTGTTTATGATCATCGCTACGATGTCCGTGCCACCCGTTGAGCCGCCCTGACTGAAACTCAGCGCAACGCCCGCACCTGCCATCACGGCACCCAGGATCACGAGCAGGATACTGTTCGAGTCGATGTTCTGCGTGTATATCGCAAGGATGTTCTCGGGCAGTATCATACCCACCACATCCATCGCCACCGACAGCACCGTGATGCAGTATATGGTCTTGATTCCGAAGTTCCAGCCGACGATGAATCCCGCGATTATGAGCAGCACGGCGTTGATGATAAATACAAACGTACCGATCGAGATTGCGGGCACCAGCGCATTGAAGATCATCGACAGACCTGTCGCACCGCCACCCATACCTCCGACGGGGATCACACATCCCACCCATCCGAAGGCGTAGAGGAACATTCCCACCGCCATCAGCAGATACTCCTTGATGCCGACAGCCACTTTTGTGAATGAAAGTTTCATACTACAAACACTTATAATTTGCAACTAAAATATACAATTCTCATTACCAAACGGTAGCATTATCGCTCCGAGGGCGCAAATATATTAAAAAAATCGCCTTGATGTACATTTTTCTCCTCCAATCTTCGATCGAGCATCGCCAAAAGCTCCTCGTTGCGTACCAATCCCCACCCCTTGGTGTGGTGATAGCGTGGCGGAGCCTCGCCTGCGAAGCGTTCGACCACGATGTCGTGCCTGAGGCGACGCAACACCTCGATGAAGAGGTCGATATACTCCTCCACACTCCAAAATCGGAAGCGCTCGGGGTGGGCATCGTACTCCTCGGCAAGAGCCGTTCCGCGGAAGAGTTGCAGCTGGTGGAACTTCACCGTGGTGAGTGGCAGCGAGTTGATGCGCTCGACCTGATCGATGAGCATCTGATCGCTCTCGTCGGGCAGGCCGAGGATGAAGTGCGCCCCGCAGTGTATGCCCCGCTCGGCAGTCATTCGGATGGCTCGCTCGGCTGTTGCGAAGTCGTGGCCGCGGTTGATGCGGCTGAGCGTCTGATCGTAGCACGACTCGACTCCATACTCGATGGCGACATATTTTTCGCGCGAGAGCGAGGCGAAGTAGTCGAGCTTCTCCGCATCGACGCAATCGGGGCGTGTGCCAACCACAATGCCCGCAATGGAGGGGTGGGCGAGGGCCTCGTTGTAGCACTCGCGCAGACGATCGAGCGGTGCGTAAGTATTTGAAAACGATTGGAAATAGGCCAAATATTGCTCGGCCGTGCGGTAGCGGCGGCGGTGGAACTCCACACCCTCGTCGATCTGCTCTGTGATGCTCTTGCGGGGATCGCAGTACGATGGTGTGAAGGCTCGATTGTCGCAGAATGTGCAGCCTCCCGTCGAGATCGCACCGTCGCGGTTGGGACAGCTGAAGCCGGCGTTGACGGTAACCTTCTGCATTCGGTGGCCGAAAACACGTCGAAAATATGCCGCATAGGAGTAGAAGCGGCGGCTATCGCCCCACGGGTAGGTCATTTTTGCTTTACTTTTTTGCAAAAGTAGCGAATCGTCGGTGAAAAATAAGCATCGACGATGATTTTTTAGCATAATTTATATTATATTTGCATTGTGGTTAGGTTTCTTCATCTACCACAATCGCATTATTTTTATGAGTAGTTCTGTGTTGTGAAATACTAAACTACTCATTTTTTTTGTACCTTTGATTCCGATGCCACGTTTTGCCGATATAGTGCTGCCGCTGGCGCAGCCTGCCTACTCGTTCTCTGTGCCCGAAGGTGCGGAGGGCGACGCTGTGCGTGTGGGCGACGCTGTGGCGGTGCAGTTCGGCCCGCGCAACATCTACACAGGCATCGTCTGGCGACTGCACGATCGTCGGCCCGCCGTCAAGAGGGTGAAGACCATCGGTCGCCGACTCTACTCGCGCCCGCTACTCACAGCCGAGCAGATGCGACTATGGGAGTGGATGGCCGACTATTATATGTGTACGTTGGGCGAGGTGATGCGTGTGGCGCTGCCCTCGCTCATCAAGCCGCAAGGCGCGTCCGATGAGGAGTTTTCGCAGGACGAGTTCCGCCCCCGCACTGAGACTTTTGTTGCTTTGAAGGATGAGTGGCGCGACGGGGAGGCTCTGCGATTGGAGTGCGACCGCCTGCGTCGTCGTGCCCCACGTCGGGTGCAGGTGCTGGAGCAGCTTAAGCAACTACTCTCCGAGCGAGAGGAGGTGCCCCGTCGAGAGATCGACTGCGACGCTCAGCAGATCGCAGCCCTCGTCAAAGGTGGCTACATCACCCTGCACGAGCGCACCCGCTCGTCGATGCAACACACCCTCGAACGCTTCCTCACACCGCAACTCACCCCCAAGCAGGAGCAGGTGGTGGCCGAGATCCGAGCCTCGCGCGAGGCTGGACGGTCGGTGCATCTGCTGCGAGGTGTGACGGGCTCGGGCAAGACCGAGATATATATGACCCTCATAGCCGAGGTGCTCGCACGCGGTGGCGATGTGCTGCTGCTGGTGCCCGAGATTGCACTCTCGTCGCAACTCATACGCCGTATGGAGTCGGTATTCGGCTCGCACACAACGGCTTACCACTCGAAACTCACAATGCTGCGTCGCACCGAGACCTACCTTCGTCTGATGCATAGCGAGGGTGGCGAGCTCGTCATCGGTGCCCGCTCGGCTCTGTTTCTGCCTCTCAGCTCGTTGCAGCTGGTCATCGTCGATGAGGAGCACGACCAGAGCTACAAGCAGAGCGACCAAGCTCCCCGTTATCAGGGACGTGACGTGGCCGTCGTGCTGGCTTCGATCTACGGCTGTCAGGCCATCCTCGGTAGCGCCACCCCCTCGCTCGAGAGCTATGCCAATGCCCAGTGGGGCAAGTACGGCTACTCGTCGCTCGAGGAGCGTTATGGCGGCGCCACATCGCCCCGCATCATCATCTCCGACACGATGCGTTCAGTCAAGCGTGGCGAGCGTCGCACACACTTCAATCAGGTGCTCATCCACGCCATAGGCGAGGCGCTCGATCGAGGCGAGCAGGTGATGCTCTTCCAGAATCGTCGAGGCTTCTCGCCCTACGTTCAATGCTGCGGCTGCGGCTGGACGCCCCGCTGCCCCAACTGCAACGTAACCCTGACGGAACACCGTTCGAGTGGCCGTATGGAGTGCCACTACTGCGGTTACACAGCACCCATCCCCCGAGCCTGCCCGCAGTGCGAGACCGTCGATCTGAAGGCTATGGGCTTCGGCACGGAGCGTGTCGAGGAGGCCATCGCTGCACTCTTCCCCGAGGCTCGTGTGGCACGTCTCGATCGTGATACCTCCACCTCGGAGAGCGCTTTCAACCGTATCGTCGGCTCGTTCGAGCGGGGCGAGACGGATATTTTAGTCGGCACGCAGATGATCACCAAGGGCTTCGACTTCGAGCGTGTGGCGGTGGTGGGTATCCTCAATGCCGATAATCTGCTCTACTCGCCCGACTTCCGAGCCTCGGAGCGCGCCTTCCAGCTGATGATGCAGGTGGCGGGACGTGCTGGCCGTCGTCAGCGCGAGGGTGTGGTGATCATCCAGACCTCCGAGCCCGACAACCCCACCATCGAGCGTGTTGCCCGTGGCGACTACGAGGCTATGGCCCGCTCGGAGCTGCGCGATCGTCACGCCTTCTTCTATCCTCCCTACTCGCGTCTGGTGCTCTTCACCCTGCGTGAGCGCGATCCCCAGCTGCTGCGTCGTTGTACGGCTCGCGTGGCCGAGCAGTTGCGCCAAAAGTTCGGTGCCCGTGTGGCGGGACCCGTGGCGCCAGCGGTCGATCGCATCCGTGGCGAGTACATATTGCAACTTATGCTCAAGATCGAGAATGGCCGTTCGATGGCGCGTGCCCGTGAGCTGATGCGTGAGGTATTAGAGGGTGTGCGCAGCGATGCCGAACTCAAACACGTCAATATAGTTGTCGATGTCGATACTCAGTGATATGTGGCGCGATCTGCGCTCGCTCATCCTTCCCCGCACCTGTCCCATCTGCGGAGGCCGTCTGCCCGAGGGCGAGGCTGTCGTCTGCACGATGTGCGAGCTCACGGCTCCCCTCACACGTCTGTGGGAGGAGGCGGCAAATCCTATGCAGGAGCGTTTTTGGGGTCTGCTGCCTGTCCATCGGGCTTCGGCACTGCTGTGGTATGTCGAGGGTAGCCCGTGGCGCGAGGCTGTCCACCGCTTCAAGTATGGCGGACGATGGCTCACAGCCTACAACCTCGGTCGCTGGTATGGGGCGCTGATGCGTCGGAGCGGCCTCTACGACGATGTGGATGTGGTCGTACCCGTGCCACTGCATTGGAGCCGCCGACTGTGGCGAGGTTACAACCAGTCGGAGTATCTGGCCGAGGGCATAGCCCGCGAGATGGGACTCAAGGTCGATCGTCGCAGCGTGCGTCGCCACCGCTACAACCGTAGCCAAACCTCTCGTTCTCACGCCGATAGGTGGGATAATGTGGAGGGCATCTTCAGCGTTAGAAGTGCCGAGGCGCTTCGGGGTAAACACATCCTTCTGGTCGATGATGTCTTCACCACGGGCGCTACGATGATGTCGCTCGGCGAGGCGATTCTCTCCTCGGTGGAGGATGCGCGCCTCAGCGTCGCCGTTTTAGCCACCACACGTCGCAGTCTGAGGTTGGAGCCGTAATCGGCTCGCTCTGACCAACAAAACCTTTATCAACAGGGCGATGTTTATAAATTTCTATAATTTGGCATTTGAGGTTTGGTCAAAAATGTCTAATTTTGAGTCTCGAAACACACATCGTTATGGCAATAGATCACAACCCCTCGGCACGCAACCGTGCCGCATACGAAAATATGACCGAAGCCCCCGTCGTGGGGACCGTACCACCGCAGGCCGTCGAGCTGGAGGAGGCGGTGCTGGGTGCGCTTATGCTGGAGCGCGATAGCATCATCGCCGTGCAGGAGTACATCACCCCCGAGGCCTTCTACACCGAGGAGCATCGCCTCATCTACCGTGCCATCGAGTCGCTCTCGGCCGAGCTCAAACCCATCGACCTCTACACCGTCACCGAGCGGTTGAAAGTGCGTAAGGAGCTCAAGAAGGTGGGCGGTGCGGCCTACTTAGCACAGCTCACGCAGAAGGTGGGCTCGGCCGCCAATGTCGAGTTCCACGCCAAGATCATCGCCCAGAAATATGTCCAGCGCGAGCTTATCCGCTCGGCCACCGAGATTCAGCGTCGCTCGTACGACGAGGATCAGGATGTGACCGACCTGATCGGCTATGCCGAGAGCGAGATCTTCAAGGTTGCCGAGGGACACGTCAAGCGTTCGGTACAGAACGCGAGCGACATTCTGGCCAAGGCGCTGGCGCAGATCGAGGAGGCGAGCAAGAACACCTCGGCCTTCAACGGTGTGCCGTCGGGATTTATGGCTATCGACCGTGTGACACTCGGTTGGCAGCCGAGCGATCTGATCATCATCGCGGCACGTCCCTCGATGGGTAAGACCGCCTTCGTGCTCTCGATGGCCCGCAATATGGCTATCGACCACGAGTCGCCCGTGGCCTTCTTCTCGCTTGAGATGTCGTCGGTGCAGCTTATGATGCGACTCATCGTCGCCGAGACAGGCTTGCAGGGCAACGACATCAAGTCGGGCCGCCTCACACCCGAGCAGTGGCGCCATCTGGAGAGTGCCACCAAGCCGCTGGGTATGGCTCCGCTCTATATCGACGATACACCGGCGCTGTCGGTCTTCGAGTTCCGCTCGAAGGCACGCCGTCTGAAGATTCACAACGACATTAAGATAATCATCATCGACTACCTCCAACTTATGACCGGTACGCAGGATTCGAAGGGCAACCGCGAGCAGGAGGTGGCATTCATCTCACGAACCCTTAAGGCTATAGCCAAGGAGTTGGACGTACCCATCAT
>CAZWHN010000054.1:0-10524 GCA_964633635.1 uncultured Alistipes sp. | reverse complement strand
TAAGACTCCTAACCGTAGCGTAAACCCCGATGAGGTTGTGGCTATCGGTGCTGCTATCCAGGGTGGTGTCCTCACCGGTGAGGTTAAGGATGTGTTGCTGTTGGATGTTACCCCTCTGTCGCTTGGTATCGAGACTTTGGGTGGCGTATTCACTAAGCTCATCGAGGCCAACACCACCATCCCCACTCGCAAGAGCGAGGTATTCTCGACGGCTGCCGACAACCAGCCTTCGGTAGAGATCAACGTATGTCAGGGCGAGCGTCCTATGGCACGCGATAATAAGTCGATCGGCCGTTTCCACTTGGACGGAATCCCCGCAGCTCCGCGTGGTGTTCCCCAGATCGAGGTTACGTTCGACATCGACGCCAACGGTATCCTGAACGTATCGGCTAAGGATAAGGGTACGGGCAAGGAGCAGAAGATCCGCATCGAGGCCTCATCAGGCTTGACCGAGCAGGAGATTCAGCGTATGCGCGACGAGGCCAAGGCCAACGAGGAGAAGGATAAGGCCGAGAAGGAGCGCGTGGATAAGGTGAATGCAGCCGACTCAAACATCTTTGCAACGGAGAAGCAGCTCAAGGAGTACGGCGACAAGATTCCCGCTGACAAGAAGTCGGCTATCGAGGGCGCACTCGCAAAGTTGAAGGAGGCTCACAAGTCGCAGGACGTAGCAGCCATCGACGCCGCTATCGCTGAGCTGAACAACGCTTGGCAGGCCGCATCGCAGGATCTCTACGCAGCACAGCAGGCCGAGCAGCAGGCTCAGGGCGGTGCACAGCAGAATCCCAACGCTGGCCAGCAAGGTGGTGCGCAGGCTCAGCCCGAGGATGTAGAGTTCGAGGAGGTAAAATAGTATAAATGCTTCTAATGTGGCTCTTTTGGCGTCTTGCTTGCTCCGAGAATGCTCACATACGCAAAGTATGCTCCGCTTCTCGTAGCGGCGGCAATCCTCAAAATAGCCTACATAATAAACATTTATGCGAAGAGCATACCTCCCTCAAAAAATATAATAGAAAAAGCGGTTGTCGAATGTCGGCAGCCGCTTTTTTTTGTTATGGCAGTTTGTTGATTGACAAACTTATCCCTATATTTGCGTAACTAACCCTAAAAATTACACACTATGATTCTGAATTTTATAAAACGAGCGTGCGCTGTCGTTGTGGCGGCTGTCGTTGTGGCGGGCTGCGACTCTGCGGAGGTAAATATGGTTGATGGTCGCCTGCCTCGTGCCGAGGCATCGGCTGCGATGGATGTAGCTTTCGACAACTATCTCAAGGCAGTAGCTGCGGCCGAGCAGGACCTGCATAGCATTATGATTGTGAAGGATGGCAAGGTCGTAAAGGAGCAGTGGCTAAGCGAGGGCGCTCCCGACAAGATCCACATCTTGAACTCGGTGAGTAAGACCTTCACCGCCACAGCCGTAGGCTTTGCCATTGCCGAGGGCAAGCTCTCGCTTTCGGACAAGGTTGTGGATATCTTCCCCGACAAACTGCCCGCCGAGGTGAGCGATAATCTGAAGAAGGTGGAGGTGCGCCACCTGCTCACTATGTCCGCAGGTCACGACACCGAGCCTAACCGTCGTTCTCTGCCCGAGGGCACCGATTGGGTCGAGGCATTCTTGGCACACCCCTTTGTTCACGAGCCGGGCACGTTCTTCTGGTATAATAGTATGGGAACATATATGCTCTCGGCCATCGTGCAGAAGGTGACGGGCGAGAAGCTCATCGACTACCTCCGTCCGCGTCTGTTCGAACCTTTGGCTATCGAGGGTGCCGAGTGGCAGGAGAGCCCGCAGGGCATCAACACTGGCGGCTGGGGCCTCTACCTCAAGACCGAGGATCTGGCCAAAATGGGCCAGCTTATCTTGCAGGGAGGTAAGTGGAACGGCGAGCAGCTCATCTCTACGGAGTGGATCGCCGAAGCTACGGCAAAGCATATCGACTGCCGTCCCGCTGGTGTTCGCCCCGAGGATATAACGACCAAGCCCGAGGATAGCGATTGGTTGCAGGGCTACTGCTACCAGATGTGGCGTTGCCGCCACGGTGTGGTGCGTGCCGACGGTGCCAACGGGCAGTACATCATCGTGATGCCCGAGCAGAATGCCGTGATTGCAATGACGGCCAACATCGGCGATATGCAGGCCGAGATCAATCTGGTGTGGGATCATCTGCTGCCTGCTTTGAAGTAGAATCTTAGGCTGCAGGGACTATCGAACACCCCTTGCGGTCGAATGTAAATACTTAATATTTATAGAAAAGTCTGAAAATCGGGCGTAAAGTTTCGGTTTTCAGACTTTTTTTGCTTATCTTTGCGAGATTAAAAGTCGGACTTAATGCCGAAAAGTGCGATAATAACGTGATAATTAGAAATATAAACAAAAATTTTTAACGACAATGCAAAGTAAAGGCGCAATTAAATGGTTTGCAATCCTTCTGGTGATTGCGTGTCTCTATCAGCTCTCGTTCTCGTTCGTTACGCGAAGCGTAGAGAAGGACGCTGCCGAGTATGCAGCTGCTTTCGACGAGGCCGAGCAGGCTACGATGGAGGCTTATTATCTGGACTCAATCCAGAACAAGCCCGTTTACAACTTCTTTGGACTTAAGAAGTTCACCTACAAGGAGGTGAAGGAGAAGGAGGTAAACCTCGGTCTTGACCTTAAGGGTGGTATGAACGTAATGCTCGAAATCGAGGTTCAGGATCTTGTAAAGGCTCTCGCAGGCGACAGCCAGAACGATCCCGCATTCATTCAGGCACTCGACGCTGCTAACGCAGCTATGAAGGCTGGTACCAACGACTACATCGGCGAGTTTGCCAAGGCCTACGAGCAGGCATCGAACGGCGGTTCGCTGGCAGCTATCTTCGTGAGCCCCGATCGTAGCGATATCAATCCCAACTCGACCAACGACGAGGTTGTTCGCGTATTGCGCGATGAGACCGACGCTGCTATCGCCGCTTCGTTCAACATCTTGCGCAGCCGTATTGACCACTTCGGTGTGACTCAGCCCAACATTCAGCGTATGCCCAACTCTAACCGTATTATGGTTGAGTTGCCGGGTGTTAAGGAGCCCGAGCGTGTGCGTAAGCTGTTGCAGGGTTCGGCTTCGTTGGAGTTCTGGGTGACTTACGACGCGCAGGAGGTTCTGCCTATGCTTATCGAGGCTGACGCCCTGATCAAGCAGGAGAACGACGGCAACAAGAGCGCACAGAACACCGAGGCTGCAGCGGAGGCTACCGATTTGGCTACGGAGGTTGCTGGCTCTACCGAGCAGACCTCTATTTCAGGTTACACGCGCGAGCAGAACCCCTTGTTCGCACTGCTCGACCCCGCTTACGCAGGTGGTAGCATTGTGGGTACTGCAGTTGCAGCCGATCAGCCCGCTATCAACGCATATCTGGAGCGCCCCGAGATTCAGAATCTCTTCCCCGCTGACCTCGAGCTTATGTGGGGTATCAAGGGCGAGCCTATGTTCGATAACCGCATCTGCCTCTACGCTCTTCGTTCGGTTGATGGCAAGCCCGCAATGGACGGTGGCGCAGTTTCGACCGCTCAGGAGAACTACTCACAGAACGGTTCAGCTGCCGAGGTTAACCTTATGATGAACTCTAACGGTGCTTCGCAGTGGGCACAGCTCACCGGCCAGAACATCGGTAAGCCCATCGCTATCGTACTGGACGGCTATGTATATTCTGCTCCCAACGTACAGAACAAGATCGAGGGTGGTAGCTCAGTGATCACTGGTAACTTCACCATCCAGGAGGCTCAGGACTTGGCTAACGTACTTAAGTCAGGTAAGGTCCCCGCTCCTGCTCGCATCATTCAGGATACCGTGGTAGGTCCCTCACTCGGTCAGGAGTCTATCAACGCAGGTATGTTCTCATTCGTATTGGCATTCTGCCTCGTACTTCTCTATATGGGTCTGTTCTATAAGACGGCTGGTTGGTTGGCCGACTTGGCACTTATCCTCAACATCTTCCTCTTGATGGGTGTTCTGGTATCGTTCGGTGCAGTATTGACCCTGCCTGGTATCGCAGGTATCGTGCTTACGATGGGTATGGCCGTGGATGCTAACGTAATTATCTACGAGCGTGTTAAGGAGGAGCTTCGTGCAGGTAAGGGCTTGGCTCTGGCCGTTAAGGATGGTTTCTCTAACGCATACTCGGCAATTATCGACGGTCAGCTGACCACCATCATCACTGGTATCGTGCTGTTCGTATTCGGTAACGGTCCCGTACAGGGCTTCGCAACCACTCTGGTTATCGGTATCTTGACCTCTGTATTCTGCGCAATCTTCATCACTCGTATGTTGCTCGAGTGGGTTATGGAGAAGAAGGGTACCCTCGCATTCTCACGCTCTTGGTCTGAGAATTGGTTGGCAAACGTGAAGTTCGACTTCATCGCAAAGCGTAAGGCTTCTTACATCGCTTGCGGTTCGTTGATCTTGGTGTCAATCATCTCGCTTGCAACCATCGGCCTTAACACTGGTGTTGACTTCACCGGTGGTCGTACCTATGTAGTACGCTTCGACCAGAACGTATCGGCCGAGGATGTTCGTCAGGCTCTGGATAAGGTACTCGTTAGCGACGACGCTGCTAAGTCTTCACTCGAGGTTAAGCAGTACGGTGGCGAGAATCAGATGCGTATCATCACCCAGTACAAGTACGACGATACATCGGAGGAGACCACAGCTGAGGTTGATGCTCTGATCTACGAGGCTTTGAAGGGCTTCTACTCATATCCTATCACGCTCGACCAGTTCTCTTCAACGCAGGAGGATATCAACGGTATCATCTCTTCTGATAAGATCGGTCCCGCTATCGCTAAGGATATGACCTTCAACGCATTCTACGCCGTATTGTTCTCGCTGATCGCCATCGGTCTTTACATCACCTTCCGATTCAAGCGTTGGCAGTGGGCTACGGGTGCAACGGCTGCACTTGCCTTCAATGCGTTCCTCGTGATCGGTATCTTCTCGATGTTCTACCACATTATGCCTTTCAACCTCGAGGTTAACCAGGCATTCATCGCTGCGATCCTGACCATCATCGGTTACTCGATCAACGATACCGTGGTTATCTTCGACCGTATCCGCGAGTACATTACACTCTATCCCAAGCGCGACATCCGCGAGAACATCAACAAGGCTATCTGCTCGACTCTGTCGCGTACGATGAATACCTCGGGTACGACTCTTGTAACCCTGCTTGCGATGTTCATCCTTGGTGGCGAGAACCTGCGTGGCTTCATCTTCGCACTGCTTCTCGGTATTGTCATCGGTACCTACTCGTCGGTATTCGTTGCTACGCCTATCGCTTACGACATCATTCGTCGTGGCGAGAAGAAGTAGGAGAATCGACGAAATTGGAAATATGTTCAAAAATAGGTTGCAACATCTTACGTTGCAACCTGTTTTTTTTATAACTTTGCGAGTGCTATGGGTAATGTGATGGATAAACTCAGATCTATGTGGCGATGGGCCAAGAGCACAGTCTCTTCGGTCTTTGTCGTGCTGTTGTGTGCGTCGTTCATCTTGTGGTATATTCTTAAACTCAGATATACCTACACGACCGACTATACGGTCCTGCTCAACATCAACGGCGAGCAGATGCGTGTACCTTGCGTAATCGAGGGTAAGGGAACAAACCTCTTCGGTTATAGGATCAATATGCGCCGCGAGATAAAGATCCCGCTCTCGGATCTGAAGTACACCATCACCAATGAGGCCATCGTCGATGGCGACACCTTGCAGACGGAGGCCTACCTCATCGACCCGCAGTCGATCCAGAGTGCCATCTCGGTGCGTTTCAGCGATATCAAGGTGATCTCGGTGGGCGATGTTCCGCCGTTGCAACTCTCTTTAGACAAAGCCAACGACCAAGCCGACGATGCAAGCAAGGGTGCGGATAAGAATCAGCAGAAATAAAAATCAACGATATGTATAAAGTAGGTATCACGGGCGGAATCGGTAGCGGAAAGAGTACCGTTTGCCGCCTTTTGGCCGATATGGGCGTTGCGATCTATGACTCCGATGCCCGTGCCAAGGCTCTTATGGCCGAGTGCGCGGAGTTGCGACAGGCTCTTACCGATGCCTTTGGCGAGGAGTGCTACACCGCCGAGGGGCTCGATCGAAAGTATCTTGCGGGGGTTGTCTTTGGCAACGAGGAGGCGCTTGCCCGCCTAAATGCCATTGTCCATCCCGCAGTCAAGGCCGACTTCCGCGCTTGGGCCGAGCAGCAGCAGGGACTGTATGTTGTGCTGGAGAGTGCCATACTCTTTGAGTCGGGATTTGATGCCGAGGTCGATTCGACCATCGCCGTGTTGGCTCCGCTCGAGGAGCGTGTGCGTCGCACGATGGAGCGCGATGGGGTAGATCGAGAGTCGGTTTTG
The DNA here is from genome assembly GCA_964633635.1 of uncultured Alistipes sp. Taxonomy (GTDB): domain Bacteria; phylum Bacteroidota; class Bacteroidia; order Bacteroidales; family Rikenellaceae; genus Alistipes. The sequence continues at coordinate 4,139 of CAZWHN010000054.1, read as the reverse complement.
AAGCGTATCGAGCATCAGATGAGCGACGATAGCCTACACGCCCGTGCCAGCCGCACGTTAGTTAATCTACGCCAAGAGTATCTTGAGAGCGATGTCGAGCAACTGCACAAAATGCTTAACTATGAAGCAAATAGACACGGTGCTGAGTAGCCGCGAGCGGCGGGTGATGGCCATTATCAACCTCACCGACGACTCATTCTATGCCGCAAGTCGCACACCCGATGGCGAGCAGCTTCGTCAGCGCATCCGCCAGGCACTGGATGAGGGGGCAACGATCCTCGATTTAGGGGGCTACTCCTCGCGTCCGGGCGCTGCGGAGATCTCGGTCGAGGAGGAGTGGCGACGCATCAGCCTCGGTCTTCGTGCCGTGCGCGAGGTTGCGGCCGATGCTGTGATCTCGATCGACACCTTCCGCTCGGAGGTGGTGCGACGTGCGGTCGCTGAGGTGGGGCCGATCATTGTGAACGACATCACCGCAGGCGAGGCCGATGCCCAAATGGTCGATGTGGTGGTGCACCACGGCCTGCCATACGTCGCAATGCATATGCGTGGCACGCCGCAGACGATGCAGTCGCAGACGGAGTATCCCGATGGTGTTGTCGCGGAGGTCTGCCGCTACTTTGCGAAGCGGACGCAGTGGCTGCGTGAACGGGGTGTTGAGCGATTGATTCTCGATCCGGGATTCGGATTTGCCAAGACCACGGAGCAGAATTTTGAACTGCTGGCAGGGATGAATAGACTCTGCTCGTTGGGCTATCCTGTTCTGGCAGGCTTGTCACGTAAGTCAATGATCTACCGTCTGTTGGACACCACTCCCGCTGAGGCTCTCAATGGCACCACGGCTCTGAATTGGGAAGCCCTCCGTCAAGGCGCCTCAATCCTCCGCGTCCACGACGTAAAAGCCGCCACCGAGGTTGTCCGCCTCTTCAACCTCTATCTGCAGAATCACCACGGTAGAATTTAATGCAAAAAAATCCGCCTGTCAAGAGATGTCAGGCGGATTTTTTATATATGTATATGAAGATTATCTACCCTTCGCCACCTCGAGGGCTTTGGTGGTGGTGTAGTATTTCGAGATCATCTGCGAGCGCTCCCAAGCGGGGATCTCGCCCTGCTTCAGATAGTCGAGATAGACACGCATAACCGAGCTGAAACGCTGCTCGTGGGTCTTGACAATCTCCGACGGGATCACAACCTGCCACTCGTGGTCGGCGGTCTTCTTCAGGTCGAGGCCCGGATAACGATCTGCCACCGAGCGAAGCGCACGACGCAGGGTAGATTCCGCCTCGGCATCGTCGCCGATCTTGCTAACCACATACAACATAGGCTTGTAGCCCTGCTCGGCACCCTGACGGATCTCGATATTGGCCTTCGTGCCCTTCACCACCGAGTAGTGCGTATCGCCCGTGCCCTCGGTACCGACAGCTGCCATAAAGTTCCACACCACGCTCACGCGGCAGTTCACGCCGTTGAGTTTATAGTTTAACTCTCCATTAGAATAGACCTGCAACGTGTCGTTCACAACATCCTTCCGTAAGAATGCAGGATACTCGTCGCTACCCGTCACCAGACGATACTTGTCCTTGGGGATGGGTGTAGTCCAACGGCGAGCCGAGGTGAACTCAATATCCTTCGTGTAGTCGATCTCCTGCTCGGGCATCACGGTGCACTGTACCAGATCGACCAGATGGGTTGTAACATCAACAATACCCTCGCCCTGCTGCTCAACGTCGAAGTACCACTCGGGGCGGCGCAGAGGCTGGCCTGACACATATTTGAAGAAGTGGTGTACGCTCTCCTTCGTGATGGCAGGATCGTTGGGCGTGCCCTTCTCCATCTCGCCAAAGAGGTCGGCCTGAGCCACCAGCACACGCTGCAACTCGTTGTTGATCTCCGAGCGCTCGGTCATAATATCATACACCATCGTACCCTCATCGGCAGCCTTGAGGAGCGTCTGCTCCAGCATCTTGAAGTTTTTCTGGTCGATGGCCATCGGCTTGTCCGACAGCACGTTGAAGCCTGCATCCACGGCCTGCTTGACGTAACCCGTCTTCTTGCCGTTGTTGCCAGCCAGCACCACCACACTTCCCTTGCGCTCCTCGATCATCTTCTCCACAAAGTCGTAGCCCGTGTAGAGCTGCTCATTCCACGATGTGGGGCGGTCCGAGCGTTCGTTGTAGATCTTGATGCGGTCGAGGTGCATCTGCGCATCCTCGCCCTCGGGGGCATAGACGTGAACCGTAGGATCGACCTCGTCGTACATATACATCTGCACCAGCGCAGCGTGGAAGTGGCCAGGATCGAGCGTGAGGAGCTTCACCTCGCCCGGTGTGCCGTTGAATCCTTCACCCTTTGGAGCGCCGCAACCGCATAGCGTGAGGGCTGCAGCCATAATAATCAGGTTATTTTTCATAATATGATAGTTTTTACGATCTCTTTTCTCGGTCGCGCCGCAACAGCGCTTGACCGAACAAAGATACAAAAATATTGAAACTCGGGCAATAAATACCATAATAACACCACACGACGACATTTTTTTTATAATTTTGTCACCTAAATGTTGTGAAAGCTATGAGACTTCTTGCACTTCTATTCACCTTTGTCGCGATTGTATCGGCATCGGCACAAACCCCCGACGTGAAAGATTTTGTCGCAAGTGCCACACAGCGAGGAGAGAAGCCCGTGGAATATATCTTCCGACTCTTCGAGCACTCCGACATTGTGGTTATTGGCGAGCGCGACCACCGCGACACCACGCAATATGAGTTAATTCTGGATATTATCGGCGACCCTCGCTTTACCGAACGCATTGGCTACGTCTATACCGAGGTGGGGTGCGTGAATCGAACCGACGATGTGAACCGCCTCATAAAAGATCGTTCGCTGTCGGATGACAAGTTCAACGAAGAGCTCTACTCCTATCTTCGCAAGGGAGAGGTATTTTATCCATTCTGGGAGAAGTACAACCGCGTGCAATTTCTTCGAGGATTGCATAAGATCAACCGCGACAATCGTCGAAAAATCACTCTGGGATTGACCGACTGCGCCTTTGCTTGGGAGGATATAGATTCTGCCAAAGAGTATCTCGAACAGTACAATGGCCCTGCTTGCGACTACCGTGACTCCACGATGGCGGCCAACTTTGCTAAGATGTATGCCAAGCAACGTCCTTTAAAAGGCAAGCGCAAAGCGCTGATCATCACCAACCAACCTCACGCCACAAATGCCGCACTGGTGAAACGAGATTACCTTCGTCAAGGCCGTTGGTTGAAGAATCTTTTTGGCGAGCAGAGGGTGAAGATCGTGATGCTGAATTGGGCCGAATATCGTCTTTTCGATGGGCGACGTATGCCATTGGTGGCCAATGGTAAGTGGGATGCCGCATTTGAGGTGCTGGGATGCAAGCCCTTCGGAATGGATATTAAGGCTACACCCTATGGCACAACGCCTTACGCCGATCCAGCATACGGCAACTTGCAGTGGCAGGATGTGGCCGACGGAATAATCTATTATAAACCCTTCTACGACACGGTGCTTGCCGCAGGCATTCAGGGCATTGTCGATAAAGCCTTTGAGGAGGAGTTTATGCGCCGAAATAATATCTATCACGAGGCTATGGGGTTGCAACCTATCTCGCTGAGTGATGCGAAGTCGTCGTACGACGGTTTTATCACGGTCGAGGGCACATTCCCGCAAAAAGCCGAGGAGGTGAAGACCTCGATCCGTTCGCTGATTTCGGATAAATAATTCGTCAGCCGATAGCCGATAGGCAGACGCCTCAGTCGAAGGCGTAAAAAAATGGCGTAAAACATTGATTTTTACATTTTTTAGCGTATCTTTGCCGTTGCTTTTGCGCGCGGGTGACGCGTGTGAGGGTGTAAACAATTAATTATTAACATTTTAACGAGCGATTGTATCGCAAAAACATTTTTCCCGTATGGAAGTATTGAACAATGTAGCAAACGAGGGTTTCGATTGGAACGCGTTTGAGAATGATTTGGATCTTTATGGCGGTCAGTCAAAGGCTGAGGTAACCGAGGCTTACGACAAGACTCTGTCTAACATCGCTGTTGGCGAGGTTGTTGAGGGTACCGTTAGCGAGATCAACAAGCGCGAGGTAACCGTAAACATCGGCTACA
>CAZWHN010000053.1:0-10561 GCA_964633635.1 uncultured Alistipes sp. | reverse complement strand
CCTGATGGAGATCTCGCACGTCATCCGTGGCGAGGAGTGGTTGCCCTCACTGCCGCTGCATTACCTTCTCTATAAGGCTTTCGGCTGGACCGAGACGCAGCCTCAGTTTGCTCACCTGCCCCTGCTGCTGAAGCCTACGGGCGGTGGTAAGCTCTCGAAGCGCGATGGCGACAAGATGGGATTCCCCGTATTCCCCTTGTTCTGGACCTCACCCACGGGCGAGACGGCTCACGGCTACCGCGAGGATGGTTACTTCGCCGAGGCGTTTGTGAATATGCTGGCTCTGCTGGGCTGGAATCCTGGTACGGAGCAGGAGCTCTTCACGATGCAGGAGCTTATCGACGGCTTCTCGCTGGATCGCGTATCGAAGTCGGGCGCACGTTTCCAGCCCGATAAGGCAAAGTGGTTCAATGCACAATATATGCACCGCAAGAGTGATGTCGAGCTGGCCGAGTTGTTCCAGCCCATCCTGCGCGAGCACGGTGTTGAGACCTCGGACGAGCTGGCGGGCAAGGCCGCAGGTATTATGAAGGAGCGTGCATCGTTCATCACCGATTTGTGGGATTTGACCTCATATTTCTTCGTTGCCCCCACTGTGTACGACGAGAAGCAGACGAAGAAGTATTGGAAGGGCGAGAACCCCGAGCGTCTGAAGGAGGTGCGCGAGGTGCTGGCCTCGATCGAGGACTTCTCGTTGGAGAACACCGAGGCCGTTGTTGGCGCTTGGATTCAGGAAAAGGGCTACGGTATGGGCCAGATTATGAACACATTGCGTTTGGCGCTGGTGGGTGCTGGCAAGGGTCCTGGTATGTACGACGTGACGGCCTTTATCGGCAAGGAGGAGTGCTTGAAGCGTATTGATTATCTTCTCGAAAACCTTAAACCTTTGGAGTAATGGAGATTCTGCAACATATTTGGGGTGCCACGCCCGAGGGCGAGGCAATCGTAATCTACACCCTTCGCAACGATCAGGGTTGCGAGGTGCAGGTGTGCAACATCGGTGCTGCCATCGTGTCGGTGAATGCTCCCGATCGCAACGGCAAGATCGACGACATCGTGCTGGGCTACAAGGATCCTATGAGCTATTTCGGCGACGGTGCCGCAAGTGGCAAGAGTGTGGGCCGTGTGGCCAACCGCATCGCCAAGGGCAAGATGAGTATCGAGGGCGTGGAGTACACGCTCGAGATCAACAACGGCCCCAACCACCTGCACGGTGGCTCGAAGGGCTTTGCCAATCAGCTGTGGGAGAGTCGTGTGGAGACCAATCGTGTGGTCTTTTCGCGCACCTCACCCGATGGCGAGCAGAACTACCCGGGCGAGTTGTACGTCGAGGCGGCCTACTACTTCGGCGACGACAACGAACTGGAGATCACCTACGCAGCCAAGAGCGACAAGACCACAGTTGTAAACCTCACCAACCACACCTATTGGAACTTGGCGGGCGAGGGTAGTGGCACAACGATCCACGACCACGAGCTGCGTCTTAACTGCTCGCGCGTGCTGGAGATGGATCCCACGCAGATCCCGACGGGAGTGTTGCTCGACGTGAAGGGTACGCCACAGGACTTCACCTCGTGGCGACGCTTTGGCGATGATCTGCTCTCGGAGTTCAACCATATGAAGGACTTTAAGGGCTATGACCACTTCTTCGTGCTGGACGGCTGGAAGCCCAACATCCTCTCGGAGGTGGGCGAGTTGCGCTGCGAGGCCACGGGCCGCAAGGTCGAGATCCTCTCGTCGCAGGCGGGTGCTATGGTCTATACGGGCAACTGGCTCGAGGGTGGATGCCCCGTAACCAAGTCGGGCGGTCGCTACACCGATTATGCAGGTGTGGCCATCGAGTGTCAGAACTATCCCAATGCTGTGAACGAGCCTTCGTTCCCGTCGGTTGTGCTGGCGGCCGATGAACTTTATTGCCAGAAAATTGTATTCAGATTAGGAACATTCTAACGATGGAAGATAAGGATAGAGAGTTCTTGGCCTCGTTTGCCGAGAAGTTGGAGAAGACGCTTGTCAATCAGTGTACGGCCGACGAGCTGTTGGATGGTAAGATACTGGAAGTGGAGGAGTTGGACGAGAAGTGGCGCTCGTCGGCACCCGAATATATGGTCGATGCTGTGCCACAGATTGCCCAGTACCCCTCGGCAGCCATTGCGTGGGCCTGCTACGTCGGTATGGGTGCCGCGGTGCTGTGGGATAAGTCGTGGGGCGAGTATAAGGATGTGGAGGATTGGTACACCCTTATGGCCAAGCCGCGTGGCTTCGACTGTCTGGATGAGTATGTCATTGAGTGTCTGGTGGGTTACAAGCTTGACAGCAAGGAGAATCAGAAGTTGGAGGCAACGATTCGCAAGTGTGCCAACACGGCCCACACGATGATCCGCAAGGAGGGCATCGAGCCGCAGAGCGTGATGGCATTCCATCTCTTTGCCCGCGTGGTGAAGGTCTTTTTCCGCCTCGGCGTGTCGCTTGAGTTGCGCCGTCTGGGGTATAAATATGTAAAAGTCAATCTCGACGTGCAGGGCGAAGCCCCAGTGTCGTAGAGGTGTAGTTACATCTGTCGGGTGAATATTCGACAAAATACGGTTTTATGCTAAATTTTTGCATTGATATGTTGCGGTGTCGAATAAATTTATATATTTGCACTCAAAACATAACCCCAAGCAATGACGTTTATCCACACCATCCACCACCATCATCATATCTTGCGAAAGATAGGGTAGGTCGTGCAGTATGGTTTGGTGTACTATATGGGCTTACCCGTTGGGGTAGGCCCTTTTTGATTGTCGGGGGCTAACGATAGATGTAAAACAAAAGTAAAGCGATAGAATTATGTTACGAATTGCTATTCAAACCAAAGGCCGACTCAACGAACAGAGCCTTGATCTGATGCACGAGCTGGGTATCGACGTCGATACGGCCAAGCGTAAGTTCCTCTCCAAGGCGGCCAACTTCCCCATCGAGGTGTTGTATCTGCGCGATGACGACATCCCGCAGGTGGTGGCCAATGGCACTGCGGCGTTGGGTATCGTGGGGCTGAACGAGGTTGCCGAACGCGGATGCGATGTCGATGTGGTGGCCAAGTTAGGCTTCGGCGGTTGCCGCATCTCGCTGGCAATACCCAAGGGCGACGAATATACGGGCGTAGAGTATTTTCAGGGCAAGCGCATCGCCACCTCGTACCCCGTCATTTTGGGTAAATTCCTCCGTGAGCACGGTGTTGAGGCCGAGATGGAGATCATCACGGGCTCGGTCGAGATTGCACCTGCGGCGGGCATTGCCGATGCCATCTTCGATATCGTTTCGTCGGGTGGTACGTTGGTGACGAACGGACTGAAGGAGGTCGAGCGTGTGTTCGAGTCGGAGGCGGTGCTGATTGCCAATAAGAATCTCTCGGAGGAGGATCGTGCGCTGCTCGACGAGTTGCTGTTCCGTATCGAGTCCGAGCGTGTGAGCCGTGGCAAGAAGTATCTACTGATGAATATCCCCACCGCATCGCTCGACGAGGCGATCAAGATACTGCCCGCTATGCGTAGCCCGACGGTGATGCCGCTGGCTGCCGAGGGGTGGTGTTCGCTGCACTCGGTTGTCGAGGCGGCCGATTTGTGGGATAAGGTGCGCCAGCTGAAGACCATCGGTGCCGAGGGTATTCTGGTGCTTACGTTGGACAAGATAATTCCTTAAAAGATGAATATTTACGAAAATCCCGCACCTGCGGCGTGGGGCGAACTGTGTCGTCGTGCCGAGCAGGATAACTCGCTCATCGCGCAGCGTGTGGAGGCCATCGTCGATCGTGTAGTCAGCGAGGGCGATAAGGCGTTGTATGCTTTGGCGGCGGAGATCGACGGCGTTAGCCTATGCTCACTTGCCGTGACTGAGCAGGAGTTTGCCATTGCCGAGCAGCGTGTTGCGGCAGATGTAAAGGCGGCTATCGAAGTTGCTGTGCGAAATATCGAGGCGTTTCACCGTGCGCAGCTACCCACTGAGGTCGATGTCGAGACTCAGGCGGGTGTGCGATGTGTGCAGCGTCCCGTGCCTATCCGTCGCGTGGGACTATACGTCCCGGGCGGCACAGCTCCGCTCTTTTCGACCGTGCTGATGTTGGCTCTACCGGCTCGTCTGGCAGGTTGCCATCGGGTGATCCTCTGCACACCCACCAACCGTCAGGGCGAGGTGGCTGCCGAGGTGTTGTATGCAGCCCGTCGTTGTGGCGTGAACGAGGTCTATAAGGTGGGCGGTGCGCAAGCTGTGGCGGCTATGGCTTATGGTACAGAGTCGGTGCCCAAGGTGGATAAGATCTTCGGCCCAGGTAACCGCTACGTCACGCTGGCCAAGCAGCTGGTGGCTGGGCGTAACACCTCGATCGATATGCCCGCAGGCCCGTCGGAGGTAATGGTGCTGGCCGATGGGTCGGCCGATGCACGTTTCGTGGCGGCCGATCTGCTCTCGCAGGCCGAGCACGGACGCGATAGTCAGGCTATCGTGGTCTGCACAAGCCGAGCCGTGGCAGAGGCTGTTGCCGTGGAGGTCGAGCGTCAGGCGGCAACCCTTTCACGAGGTGAGTATGTGGCCGAGTCGCTCAAGCATAGCCGTGCGGTGGTATTCGAGAGTCGTGAACAGGTGGTGGCCTTTGCCAACGAGTATGCAGCCGAGCATCTGATCATCTCGATGGAGGATGCGTGGGAGGTGGCCAACCAGATTACGGCTGCGGGTAGCATCTTCATCGGGCACTACTCGCCCGAGAGTGCGGGCGACTACGCCTCGGGTACGAATCACACCCTCCCTACATCGGGCTGGGCACACTCGTGTAGTGGCGTGAACATCGACAGCTTTATGCGTAAGATGACCATTCAGGAGCTCTCGGCAGAGGGACTCGCCTCGCTTGCTCCGACCATCATCGCTATGGCCGAGGCCGAGGGGTTGGAGGCTCACGCAGCGGCTGTGAGGGTTAGAATCGAAAAATAGTTAGGTTATGAGAAAGGATATTAGACAAAAAGTCCGTGCGGCGATTGCGGCTCTTACGCCCTACTCGACGGCACGCGACGAGTATCAGGGCGATTTAGGTGTCTTCCTCGATGCCAACGAAAGCCCCTATGAGAATGGCTACAACCGCTATCCCGATCCGCATCAGCTCTCGCTCAAGGCACAGATTGCCGCAGTGAAGGGTGTGGCGGCCGAGAATATATTTTTGGGCAACGGCAGCGACGAGGCTATCGACCTTGTATTCAGGGTTTTCTGCGAGCCGCGTGTGGATAATGTGGTGGCCATTGCTCCGAGCTACGGTATGTATAAGGTGGTGGCGGCGATCAACGATGTTGAGATACGCGAGGTGCATCTCGGCGAGGATTTTTCGCTCTCGATCGAGGCTCTGCTTGCGGCTGCGGATGAGCATACGAAGGTGATCTTCCTCTGCTCGCCCAACAACCCGACGGGCAACTCGTTGGATCGTGAGCAGATGATGCGTCTGGTTCGGCAGTTCGATGGCGTGGTGGTGGTCGATGAGGCCTATATCGACTTCGCCGAGGCCGAGAGCCTGAAGAGCGAGATCGAGTCAAATCCCAACCTCATAGTGCTGCAAACAATGTCGAAGGCGTGGGCTATGGCGGGCTTGCGTGTGGGCTTGGCATTGGCCGATAGTGAGGTGGTGGAGCTGTTCTCGCAGGTGAAGTACCCCTACAACCTCAATGTGGCCACGATGAGCATCGTTAGCCGCCTGCTTCAGCACGGCATCGACGACGAGGTGTGCCAGATCAAGCAGCAGCGTACGGTCGTTCGTGAGGCTCTATTGCAGATGAGTTGTGTGGAGAGGATCTATCCCAGCGATGCCAACTTCCTGCTCGTGAAGGTGGCGGATGCTGATGCGATGTACGACCATCTGATCGAGGATGGCATCATCGTCCGCAACCGCAATCGTGTGAAGGGCTGCGAGGGTTGCCTTCGCATAACCATTGGCCTGAAGGAGGAGAATGAAAAACTGATAAAATCACTACAAAGATATGAAAAGAGCACTGTTCGTTGATCGTGACGGCACGATACTCGTCGAGCCGCCCGAGGATTATCAGGTCGATTCGCTCGAGAAGTTGGAATTTGTGGCGGGAGCCATTTCGGGTATGAAATCGTTGTCCGAGCTGGACTACGAGTTGGTGCTGGCCTCAAATCAGGATGGTTTGGGCACCGACGCCTTCCCCGAACACACCTTCTGGCCTGCACACACCAAGATGATGCGCACGCTGGCGGGCGAGGGTGTCTTCTTCGATGATCAGCTCATCGACCCCACCTTCCCGCAGGAGAATGCCCCGACGCGCAAGCCTGGGGTGGGGATGTTCGGACACTATCTCTCGGGCGAGTACGATATGGCGTCGTCGTACGTCATTGGCGACCGTGCGACGGATGTCGAGCTGGCTCATAACCTCGGTGCGAAGGCTATCTTGCTGCAGCCGAAGCAGGTGGGTGAGCAGATGATATGCGGCAAACCGTTTGCCTCGGCTTGTGTGCTCATCACTCCGCGTTGGAGCGATGTGGCGGAGTTCCTGCGTCGCACCGACCGTAGGGCTACCGTGGAGCGTAAGACATCGGAGACCGATATCCTCGTCGAGATTGATCTCGACGGCGGTGCCGAGTCGCAGGTCGATACGGGACTCAAGTTCTTCGATCATATGTTGTGGCAGCTGCCGCACCACGCTGGTGTGTCGCTCAAGGCCATCTGTCGAGGCGATTTAGAGGTTGACGAACACCACACCATCGAGGATGTGGCCATCGCTTTAGGCGAAGCTATCTTGCAGGCGCTCGGATCGAAGCGCGGCATCGACCGCTATGGCTTTGTGTTGCCGATGGACGAGTGTCGGGCGATGGTGCTGATCGACTTTGGTGGCAGGGCCGACTTTGTGTGGGATGTGCCATTCTCGCGTGAGCGCGTGGGCGATGTGTCGACCGAGATGTTCAAGCACTTCTTCAAATCGTTGTGCGTGGCTATGCGCTGCAACCTGCACATCGAGGCACGAGGCGAGAACAATCACCACCTCATCGAGGGGGTGTTCAAGGCCTTTGCCCGTGCGCTGAAGATGGCCATCAGGCGCGATGTATTTAAGTATGAACTCCCCTCAAGCAAAGGTGTGTTATGATAGCTATTGTAGATTATAAGATGGGTAACCTCCGCTCGGTGGAGAATGCGCTCAAGCGTCTTGGAGCCGAGTTTACGGTGACAGCCGATGCCGATGTGATACGCGCGGCCGATCGAGTGTTGTTGCCTGGTGTAGGCAATGCTGCCGAGGCGATGCAGAATCTGCGCGAGGCGGGATTGGTCGATGTGATTCGTTCGTTGCGTCGTCCCGTGTTGGGAATATGCGTGGGTATGCAGGTTATGTGCCGCCACAGCGAGGAGGGCGATGTCGATTGCCTCGGTATCTTCGATGCGAAGGTGCGTAAGTTCCAGCCCTCGGCCGAGCTTAAGGTGCCACATATGGGGTGGAATCGAATCGGCAACCTCGAGAGTAAACTCTTCAAGGGGCTGGATGGCGGTAGCTACGTCTATTTCGTCCACTCCTATTACCCTGCGCTCTGTCCTGACACCATTGCCACCACCACGCACGGAGTGATGTTCAGTGCAGCGCTCAAATACGAGAACTTCTACGGCACGCAGTTCCACCCCGAGAAGAGTGGCGATGTGGGCGAGCGTATAATCGAAAATTTCCTGAAACTATGAGTAAGATAGAGATAATCCCCGCCATTGATATTATCGAGGGCCGCACCGTGCGACTCTCGCAGGGCGACTACGATCGTTGTAAACGCTACGACGCAAGCCCCGTGGATATGGCCAAGCGCTATGCCGATTGTGGTGTTAAACGCATCCACGTTGTCGATTTAGATGGCGCTAAGTCATCCGAGCCGAAGAATCTGCGTACGCTCGAGCAGATGGCCGTTGGCGCCTCGGTCGAGATCGAGTGGGGTGGTGGCATCAAGAGCGAGGAGTCGCTCCGAGCCCTGTTCGACTACGGAGCCACCTACGCCATCGTTGGCAGTGTGGCGGCACAGCGCCCCGAGCTCTTTGCCGAGTGGCTGGAGCGTTTCGGAGGCGAGCGTATGGTATTGGGTGCCGATGTGCGCGATGGACGTGTAGCGGTGAATGGCTGGCAGGAGGATATGGCGCTGACGATCGAGCAGTTGGTGGATGGATTTCTACCACAGGGATTAAGCCAAGTGGTCTGCACCGATATCTCGCGTGACGGTATGTTGCAAGGCCCCTCGGACGAACTTTATGTGGCTTTGCAGGAGCGTTATCCGAAGGTCGATTTCACCGTCTCGGGCGGTATTGGCTCGATGGCGGATGTGGAGCGTCTGAGCGAAAAGGGCTTGCGTAAGGTGATCGTCGGCAAGGCTATATATGAGAATCGTATAACATTAAAGGATATTGAACGATGGTTGCTAAACGCATAATCCCCTGTCTGGATGTGAAAGAGGGACGCACGGTGAAGGGTGTGAATTTTGTCGATCTACGGGATGTGGGTGACGCCGTCGAGCTCGGACAATACTACGCCCGTAGTGGTGCCGACGAGTTGGTCTATCTCGACATCAGTGCCACACGCGAGGGCCGTCAGACCTTCACACAGCTCGTCGAGCGTATATCGGACGGAATAAACATCCCCTTTACGGTGGGTGGTGGCATCTCGTCGTTGGATGATGCTGAACGACTGCTCGATGCGGGTGCCGACAAGATCTCGATCAACTCGGCCGCCATTGCTAATCCCGCGTTGATTGATGCCATTGCGTCGCGCTATGGCAGTCAGTTCGTTGTGGTGGCCATCGACGCCAAGCAGATGGAGGATGGCATTTGGCGAGCCACGACCCACGGCGGTAGCCGTCCGTGCGACAAGGAGCTCTTCTCGTGGGCACGCGAGGCGCAGGAGCGAGGCGCTGGCGAGATTCTCTTCACCTCGATGAACCACGACGGCACACGCTCGGGCTATCCGTGCGAGACTTTTGCTCGATTGGCCGATACGGTGTCGATACCGATTATCGCCTCTGGCGGTGCTGGCTCGGTTGAGGATATAGCCAAGGTGCTGACCGAGGGGCGTGCCGATGCTGCTTTGGCGGCAAGTATCTTCCACTTTGGCGAGATCACGGTGGGCGATTTGAAAACGCAGTTGAAACAATTAAATATTGATGTAAGATTATGACGTTCGACGATTTCAATCTCGAAAAATGTGCCGACGGCCTACTCCCCGTCATCGTGCAGGACGAAGCAACGCTTCGGGTGCTGATGCTCGGATATATGAACCGTGAGGCCTTCGATAAAACCGCTGCCGAGGGACGTGTTACGTTCTTCTCGCGCACGCGCAACTGCCTGTGGACCAAGGGTGAGACGAGTGGCAACTACCTGCTTGTGAAGGATATGTATGCCGATTGCGACAGCGATACGCTGCTCATCAAAGCCACCCCCATCGGCCCGACCTGCCATCGTGGTACTGTGAGCTGTTTCGACACCCCCGCCGAGGAGGGTTTCATCCGCCATCTGCAACGTGTTGTGCAGCAGCGTCATCGCGATATGCCCGAGGGGTCGTACACCACCAAGCTCTTCATCAAGGGCGTTAAGAAGATCGCCCAGAAGGTGGGCGAGGAGGCTACGGAGAGCGTTGTTGAGGCTGTCGATGGCAACCGCGACCGCTTCATCTACGAGGCTTCGGATATGATCTACCACCTGCTGGTGCTGCTCGAGCAGATGGATTGCTCGATCGAGGATCTTGAGCGTGAGCTCGCGTTGCGTCACCGATAGATTTTTTTGCTCGAAACGAATTTTTCGAGTAACTTTACACAAACCAAACTGCCCCGATATGAAGAAGTTGCTTATCCCTGTGCTGTGTGTTGCGGCTGTGGCCGCCTATCTGTTGTGGCCCAAGGCGGCTGCCCCCGATGGACTTATGACCGACCTTGTGAGCAATGCTGGCGAGCTGTATCAGCACGGCTATGAGGTCGATCGACAGATGTCGAAGCTGACCGACGAGGAGTTTTCGGAGTATCAGTATGCCGCCATCCGCTCGTCACGTCCCACCTTCGGATGGGTGGTGCCGCAGATGGGCGAGGGGACTATGCAGAGTGCCTACCACATCGTGGTGGACGACAACCCTGCCGACGCTAAGGCTCATCGTGGCCGCGTGTGGAACAGCACGATGGTGGCGAGCCCGCAATCGGTGGCTGTGGCCTACGGAGGTGAGGATTTGCAACCCAGCAAGACCTACTATTGGAGCGTGCGCGTTAAGACCAACCACGGCGAGTCGTCGTGGTCCGAGGTGGAGCCTTTCCGCACGGCCGAGCAGTTGAAACCCTATGCCGTGTCGTACCGTCCACAGATGCGTGAGCGTGAGCTGCCCGTAACGGTGCAGCAGGCGGATGAGCAGACCACCTTCATCGACTTCGGACGTGCCTCGTTTGCATCGCTGGAGCTTTCGCTCGAGAGCGCCGTGGAGGGCGACACGATATATGTTGCCATAGGCGAGGATGCGGTGGATGGCCGTGTGAACGACAAGCCCCACGGCACGGTGCGCTACTACCGTTATCCCCTTGTGCT
>CAZWHN010000052.1:0-10619 GCA_964633635.1 uncultured Alistipes sp. | reverse complement strand
TGCGTGCCGACGCTTGGCGATCGCTGCTCTTTGTGGTGCTGGCGGCTGCGGCCGTGTGGGCATACTCGCGTCGTAAGTTTATCACCCGCACGGCGGTGCTGTGTGGTGTGCTGACTGCGATCGTGGCAGCCGACCTTATAGATGTCGATATGCGCTACCTCAACCACGACTCGTTCGTGCCCACCCACTCGACCACGATACAGCCCACGGCGGCCGATCTGCGCATTATGCAGGACAAGGATCCCGCCTACCGTGTGCTGAACCTGACGGTGTCGCCCTTCAACGACGCCACAACATCCTATTTCCACCGCTCGGTGGGAGGCTATCACGGAGCAAAGCTGTCGCGTTATCAGGATCTTATCGATACCCACTTGGGCGATGCCCACGAGGGGGTGCTGGATATGCTCAACGTGCGTTACATCATCGACCAACCCACCGCCGAGGGTGTCATAATCCGCCCCACGGCCAACGGTGCGGCGTGGATGGTGGAGAGTGTCGTTCGGGCCTCATCACCCCACGAGGAGATCGAGTTGCTGGGCAAGATCGACACCAAGCGTGAGGCGGTCATCAGCGACGAGTTCCTCCCCGAAAACTTCCGCTTCGCCGAGGGCACAATCTCGCTCGACGAGTACCGTCCCAACTTCTTGCGCTACACGGCTGAGGCCGAGGGCGATGCGCTCGTAGTCTTCTCGGAGATCTTCACCCGCGAGGGCTGGAGTGTCACCATCGACGGCGAGCCGGCGAGGGCTCTGCGAGCCGACTACGTTCTGCGTGCTGTGGAGATGCCCGCAGGCAAGCACACCATCGAGTGGCGTTACCGTGCCCCGCACTGGGCTTTGGTGGAGGGCATAGCGTGGGTATTCTCGATTGCCGTGCTGGTGGGATTTACACTAACCTTAATTTACACTTTCCGCAATGCAAAACGACAAGAAACTGAGGCGTAACGTACGCCGATCGTACATTATATCGACGGTGAGTATCGCGCTGGTGCTCTTCCTCTTGGGCTCGGTGGGATATATGCTCACCACAGCCATCACGGCAGCCCACACGCTTCGTGGCAGCGTCACCCTCTCGGTCGAGCTCGATGCAGCGGGCGACGAGCGACGCGATGTGATCGAGGAGAGCCTCGCCGCATTGGAGGGGGTTACGGCAGTGAGCTTTTCGTCAAAGGAGGAGAAGATCGGCGACGAGGAGTTCCGTCGTATGTTCGCCTCCGAGATTGAGAACATATTGGAGGATAACCCGCTGCGCAACAGCTTCGAGGTGAGCATCTCGACCACGGATCGTGCTGCGACCGATGCATTGGTGGCGCAGATCAACTCGATCGAGGGTGTGGTGTATGTTGCCTACCCCGCCTCCACGATCGAACGCCTGCACTCGACCATCGGCAAGATCACGTTGGTGCTGGTACTCTTTGGCGGTGCGCTGCTGGTGATCTCGATGATACTGCTGAGCAACACGATACGTCTGGCCATCTTCTCGCGTCGCCACCTGATCAATACGCTGAAGTTGGTGGGCGCCACGAAGGGTTACATTATGCGTCCGTTCCTCGCAACGGCAGCCAAGCAGGGCCTCTGGGCAGGTCTTGTGGCGAGTGTGCTGTTCGGGGCTGCGCTGGCTGCATTGAGCGGCACGATGCCCGAGGTGGTATCTTCGTCGGAGATCGTGAAGGCGGCCATCGTGGTGGGTGCTATGGTGGTGAGTGGCGTGGGACTCTCGCTGCTCTTCACGGCCACGGCGGTGAATAAGTTTGTGAATATGAAGTCGAACAAGATTTATCTATATTAATATGAAACAGTTGATCGAAAAGATGCGTGCACGATTTGACTCTGCCACCGATCGCAACGACGAGCAGATGCCCCTCACCATCAAGAACTACATCCTTATCATCGCAGGTCTGGTGGTGATCATCATCGGTATGGTGCTGATGACGGGCGGCGGCAGCGACGACCCCACGGTGTTCAACTACGAGATGTTCTCGTGGCGACGCATCACGCTGGCCCCGATACTTATCGTGGGCGGATTTGCATTTGAGATCTATGCGTTGATGAAACGCTTTTAGGGGATTTTAGGTAGGCTACAAGGCTCTTTTGCGCCAACGCCACACCCACACTCCCAATAGCTCATTCGTAAATAAAGTAAACCCCGAATACCCCGAAAACTATGACAACAATAGAATCCATTATACTCGGTGCGGTGCAGGGACTGACCGAGTTCCTGCCCGTATCGAGCAGTGGCCACCTCCAGATCGCCAAGGCGCTGTTAGGCGTCGAGATTGAAGAAAACCTCGCCTTTGATGTTACGCTGCACGCCGCCACGGTGCTCAGCACGATCGTCATCCTATGGTCGGAGATCAAGCGCCTTGTCGTGGGACTCTTCTCGCGCCACTTCAACGAGGAGCAGGCCTACGTCCTGAAGCTCATCCTCTCGATGATCCCCATCGGCATCGTGGGCTTCGCCTTCAAGGACTACCTCGAAGCGATGCTATCCTCGCCCTATATCCTTACGATTGTGGGCGCTATGCTGCTGATGACGGCTGTGCTGCTCTCGTTCGCCTACTACGCCCGTCCACGTCAGAAGGAGACCATCTCCTACCGCGACGCCTTCATCATCGGTCTGTCGCAGGCCGTGGCCGCCGTGCCAGGACTCTCGCGCTCGGGTACGACCATCGCAACGGGATTGCTGCTCGGCAATAAGAAGGAGGCTATGGCACAGTTCTCGTTCCTAATGGTGCTGGCGCCGATTATGGGCGAGATGCTACTCAATCTGATTAAGGGCGAGGTTGTCTTCGCCTCGATCGGTGTGGAGCAGATGGCGGCGGGCTTCATCTCGGCCTTTGTGGTGGGATGCTTGGCCTGCAAGTTTATGATCGACATCGTCAAGCGCGGCAAGCTCATCTGGTTTGCCATCTACTGCGCTGTGGCGGGAGTGATCTCAATCGTAAGCAATTTTATGTAATCTCCTTTTCAATAAATGACCGAAACCCAATCGCTGCGCGGTGTAGATTTCAAGGAGGGCTACATCGCCATCATCGACAAACCTTTAGAGTGGACCTCGACCGACGTGGTCCGCAAGATAAAATATACACTCCAGCACCGTTTAGGCTATCGTAAGATCAAGATCGGCCACGCTGGCACGTTGGACCCGCTGGCTACTGGCGTGCTGATTGTCTGCATCGGCAAGGCCACCAAGATGGTCAATGCGCTGCAAGCCGAGGAGAAGGAGTATGTGGCCGACATCGTGTTAGGCGCCACCACGCCGAGCTACGATTTAGAGCACCCCATCGACCGCTACTACCCCACCGAGCATATCACCCGCGAAAGGATCGAGCAGGCGTTGCAAGAGCTCACGGGCGAGCGTCTGCAAGCCCCGCCCATCTACTCGGCCAAGAAGGTCGAGGGTGTGCGTGCCTACGAGTTTGCCCGCGCGGGCGAGGAGGTGGAGCTGAAGAAGGCGCTCATCAACATCTACGAGATGGAGATACTCTCGCTCGAGATGCCGCTGCTGCGCCTGCGCGTGCGTTGCAGCAAGGGTACCTACATCCGTTCGCTGGCCAACGAGATCGGCCTTAAGCTCGACAGCGGAGCCCATCTCTCGGGGCTAAGACGCACTCGTAGTGGAGGTTTTCGGGTGGAAAACGCCTTTGAATTGAAAAATTTTCTCGAAAAATTGCACGAGTGTGAAACAAAAGAGTAAAATTTTCGTATTACTTATTGATATTTGTGTCTTTCACCGCTAAACCTTAAGGTTGAAAAAGTTATGAAGTTATCTCAATACGGATATGAGTTCTCGGCCGATATGTTGGCCAAATACCCCACCGACAACCGCGACGACTCGCGCCTGATGGTCCTGCACCGAAAAACGGGCGAGATCGAACATCGCATATTCAAGGATATCATCGAGTATTTCGACGAGAAGGATCTATTCCTCTTCAACGATACCAAAGTCTTCCCCGCACGTCTGTACGGCAACAAAGAGAAGACCAATGCCGAGATCGAAATCTTCCTGCTGCGCGAGCTCAACAGCGAGCTGCGTCTGTGGGACGTGCTGGTCGATCCTGCGCGTAAGATCCGTATCGGCAACAAACTCTACTTCGGTGCCGACGAGATGATGGGTGCCGAGGTGATCGACAACACCACTTCGCGTGGCCGCACGCTGCGCTTCCTGTTCGACGGCTCGTACGACGAGTTCAAGGAGGCTCTCTACCGTCTGGGCGAGACCCCGCTGCCCCGTTGGGTGAGGGAGAAGGTCGAGGAGGAGGATGCCGAGCGCTACCAGACCATCTTCGCCAAGCACGAGGGTGCTGTGGCAGCCCCCACGGCAGGTATGCACTTCTCGAAGCACCTGCTGAAGCGTATGGAGATCAAGGGCATCGACTCGGCCTTCATCACGCTGCACGCCGGCCTGGGCAACTTCCGCACCGTGGATGTGGAGGATCTCTCGAAGCATAAGATGGACTCCGAGCAGTTTATTGTGACGGAGGAGGCGGCTGGCCGTGTTAATGAGGCTAAGCGCGAGGGACACAAGGTGGTGGCCATCGGAACCACGGTTATGCGCACGATCGAGACGGCCGTTTCGACGGGCGGTATGATCAAGCCTATGGAGGGCTGGACCAACAAATTCATCTTCTGCCCCTACGACTTCACGGTTGCCGACGCTATGGTGTCGAACTTCCACCTGCCCTACTCGACTCAGCTGATGATGGTGGCGGCATTTGGCGGTTACGACTGCGTGATCAACGCCTACAACGTGGCCAAGCAGGAGGGCTACCGATTTGGTACCTACGGCGACGCAATGCTCATCCTATAATTATAAGGTACGGAGCAGAATTAAAAAATTTTTATTATCTTTGCATATTGTAAAAAACTAATAACCCGATGGCTTCACGGAAAATACTCTACGTTTGTCAGGAGATCACGCCTTACCTACCGGAGACCCAGCTCTCGTTGCTCAGCCGCCAACTGGTGCAGGCAATGCAGGAGCGAGGTAACGAAATCCGCACCTTTATGCCTCGCTACGGATGTATCAACGAGCGTCGCAACCAGCTGCACGAGGTAATCCGTCTCTCGGGTATGAACCTCATAATCGACGACAACGACCACCAGCTCATCATCAAGGTGGCCTCGATACCTTCGGCTCGTATACAGATCTACTTCATCGACAACGACGACTACTTCGCCCGCAAGGCGGTGTTGACCGATGCGGATGGCGCAGAGTTCGAGGATAACGACGAGCGCGCTATCTTCTTCGCACGCGGTGTGTTGGAGACCGTCCGCAAACTCAACTGGTCGCCCACGGTGGTGCACTGTATGGGTTGGATGTCGGCCATCGTGCCCATCTACTTGAAGAAGGTCTTTGCCGACGATCCGCTGTTCCGCGACGTGAAGGTTGTGGTGTCGCTCTGCGACGACCGTTTCGAGCGCGAGCTGAGTGGCGATTTCAACCAAAAGATAGCAAACGAGGGCGTCGAGGATGAAAAACTCGCATTTTTGACCTCGCCTTCATACGAAAACTTCTACCGCTTCGTTATTGATTATGCCGATGGCATTGTCGTTGCCTCGGATAAGGCCTCTGAGCAGCTTGTCGAGTATGCTCGACAGAGCGGCAAGCCTATGTTGGAGTACCAAAACGAGGCTGAGGCGGAGTTTTTCGATAACTATAACCGTTTCTATGATGAGTTACAATAGAATAAAGAGTACGCTCGCCTGTGTGGCGGTGGTGGCGGTGATGGCTTTGATGAGCTTCACGGGCTGCACCACCACGGCCGATTATACCCTCGGTCAGGAGCTCGCTCCCACCAACCAGCAGATGGAGATGCGCCACCGCCTCTACCGTGGCGGCACGCTGACGGAGGCTGGACGCGACGATGCGCCGTGCGAAGTCTTCCGCACGCGTCTGTTCAAGACCGACTCGGTGCAGAGCGCCTCGCTGACCAAGTTCTTCTTGGGTGTGCAGCACGACCCCAGTTTCGGCACTCGTAAGATGGGCTACGCCAGCCAGTTCCTCCATATGAGTTTGGTGGACGACTCGGTCGGCTTTGGCTACCGTCCTCTGTTCGACTCGGCTATGTTCCTCTTCCTCGCCGACACGTTCGTTGGCGACACGATGAAACCCATCAAGTACAACGTCTATCAGCTCTCGACACCGCTCGTGGCCGACGATGCTGAGGATACCCTGTTCTACACCTCGTACGATCCCCGTGCGATGGGCCACCTGGCAGCCGATGCCGAGCCTATCTTCTCGTTCCGCTTCCCCGACTACGCCAATGGCGTATATACCAACTCGCTGAAGCTCAGAATGAAGGAGGAGGCAGGTGCTAAGGACTTCATCCGCAAGATGTTCTGTATGGAGACCCTCGACGAGAACGGCCTTGCAAACTCTAACGCCGAGGCCTACCAATCCGACTCGGCCTTCCTGGCTACGTTCCGTGGCCTGTGGATCGAGCCCGATGAGAGTTCGATCGATGGCGAGGGCTCGATCTTTGCCTTCGACACCGAGGAGTCGGGCTTCGAGCTCTATGGCCGTAACCGCAACGCGGGCGTCGATGCCGACCTTATCACCGATACGATCGACATCGTCTACCGCTTCTACACCGACTACGCCATTATGGGCAACGTGTCGGCTCAGAGCGTTAAGCACGACTACTCGCGCTCGGAGATCGAGCAGTTGCGCAATCTGGAGTGGGAGCAGAGCAGCGACGAGGTGGCAATGGGCTATGTGGATGGTTGTTCGGGTGTTATCACCGAGCTCTACATCACCGACGAGTTCCTCTACTCGCTGCGTAACATCAACAGCGGAGACAAGGAGTACGTCTCGGCAGCAATCAATCAGGCCGAGCTGAAGATCTACTTGGAGAATGCCGACTACGACTACCTGGTGATGGATCCCATTGCGATGGGCGAGCAGATGGATGGCTCGATCCAGCGTCTGGGACTATACTCCGACTATAAGGGGCTGGTGCCCGTGGTCGATTACCTCTACGAGGACGAGGCCAACGGCTCGACGATCTACTTCAACGGCTACCTGAACCGAAGCACGGCGGCCTACGAGATGAATATTTCGTCGTTCATCCAGAGCTTGACGAACGAGGTGCTGGACCTCGAGGCCGAGGCCGACGGCACGTTGGACTTCTCGAAGCTCACCACGCCGCGCACGCTATACGTCGCACCGAGTGCCTACGACCGCTTCACCCTGAATAGATCACGACTGCAGGGTGGCAACAGCAGCCTCACACCGGCAAGCATAGACCTCTCGCTGACATATACGTTGGTGAAATAGAATAAGATAGTAACGACGACAAACCTATGGCAAGCACATAGGTTTTTGTCGTATTTAAGAATAATGTGTAAATGCAAGAGAATTTAGTCATCGTCGAGTCTCCGGCAAAGGCCAAGACCATCGAACGATTCTTGGGTAAGGATTATGTCGTAAAATCGAGTTTCGGTCACATCCGCGACTTGGCAAAGAAGGGGCTCGGCGTCAACATCGACGGCGGCTTCGCCCCCGATTATGAGGTTCTGCCCGACAAACGCAAGGTTGTGGACGAGCTCTCGCGTCTGGCCAAAAGTGTCTCGACCGTATGGTTGGCATCCGATGAGGACCGCGAGGGAGAGGCCATCGCTTGGCATCTGGCCGAGGTGCTGGACCTGCCCATCGACAAGACCAAACGAATCGTATTCCACGAGATCACCAAAAACGCCATACTGACGGCCATCGAGTCGCCCCGCACCATCGATATGAATTTGGTCAATGCCCAGCAGGCACGCCGCGTGCTGGATCGTATCGTGGGCTTCGAGCTCTCACCTGTGCTGTGGAAGAAGATCAAGCCCTCGCTCTCGGCTGGCCGAGTGCAGAGTGTGGCCGTGCGTCTTATCGTCGAACGCGAGCGTGAGATCATCGCCTTCCGTTCGACGCCCTACTTCCGTGTTGTGGCGCAGTTCTACCCCGTGGGCGACGAGAATGAGACCATCTTCAAGGCCGAGCTCACCCACCGCTTCGAGCATAAGGAGGAGGCTGAGGCATTCCTGCGCAGTTGCGTGGGCGCATCGTTCACCGTCACCAAGGCCGAGGAGAAGCCTATGAAGCGCTACCCCGCTGCACCCTTCACCACCTCTACGTTGCAGCAGGAGGCTGGCCGCAAGCTGGGTATGTCGGTGGCGCAGACTATGAGCGTCGCGCAGCACCTCTACGAGCAGGGACTCATCTCCTATATGCGTACCGACTCGGTGAACCTCTCGGCGCAGGCTATCGGCCAGTGTAAGACACAAATCACGGAGCTCTTTGGCGAGAAATACTCGTCGGCTCACAACTATAAGACCAAGACCAAGGGTGCACAGGAGGCTCACGAGGCCATCCGTCCGTCGTACATCGACCGCCAGCAGATCGAGGGTACAGCCGCCGAGAAGCGATTGTACGACCTGATCTGGAAGCGTACCGTAGCCTCGCAGATGGTTGCGGCCGAGGTCGATCGCACCTCGATTACCATCGCTATGGACGGCACCGATTGGCAGTTCGCATCGACGGGTGAGGTTGTTCGTTTCGACGGTTTCCTGCGTCTTTATTCGGAATCGACCGACGAGGATCAGCCCACGGAGCAGAGCGAGGCAATCCTGCCGAAGATGGAGGTTGGCCAGAGCGTTCACTCGGGACAGATCACCGCTACGGAGCGTTTCACGGTTGCACCCTCGCGCTATAACGAGGCATCGCTCGTCAAGCGACTGGAGGAGCTGGGTATCGGTCGTCCTTCGACCTACGCCCCCACCATCACCACGATCATCAACCGTGGCTACGTCGTAAAGCAGAATAAGGAGGGCCAGAAGCGATCATATACGGCGCTGACGCTCTCGGCATCGGGCCGCCTTACGGAGGAGAAGACCGCAACGGAGAACTACGGCAAGGAGAAGAACCGTCTGGCACCGACCGACATCGGTATGGTGGTGAACGACTACCTCGAGCAGCAGTTTGCCGAGATTATGGACTACAACTTCACCGCATCGGTGGAGAAGGAGTTCGACCACATAGCCAATGGCGAGATGACGTGGGATGAGATGATCACACGCTTCTACACCCCCTTCCACACGATGGTCGATCGCGCCATCGAGACGCAGACCACCAAGGGCTCGCAGACCCGCATCTTGGGCACCGACCCCGCAACGGGACTGCAGGTGAAGGCCCGCATCGGTCGCTACGGCCCTATGGTCGAGATCGAGGCCGAGGATGGCGGCAAGAGCCGCTTCGCATCGCTGAAGAAGGGACAGCTCATCGAGTCGATCACGTTAGAGGAGGCGCTCGATCTGTTCTCGCTGCCGCGCAACCTGGGTAAGTACGAGGGCGAGGATCTGATGGTCGGCATCGGCAAGTTCGGCCCCTACGTTCGCTACGGCAACTCGTTCGCCTCGTTGCAGAAGAGCGACGACCCCTACACCATACAGTACGAGCGTGCCGTGCAGCTCATCGAGCAGAACAAGCAGGCGCAGGCCGTAGCCGCAAAGCCGCTGAAGACCTTTGCCGAGGATAAGGATATGCTGGTGAAGAATGGCCGCTACGGCGCCTACATCGCCTACAAGGGCAAGAACTACCGCCTGCCCTCGGGCAAGAAGGCCGAGGAGCTCTCGTACAAGGAGTGCGTGGCGATCGTGAACGCACCCGCCAAGAAGAGGAAATAACGTATTTAGGTATTAAGTGATAGCCCCTCGGGGCGAAAGGGTTGCCTTCTGGGCAACCTTTTTTTGCGTGGGGGCGAAGTGTAGGCGAAGGCGATGTAAATGCAAAACGGGCGTTACACCCGCGTCATTCCCCTCCAAACGCAATGTAATATACATAACGTCATTCCCCGGAGGGCGTAGCCCGACGATGGGAATCAACCGCTTATTTATTGTAGATAAGTCAGTATCAAGTAGGTACTATTAACAAAGGTAGATTAATCCGCGTACGCGGCTTTTCACCGCCTCGGCTCGGCAAAGTCTGCAAGCAGCCTCTGCTCTCGCCTTAATGGCGGCGTTCCAATCATTTTTACTTGGACACTTAGCCTGTATCAGCAAGGCCCTAAAAAGTAAAAATGTGGAATGACGCAGGCGTAGCACCTGTTTTACATTGACTTTATTGACAAAATACTTATATCGACACCTCCGACGAGGGATCTTTGCGGAGTTTGCGGATCTGGATTGCCAGCAGAACGGCCGCCAGCACCGATGACGAGAAGTCGGCAATGGGGATCGAGTACCACGCGCCATCCACGCCCAGATGCTGGGGCAGAAGCAGCAGCAGCGGCACGATGAAGAGCAGCTGACGCGACACCGAGAGCAGGATCGCACGCTTGGGCTTGCCGATGTGCTGGAAGAAGTTACCCGCCACAATGTTAAATCCTACGATGGGGAGCATCAGCACCAATATTCTGAGTCCGCGGGCCGAGGCCTCGATCAGCTCGGTGGCGTTGCCCGTGCCATCCTCGCTCACGAAGATACGCACAACCTCGTAGGGGAATGCCTCGCAGACTGCAAAGCCCACAGTTGTAACGGCCACCGACCAGCCGACGGTCATCCACATCGTGCTCAGGGCACGGTCGAACTTACGCGCGCCGTAGTTATACCCCACGATGGGCTGCATACCCTGCGTGAAAC
>CAZWHN010000051.1:0-10859 GCA_964633635.1 uncultured Alistipes sp. | reverse complement strand
GTATGGTGAAGGGCTATCTGGACCTTATCACCGTGTCGTTTATGTCGCACTTCGGGCGTTCGCCGATGTACTTCTTCGGCAGCTTGGGTACTATTATGTTCCTGCTCGGTGGAGGCACAACAGTGTGGGTCATTGCCGCTAAGATTTATAAGCAAATCAACGGCCTGCCGCTGCGTGCTGTGACGGATCAGCCTCTCTTCTTCGTGGCTATCCTGACCGTCATCTTGGGTGTTCAGCTCTTCTTGGCAGGATTCTTGGGCGAGCTGATCAACCGCCGCTCGTCGGAACGCAACAACTATTTAATTGACAAGGAAATAAAATAACAAACAAAATGATACAACGTATTCAAACACTCTATCTGTTGGCCATCGTGGCACTGATGACATTGGCTCTGTTCACCCCGCTGGCATAC
Source organism: uncultured Alistipes sp. (assembly GCA_964633635.1). GTDB lineage: Bacteria > Bacteroidota > Bacteroidia > Bacteroidales > Rikenellaceae > Alistipes. The sequence goes on along the minus strand of CAZWHN010000051.1, from coordinate 10,447 downwards.
TTTGTGGCGGGTGTCGAGGAGTACAAGCTCTTCGCCTTCGCACTGAAGGGCGAGCAGAACGAGTTCTCGACAATCTATATGGGAATAGTCATCGCTCTGGCTGCCATCGTGCCGCTAGTAAACATCTTCCTCTACAAGAATCGTCAGCTGCAGATTCGTCTCTGCGCTGCCGAGCTGGCTTTACTGGTCGGATCGTTAGCCTTTATGGCGATCTACTACTACCTGAGCAACCGTATGTTTGCCGAGCTGGCATTCCACGAGCAGGGATTCCGCATCGCAATCATCTTCCCGCTCATTGCCATCATTCTGGACTACTTGGCTATGCGTGCCATCTTCCACGACGAGATGCTGGTGCGCTCGCTCGATCGCATCCGATAGCTGAGAGGGGGCGATAAGAAGGCGGAAGAGAGAGAGAGTGAGTGAGTGAGTGAGAGAGAGAGAGAGAGAGTGTGTGTGAGTGAGTGAGAGAGAGTGAGTGAGTGAGTGAGTGAGAGAGAGTGTGTGTGTATGCGTGTAACGCGCAAAAGTAGAGAGAGCGTACGCGCGTGAAAAGTGTGTGTAAAAATAACTAACTACCGACCATTTTGCGACAAGTAGTTTCATACCTATGCTACGTCGCCATCCTGCTGATGGCGCTGCTCCCGACGGCCTGCAAAACCGAGGGTGAGGAGTTAGCCGTGTGGCTTGAGATAAAGTCGACAGATGGTAAGTCACTCACCGACACCACGATAGAGGCCTCACCTCGGGGCGAAGTTATAGAGATCTCGATCGCCAGCAACACTGCGTGGCGCATAAGCACCTCGGCCGAGTGGATCGTCCCGCAACAGAGTTCGGGCGAGGGATCGCAGAGCGTAATGCTCGAGGTGGGTACAACGACGCAATCGCGCAGTGGAGTGGTGGTTGTGCAGCTCGCCGAGGTCGAACAGATACACCGATCGTTCAACATAGTCCAGCACGCCGAAGGGCCTGAGGGCAACGAAGGCAATGAGGGCGATAAGGGCGATAATGGAGGCTCGGAGGGCACAGGAGATGAAGAGGGATCAAGTGGCTCAGGCGACGAAAATGGCTCGGAGGGCGAGAGCGGCTCGGACGATATTGTTATGACACCCGACGGAACAGACGACGAGGACAGTTCGGACAATGAAAATGGATCGGACGGCACCGACAATGAGGACGGCACCGACAACGAGGGCGGCTCGGACGACGGAGGCAACACCGACGATCCCGACAGCTCTCCCGACGACGATATTGTTATGACTCCCGACGACCCTTCTGATTCGGGCGATACCGATGACTCTGAGGGGAATGGAGAGACCGACAACGGGGAGTCGAAGGAGAACGATGGCACAGAGGATTCCGATGGCGGAAACGACTCCTCTGGGGCAGAGGGTTCCGACGATAAGGAGGACTCAGAAGATAACAACAATCCCAACAACCCCGACAACAATCAAGGCGGCAACGAGGGCAATAACAACGATGGCAACAACGGCAACGGCAACGGCAACAGCAACAGCAACAGCAACAGCAACAGCAACAGTAACAGCAACGGCAATAACAACGAGGATAACGGCGATAACGGCGACAACGGTGGCAGCAACAACGGAGGCGAAGGCGGCAACGGCAACGAGAACAACAACGAAAACAACACTCCCGTGGGCGACTACACCATAATCGACCACGTCGGCGAACTTGCCGCAGGCGAATACTTCATCGGAGGCTATCAGGACGACGTGCTCCACCTCGCAACCGAAGGTATGACCGTAGGTCATTGCAACACAACGCCATACACCCTATCAGCAGATTTTTCGCTAACTCCCGCAGCCGACGCTATGGCCACAACCATACACCTCGAGCCGAGTGACGAGGCCAACGGTTACTACATCCGTTTCTCGACTCAGGGCTACCTCACAGCCACGGCCGCAGGGGCGGGAAAGCTCACCTTCAGCAACTCACGCAGCCACTTCTGGCGCTTTGCCAACCATCCCGACGGGGGATTCATCCTCACGCAGTCGGGCGATATCGACGTGAAGCTAATCATCTCGCCACACGCTCGCATCAATGCTCTGCTACGTTCGGTGGCGGGCGAGGAGGATGGTAATGCGGTTCTACTTTTCAAGCGCAACAACCCCTAACCAATGCGACACATAGTGCTGATAATCTTCCTTTTGGGCCACCTCTGCACAATGGCTCAACATCGGCACGCCGTGATGTTCTACAACGTCGAAAACCTCTTCGACACCATCAAGTCACCCACCACAGCCGACGAGGATATGCATCCGCTGGCCGACCGCGAGTGGAACAGCACGAAGTATCGTCACAAACTCAACAACATCGCCAACGTCATTGCCAACATCGCCGACGACCACCCCACCCTTGTCGGCCTTGCCGAGGTGGAGAATCACTCTGTGTTGGAGGATCTGGTGCGTACCAGCCCGATCGAGCAAGTGGGCTATGCCATCTGCCATTACAACTCGCCCGACGAGCGTGGTATCGACGTGGCGCTGCTCTATCGACCTGAACATTTTCTGCTCAAAGGGAGTCGTAGAGTGCGAGCCGCTAACGCAAGTCCCACACGCGACATACTCACCGCGTGGGGCGAGATGGATGGCCATCCGACCTTCGTTGCCGTGGTGCATTGGCCCTCGCGCATTGGAGGAGTACGCTTCACCGAGGCGGAGCGTCGTGCCTGCGCCAAGCAGCTGCGCTCAATTGTCGATTCGGTGATGCATCACGACAGCGCCACCCGCATAATCGTTATGGGCGATATGAACGACAACCCACGCAACCTCTCGCTTCGCACCGACCTGCGAGCCTCGAAGAGTCCCCGCATCGAGGGTGATCTCTACAACCCCTTTGCCGAGCTGCATAGTCGCTGGCGAGGGACTTCGCGCTACGACGGGAGGTGGAATATGTACGACAACATCATCGTTTCGCCCAACACGCCACTGCGCCCTATCGACGGCAAACATCGCGGGGCGATCTATCGTCACAAGGACTTACTCTCACGCAAAGGCCATCCGCTACCCACCTACGACGGCACCCGCTACACGGGTGGAGTGAGCGATCATCTTCCGATTTACATCAATATTGGCCTATAAGTTTTACTTATAGTACTATTTTTCGTCGAGAGGGACGATTTTTTCGTTTTGGCGAACTAATCCGCACCACAAATACTCCATTTACATATTTTTGCAGGTGAAAGGAGTATTAATTTTTAGACCAAATAGAACTATGAGAAAGATTTTTTTAACTCTCGCACTTATCTTTGGCTGTGTAGCCGCAAACAACGCAATGGCTCAGCGCCCCGAAGGCGGACAGCGACCTGAGCGTCCCCAGATGGTAAACCATAGCGACACCCCCGCAGGTAAGGAGGTGCTGGCTCTCTCGACCAAGATGTGGCAGTGGATGGCCGACAAGGATTCCGAGAAGTTGGCTAACCTCTATCACGACAGCGCCGTATTTGTACATATGGGCGGTGCTTGGGGCAAGCAGCAGGAGGTAGGCATCATCGGTGGCGGTATGATCCACTACAAGCAGGCCGATATGCAGAGTGTGTCGGTGCGTTTTGCGGGCGATGATTCGGCCATCGTACTGAGCGATATGAATTTGCTGGCCGTAGTGGGTGGCAACGAGGTGACCAACCACTTTATGGTGACGGAGAACTATATCAAGGTCGATGGCGAGTGGAAGCTCACCGTGCTGGCATTTACCAAACTCAACAACTAACACTCTATGTCGCAGCTGAATAATAATTTAGTTCCTACGCAGGGCTCGCGCATTACGGTGATCGACGCCCTTCGAGGCTTCGCCCTCTTTGGCGTGATTTTGATTATCCTCTTCCCGCTCAAGAACAAATTCTTGATGGTGATCTTCGCACTGCTTGTGGCGGGAGGTCCTCGCTGGAGCGGATATATTTACGATAAGATTACTGCGCCAGAGCCCATCGAGATGCCCGCAATGCCTCAAATGCCCGTTCGCGCACCTCAGGCACCTTCAGAGGGTGGTGAGGCCACAGCCGCAAATGGCGAGACTGCGGAGGATGGTGAGGCTGCACCTGCACCTCAGCGTCCGCAGTTTGACCCCTCGCAGTTTGAGATGCCCGAATCGACCTTCTGGAGCGATGCTAAGGCCAATATGACAAGCGGTTTTATGCGTAAGATCGGTTACCAGATGAGTAGTGGTCGTGGCTACCTCACGTTGGCACTCTTCATCTTGGGATTGGTCGTAGGTCGCATCCGTTTCTTCGAGACCATCGACGAGAAGCGCAAACGCAACTTTAAGCTCTTCCTCCTCTCGCTCAGCGTATGGCTGGGTGGTGTAGGCCTGATGACTCTCCTCCCGCAGCCCGAGTTTGTTTGGGGCGCTCCGCCCACGGTACTCTCGCTCGTGCGCTCGACGTTGGGCGATATTAATATGGTGACGATGTCCGTAACGATCACTCTGGCCTTTGTTCTGCTCTACGGCAACGCCAAGATGCGCAAGGCACTCGACACCCTCACTCCCTACGGACGTATGGGTCTGACGAACTATGAGTTGCAGGGTATCATCGGATGCTTCCTCTTCTCGAGCTGGGCACTGGGTGGCATCTTCAGCGGTATGTCGGCGACGATGCTCTGCCTGATTGGTATAGCGTTCTACGTTATGCAGATTCTCTTCAGTCGCTGGTGGCTCGAGAGATTCAAGTATGGCCCGTGGGAGTGGTTCTGGCGCTCGGCCACATATCTTAAGTGGCAGCCCTTCAAGCGATAGAGAGCTCATAATTGTAGTTAATATTTTCCGTCGAGGATGTCCGATTGAGCAGTCGGGCATCCTCATTTTTTGCGATAATAGGCCGAAAATTTGGTATGCACGGAAAAAATCCCTAATTTTGGAGATAAGTTCCATCGGAATATAACTATAAACCAATAACCACAATGAAGAGATTCAACCTATTTATTACGCTCTGCGTAACGCTGCTTGCCCTTAGCTCGATGCAGAGCTGCGGCGAGGCCACAACGGCCATCGCTGGCGACAACTACCACTACTCGTCCGAGAGTGGTATGATACATTTCACCGAGCCTGCACGCGCTGCTGGTCAGGAGTCGATGCTCGGCTTTGCGGCTGAGCCCATCCCCACTGTGAGAGTCGGTTTCATCGGCTTGGGTATGCGTGGTCCGGGCGCTGTGAACCGCTTTACCCACCTCGAGGGTGTAGAGATCAAGGGCTTGTGCGATCTGGAGCAGAGCAATGTCGATAAGTGTCAGGAGATTCTCTCGAAGGCTGGCCTGCCCGCTGCCGAGGGTTATGTTGGAGCGGAGGCTTACAAGCAGCTCTGCGAGAGAGACGACATTGATCTGATCTACATCGCCACCGACTGGGTTAACCACACCCCCATCGCCGTTTATGCTATGGAGCACGGCAAGCACGTTGCCATCGAGGTTCCCGCCGCAACGTCGGTCGAGGAGTGCTGGCAGCTGGTCGATACCTCGGAGCGTACGCGCCGCCACTGTATGATGCTCGAGAACTGTGTATATGACTTCTTCGAGCTGACGTGTCTGAATATGGCACAGCAGGGCCTCTTCGGTGAGATTCTGCACGCCGAGGGTGCTTACATCCATAATCTGTCGGATTATTGGGACGACTACCACGGTAACTGGCGTCTGGACTTCAACCAGAAGCACCGTGGCGATGTATATGCGACACACGGCTTCGGCCCCGTATGTCAGGCGCTGAATATCCACCGCGGTAACAAGTTGAACTATCTGGTATGTATGGACACCAAGTCGGTGAACGGATTGGAGAAGGCTCGCGCGAAGATGGGCTCTACGGAGTTTGCTAATGGCGACCACACCAACACGTTGATCAAGACCGAGTTGGGTCAGACCATCGAGTTGCAGCACAACGTCTATACCCCGCGTCCCTACAACCGCCTATACCAGCTCACAGGCTCCAAGGGCTTCGCCAATAAGTACCCCATCACGGGCTTCACGTTTATGCCTGGTCAGGTACCCGAGTCGGTACTTCCCCAGACCGCTTCGCTCAATCCTCACGGCTTCGTATCGAACGAGGTGAAGGAGGCTGTGCTGGCGGCTTACAAGCACCCCATCCATCAGGAGATCGAGGAGAAGGCCAAGACTGTGGGTGGCCACGGCGGTATGGACTTCGTTATGGATTATCGACTCGTATATTGCCTGCACAACGGTCTGCCGTTGGATCAGGATGTGTATGATGCAGCCGAGTGGTCGTGCATCGGCGAGTTGTCGGCAACATCGGCCAAGTACAACAGTATGCCCGTGGCTGTGCCCGACTTTACGCGTGGCGAGTGGAACAAGTTGCAGGGTGTGAAGTTCCACACGAAGTAAGATTTTTTTACAAAATAGAACTATTGAGGGTGTCTAACAAGTCGTGTTAGCACCCTCATTTCTTTTGAGAAAAAGCCTTGTTAGACAGTTTCTCATTTTTTATCGCGGTCTATTCAGAGGAAACGACAACACCTCGGCATCGGGATAATCCTCTGAAGGGTAGGCGTATGGCGCAAAGGGCGACGCCTGCCCCGTGGAGAAGGTGATACCCCACAGTGTGACCGAACGACGATAGACGCTCCAATAGGGAATTTCGTAATCGAATGGGATACGTTCGGGGATCACCCTCACGGGCGAGGTTCGTAGCTGCCGATCACGATCCGAGGGGAGAATCCACCTATGCGAGATCGAGTCGTAGATCATAAGCGACGATGGCAACACGGGCAACGAGTCGATCTCGTACCATAGCGTATCGCCACTCACCCAACGTCGTGGCTGCGGCTGCGCCGACGTGGGATTTTTTCGAAGTGTTGCGAGCATCAGCGCAAGCGCCGTCGCAACGATGACAAACGAAAAGATGTATCTCAGTTTCACCCTATTACGATCTAAAAAACCTCCTGCAAAATCTTAAGCGACTGCACGGAGTTGATCGTGTCGAGATGATAGGAATAATAGGCCATCAGCGCGGCCAGAAAATCGACTCTCTGGTGGCGATTGAGTCCCACCTCGGCCAAGTAGCGCACGTCACACTCCAGCATATCGCGGAGGATGAGGGCATTCTCTTGCGAGATGCGGTACTCGCGTGGAGGACAATCCAAGGTGAAGTGTCCCTCGGCGATGTGAAACCACGCCTCGGGCTGATACTCATTGCCAGGCGAGAAGCCTAAGAATCGGCACAGATTCGAGAGAAACCACAGATGAAAATTGGCCACACCCTCGCTGGCGGCATCCAACGCCTCGACAGAGCCCCACACGAAGTCGAACAGCATCTCGTTCGCCTCACTCTCCCTCACCAGACGGTGCAAAACCTCTGCCATAAAGAGTGCGATGGTAGATTTTTTCACATCGAACGGAATCGACTGCAACACCAGCCCAGCGTGCACCTCGCCGAAGCGGTGCATCTGCATCCGTGGCGACTCCAACGCCTCGAACTCCAACGCAAACATAGGCTGAAAAAGTGCCAACTTCGAGCCGTGGCCACGGCGTGAGCCCACGCCCTGCACCATAAAACTCTGGCGACCGTGCGACGATGTGAGCATCTGCACGACGAGGCCCCGCTCACCATATTTCAAGGTGTTCAGCACCACGCCTCGGGCCGTGTATCTTCGCATCGCCGTGCCTGCCATAGCCTACTCGGGATCTTGCCAATCGCCGTTGGCTTTTATGAGTGCAATGAGGTGGTCGATAGCCTCCTCCTGCGGGATGTTGCGCTCGACGATCTCGCGGCCTTTATAGAGCGTGATGCGACCTGCCGCAGCACCCACATAGCCGTAGTCGGCATCGGCCATCTCGCCCGGGCCATTGACGATGCAGCCCATAATGCCGATCTTCAGATTCTTAAGATGCGACGTGCGGCTCTTGATGTCGGCCAATGTCTTTTCGATGTCGTACAACGTGCGACCGCAGCTCGGACAAGCGATATACTCGGTATGCGAGAATCGCACACGGGCCGCTTGAAGTATCATAAGCTCAATCTCGCGCACCTGCTGGGTATCCAATTGCGGAGCATCCACCCAGATGCCATCGGCCAAACCGTCGAGGAACAAAACCCCTAAATCGGCAGCCGCCTTAACGGCCACAGCCTCGAGAGAGGGTTCGTCGTAGCGACGCTTGACGATGACCTTTTGCTGAGGATCTATATCGAGAATGGCGGCACGCAATTCGGCCGTGGGGTTAGCACTAACAGCCTCCAGCACAGCGAATTGATCCGCGATCTCGTCGTGCGTGATGGGCTCCATCACATCCGTGCGACGTACATACTGCGTAGGGTGATAACGCTCCGTGTGGGTAACGGGGAATGTCCCCTCGCGGTGGGCAAAATAATCGACCAACATCTGCGCCACGGGCACCTCGTTCTCGGGAGCCTCGGTGAGCGATACGCGGATCGTGTCGCCAATACCATCGGAGAGCAATGCGCCTATACCCACGGCACTCTTGATGCGCCCCTCGATGCCATTGCCAGCCTCGGTCACACCCAAGTGGATGGGATAGGTCATACCCTCACGCTCCATAGCCTCGACCAGCAGGCGGTAGGCGTGGACCATCACGCGGGTGTTGCTCGACTTCATCGATACAACCACCTGATCGAAATCCTCTCGACGGCAAACTCTCAAAAACTCCATTGCCGAGACGACCATACCCTCTGGCGTGTCGCCCCACTCGTCGAAGATTCGCTTCGCCAGCGAGCCGTGATTCACTCCGATGCGCAACGCAACACCTCGCTTGCGGCACTGGGCGATAAGGGCATCAAGCTCGCCACCCGAGGTGCGGTAGTTGCCAGGATTGATACGCACCTTATCCACATAACGCGCTGCGATTGAAGCCACTTCGGGCACGAAATGGATGTCGGCAACGATGGCCGTTGAGTAGCCATCCTCGCGCAGACGGCGAACGATGTTCTCGAGGTTCTCGCCCTCTCGACGGCCCTGTGCCGTCAGACGCACAATGCCTGCGCCAGCGTCGGCAATACGCTCGACCTGAGCCACGCTCGACGGAGTGTCGGCCGTGGGGGTGTTGGTCATCGACTGCACGGCGATGGGGTGAGATGATCCGATACGAACGTCGCCGATGCGCACCTCGTGGGCCGTGCGGCGTGAATATGTGGTAAGATTCATAAGCAACCAAATTTTCGGCCCAAGGGCCAATCCAACTACAAAGATAACGATTCGACGGCAGATTACACAACTCAGCGTGCAATTAAATCGCACGGCGAGGTGCATATTACGAAAAAATCGCTACCTTTGGTCGATAAGACAACACAAATAGACAACATTATGAAGAAACTTATGCTTTTGTGCTGCGCAGCTACGGCCTTTGCACTTGCGGCTTGCGATCAGCAGAATTCACAGACAGCAGTTGCGACGGAGCCTCTGACCGACTATTCGCACATAGCACCTGCGGCCGCCCCGATCGAGAATGGCGAGTATGTATGCCAGCGTCCCTCGGAGGATGAGCGACTGTTCACATCGCAGGCTGTCGAGGAGCAGATCAAGCGCGTGAGCGAACTGCTCACCAACGAGCGCCTGAAGTGGATGTTCTCGAACTGCTTCCCCAATACGCTCGACACCACCGTTCACTACCGCAAGGGCGAGGACGGCAAGGACGACACATTCGTATATACGGGCGATATTCACGCTATGTGGTTGCGTGACTCGGGAGCACAGGTGTGGCCCTATGTTCAGTTTGCCAACGACGATGCCGAGCTGAAGGCTATGCTGGCAGGTGTGATCAACCGCCAGTTCAAGTGCATCAACATCGACCCCTATGCCAACGCCTTCAACGATGGTCCAACGGGTGGCGACTGGCAGTCGGACAAGACCGATATGAAACTCGAGTTGCACGAGCGCAAGTACGAGATCGACTCGCTCTGCTACCCTATTCGTCTGGCCTACCACTACTGGATGGTGACGGGCGACGAGTCGATCTTCGACGAGGAGTGGATCGCCGCAATCGAGAATGTGCTGAAGACCTTCCGCGAGCAGCAGCGTAAGGAGGGCGTAGGCCCCTACACCTTCCGCCGTGTGACGGATCGCCAGTTCGACACCCTCTCGAACGATGGTCTGGGTGCTCCGGTGAATCCCGTGGGATTGATCGTGTCGAGCTTCCGTCCCTCGGACGATGCTACGGTGTTGCAGTTCCTGGTGCCCTCGAACTTCTTTGCGGTGTCGGCGCTGAACAAGGCTGCCGAGATTCTTACCAAGGTAAACAAGAACGAGAAACTGGCTACGGAGTGTTTCGAGTTGGCATCGGAGGTTCGTGCCGCACTCGACAAATACACCATCTACAACCACCCCACCTTCGGCGAGATCTACGCATTCGAGGTTGACGGCTTTGGCAACTACCACCTGATGGACGACGCCAACGTGCCGAGCCTGCTGGCAATGGACTACCTCAACCCCGAGGTTATCGACCAGGAGATCTACGACAACACTCGCCGCTTTGTGTGG
>CAZWHN010000050.1:0-11168 GCA_964633635.1 uncultured Alistipes sp. | reverse complement strand
TGCGGTAATAGCTCAGTTGGTAGAGCATCGGCTTCCCAAGCCGAGGGTCACGGGTTCGAGTCCCGCTTACCGCTCTGGAGCGGTGGGGAATGGATGTTCCGCACTGCTTTTCTTTTTCATTATGCCGAGAACCCGAAGCATAATAGTTAAAAAACGTAATTTCTTAGGCATATCAACGGAAAAATTTTCCAAAAAGATGCGTTAATGTAAAAAAATGCTTATCTTTGTTACACTTTTTGTGCGCATATATGAGCAAATATACAAAGATGTAATGAGGACTTTTGTGATATATTTGTTCTCTATTTTATGGACGGTAATAGGTCTATCAAATTCTGAACAGAACATTTGTAAGGAGGGAGCTGCGGATAAAACGGTTGCGCCCGTGTCTTATATTACCGACTCATTATCTGCGTCAAATCACATCTTAAGCACAACATCTTTCGAGGCCGCAGCATCCAACTCAATCAGTTCTTATGCGACAAAAAACAACTCCGCCAAGGAGGATGCAAAGCATAAGAGCCACAACAAGAGTGCAATTCTTGGCCAACGATTCTGTAAACTAAATAGCATTCATTTCTCCGACGCGCTCTCTTCGCATCTCATCTCGCTAGAGGGTGCATCGTATGTGCTTGCTTTTCTTTGTCGGCTCAACATATAGAGTCTTCCCTATTTTATTTTAAGGTGCGTTGTGGACATATTTATATATGTCCTATGCTTGTTGGTATGGTGATTTGCCAACGGAGCTCATTTAGCGTGCACTAAACATCTCTTTATAAGTTCAGTTATCATTAGTAGTTATGATGAGTTTTACTTATCTGATCGTCGTCATTATTACCGCCGTAATAATCGTGATCGCAGCCTTGGGTGTGGCCCGAGCCATCTCGCCGAGGTCTTACAACCCCCAGAAGGGTGAATCCTACGAGTGTGGTATGCCCACTCAGGGAAAGTCGTGGATGCAGTTTAAGGTGGGATACTATCTCTTTGCCATCCTATTCTTGATGTTTGACGTGGAGACGGTGTTCCTCTTCCCGTGGGCTGCTGTTGTGCAGGATATTGGAGTTCAGGGTTTGATCTCCGTTCTATTCTTCTTGTTAATATTGGTATTGGGCCTTGCTTATGCTTGGAAAAAAGGTGCATTGGAATGGAAGTAAAAAATAGAGAATATTTAGAGGAGATGGTGCGTGAACTCCGCAAGGAGGGAACCAACGTAGTGGTCGGCTCGCTTGACGAGATGATCAACTGGGGTCGAGGCAACTCCATCTGGCCTCTGACCTTTGCCACGAGTTGTTGTGGTATTGAGTATATGGCTATCGGTGCTGCACGATACGACTTTGCCCGCTTTGGCTTTGAGGTCACCCGTGCCAGCCCGCGTCAGGCCGATATGATTATGGTGGCTGGAACCATCACCCACAAGATGGCACCCGTGCTTCGCCGACTCTACGACCAGATGGCCGACCCGAAGTATGTGATTGCGGTGGGTGGTTGCGCCATCAGCGGAGGCCCTTTCAAGAAGTCGTACCACGTCGTAAACGGCATCGAGCAGATTCTGCCCGTCGATGTCTTTATCCCTGGCTGCCCGCCTCGTCCCGAGGCACTGCTTTACGGAATGATGCAACTGCAGAAGAAGATAAAGGCGCAGAAATTCTTTGGAGATGTCAATCGTAAGGAGGATAAAAAGGAGTAGATATGGAAAACATTATATACATAGAGAAGGAGAAGTTCTACGCCGCAGCCCTCGAGTATAGAGCGAAGGGCTACGACTTCCTGCGTTCGCTTACGGGTGTCGATTGGGGCGAGGAGGGGTTAGGCGTAGTCTATCATATTGAAAATACTCAAACCACCGAAAATATTGTTCTGAAGACCTTGACCACGGATCGTGATAATCCTCAGTTGCCAAGCGTGTCGAGCCTGTGGAAGGGTGCCGAGATCAACGAGCGTGAGGTCTATGACTACTTCGGTGTTCAGTTCACGGGCCACCCCGATATGCGTCGATTCTTCTTGCGTGAGGATTGGGTCGGTCACCCGCTGCGAAAGGATTACGATATGTCGCTCAACCCCTTAAGAATGACCAACGAGGAGACCTCGAACGACACCCAGCATATCGACCTTCTGCCCGACGGCAGTGTGGTTAAGCAAGACGAACACCTCTTTGAAGATGGCGAGTACGTTATCAACATCGGCCCCCAGCACCCCGCCACACACGGCGTGTTGCGTTTCCGCGTCAGCCTTGAGGGTGAGATAATCAAGAAGTTGGATGTACACTGCGGTTATATCCATCGCGGCATAGAGAAGATGTGCGAGAGCCTGACCTACCCTCAGACTTTAGCCCTCACCGACCGACTCGATTATTTAGGTGCGCATCAGAATCGTCACGCACTGTGTATGTGTATCGAGAAGGCTATGGGCATCGAGGTCAGCGAGCGTGTGCAGTACATCCGTACAATTATGGACGAGTTGCAGCGTATCGACTCTCACCTGCTGTTCTACTCGTGCGCCTGTATGGACTTGGGCGCATTGACCGCATTCTTCTACGGGTTCCGCGATCGAGAGAAGATACTCGATATTTTCGAGGCGACGACGGGCGGCCGTCTGATCCAGAACTACAACACCATTGGTGGCGTTCAGGCCGATCTTGCCGAGGATTTTGTGCCCAGGGTCAAGGAGTTCATCAGGTATATGCGCCCCACGCTGAAGGAGTATCACGATGTGTTTACGGGCAACATCATTATGCAGGGACGCACCAAAGGCGTCGGCGTGCTCTCGCGTGAGGATGCCATCTCGTTTGGCACAACGGGCGGCACGGGCCGTGCATCGGGCTGGGCGTGCGATGTGCGCAAACGTCATCCCTATGCCGCTTACGATAAGGTTCAGTTCGAGGAGATTACCTACACCGAGGGCGACTGCTTTGCCCGCTATATGGTGCGTATGAAGGAGATTGAGCAGAGCCTCAACATCATCGAGCAACTCATCGACCATATCCCCGAGGGCGAGATTCAGGCCAAGCTCAAACCTATTGTCAAGGTTCCCGAGGGCTCGTACTATGCCGCTGTGGAGGGTAGCCGTGGTGAGTTCGGAGTCTATCTCGAGAGTCGTGGAGACAAATACCCCTATCGACTGAAATTCCGCTCTACGGGACTGCCGTTGGTGTCGGCTATGAATACTCTTTGTCGTAATGCCAAGATTGCCGATCTGATTGCCATCGGCGCTACGGTTGATTATGTTGTACCTGATATTGACAGATAGTTATGTTTGATTTCGGATTAATAACAACTTGGATACATAATTGGCTGACGTCATTTATGCCATTAGGGCTTGCGACCGTTGTCGAGTGCTTGCTCATAGGCGTCTGCATCATACTGCTATATGTTGTTGTGGCGGTGCTGATGATCTATATGGAGCGTAAGGTTTGTGCTGCGTTCCAGTGCCGCTTGGGTCCCAATCGTGTGGGCCCGTGGGGAACGATCCAGCTCATCTGCGATATGATCAAGATGCTCACCAAAGAGATCATCTCGATTCGCAGCTCGGACAAATTCCTCTACAACCTCGCTCCGTTTATCGTCATCTTGGCATCGGTGATGGCATTCAGCTGTCTGCCCTTCGGTCGAGGATTGGAGGTGCTCGATTTCAATGTGGGAATCTTCTTCCTGATGGCCTCATCGAGTATCGGCGTTGTGGGCGTTCTGCTTGCGGGCTGGGGCTCGAATAATAAGTACTCGCTCATCGGCGCTATGCGAAGTGGTGCGCAGATGATCAGCTACGAGCTCTCGGCAAGTATCAGTCTGCTCACCATCATCGTCCTCACCGACACGATGCAGTTCTCCGAGATTGTGATGCGTCAGCAGGATGCGTGGTTTATCTTCAAGGGACACATTCCAGCCTTCATCGCCTTCGTCATCTACCTCATTGCGGGCAATGCCGAGGTTAATCGTGGTCCGTTCGACCTCCCCGAGGCGGAGAGCGAACTGACGGCTGGTTATCACACCGAGTATTCGGGTATGCACTTCGGACTGTTCTACGTTGCCGAGTTTGTCAACCTGTTCGTTATCGCAGGTGTTGCATCGACCATCTTCTTGGGCGGCTGGATGCCGTTGCACATAGCTGGCTGGGAGGGCTTTAACGCTGTGATGGACTACATCCCGAGCGTGGTATGGTTCTTCGGTAAGACGCTCTTCGTGGTGTGGCTGTTGATGTGGATGAAGTGGACCTTCCCACGCCTGCGCATCGACCAGATCCTAACACTCGAGTGGAAATACCTCATCCCTATCAGTATGCTTAATCTGCTGATAATGACCATTATTGTTGTATTCAAATTGCACTTCTAAATATGGAACAGAAAAGAGGATATATCGGCTCTCTCGTCTTTGGCATCAAATCGCTGCTCACGGGATTTGGCGTGACGGGCAGAGAGTTCTTCACAAAGAAGGTTACCGAGGAGTACCCCGACAATAGAGATACGCTGCAAATCTCGCCACGCTTTCGTGGACGATTGACGATGCCCGATCCGAGCAAGTGCATCGTGTGCGGTCTGTGTCAGATGAATTGCCCCAACGACACCATTGCCATCACTTCCGAGATGATCGAGGATGCCGAGACGGGCAAACGCAAGAAGATGCTCGTCAGTTACAACTACGACCTTGGTGCCTGTATGTTTTGTCAGATATGCGTCAATGTGTGTCCGCACGATGCGATTCGCTTCTCTACGGAGTTTGAGAATGCGGTTTACGATCGCACGCATCTTTTTTTGACCCTTAATAAAGAGTAAGATATGGATATTCAGACGATTATATTTATCATTCTGGCGGCCATAATCGGCATATGCTCGATCTTGGCCATCACCACGAAGCATATTCTGCGTGCAGCCACATATCTGCTGTTTGTCTTGTTTGCCACCGCTGGAATCTATTTCCAGCTGAATTACTCGTTCCTCGGTGCGGTGCAGCTGCTGATTTATGCAGGTGGTATCACCATTCTGTATGTGTTCAGCATCCTGCTCACCTCGAGCGATGGCGACAAAGCCGAGCCGCTGAAGACCAAAAAGATGGTAATCGGTTCGCTCTCGACACTTGCGGGCTTGGCGGTATGTATCTATGTCATTCTGAAGCACCGATTCACCGAATCGGTATTCCAGATGGGTGAGTTGGATATCCACACCATCGGTCACACTCTGATGGGAACTCAGACGCATCAATATCTGTTGCCGTTCGAGGTGATTAGCATATTGCTGCTTGCTTGTATTGTTGGAGGAATTATGATTGCACGAAAAAGATAGGAGGAAGAGTTATGGTACAAATGGAGTGGTACTTGGTCTTATCGACCTTTATGATGTTTGCGGGTGTGTTGGGATTCTTCATCCGCCGCAATCTGCTGACGATGCTCATCAGCATCGAGCTTATACTCAACTCGGTGGATATCAACTTTGCCGTGTTTAATCGTTTCCTCTTCCCCGAGCAGTTGGAGGGTGTATTCTTTACGATCTTTGCCATTGGCGTGAGTGCCGCCGAGACGGCTGTCGCCATCGCAATCATCATCAATATATACCGAAATATGAAAAATATTCAGGTGAAGAACCTCGATAAAATGAAGGAGGAGTAGCTATGGAATATACAATATTATTACTCGCACTGCCCCTTGTGAGCTTCCTCGTGCTTGGACTCTTGGGCAGCTATATGAAACCCAAAGCGGCGGGCATCATCGGAACGCTATCGCTCGTGGGCGTTGCGGCGGTTTCTTTTCTGACGGCGTATAATTACTTCTCGGCGGGCAGGGATGCCGCGGGAGTCTTCCCCACGCTTATGCCTTATAATTGGGAGTGGTTACCTTTTGGCGATGGATTGAGCATCGACTTGGGTGTGCTTCTCGACCCCATCTCGGTGATGATGTTGGTGGTGATCTCGACCGTCAGCCTGATGGTGCACATCTACTCGATGGGATATATGAAGGGCGAGCGCGGCTACCAGCGTTACTACGCCTTCCTGTCGCTCTTTACGATGTCGATGTTGGGTCTTGTGGTGGCAACCAACATCTTCCAGATGTATATCTTCTGGGAGTTGGTGGGCGTTAGTTCATACCTGCTTATCGGCTTTTATTACACCAAGCCTGCGGCCATAGCGGCGAGCAAGAAGGCCTTTATCGTTACACGCTTTGCCGACCTCGGCTTCCTTATCGGCATCCTCATCTATGGCTTCTATACGGGAACGTTCGCCTTCACCCCCGAGACTTCGAGCCTCATCTCGGCTGGCGCGATGATTCCGTTGGCTCTGTCGCTGATGTTTGTGGGTGGTGCGGGCAAGAGTGCTATGTTCCCGCTGCATATATGGCTGCCCGATGCTATGGAGGGCCCGACGCCCGTAAGTGCGCTCATCCACGCCGCAACGATGGTCGTGGCGGGAGTATTTCTGGTGGCACGAATGTTCCCGCTCTTTATCGGCTACGCCCCCGAGGTGTTGCCGTGGATAGCATACATCGGAGCATTTACCGCCCTCTATGCAGCAGCTGTGGCGTGTGTGCAGAGCGATATTAAGCGTGTGTTGGCATTCTCCACTATTTCGCAGATCGGCTTTATGATGGTGGCGCTTGGTGTATCGACCTCGATGGATCCTCACAACGGCGGTTTGGGTTATATGGCTTCGATGTTCCACCTCTTTACTCACGCAATGTTCAAAGCGTTGTTGTTCTTGGGTGCGGGTAGCATCATCCACGCCGTTCACTCCAACGAGATGAGCGCAATGGGAGGTCTTAGACGCTATATGCCCATAACTCACCTCACGTTCCTCGTTGCCTGCCTTGCCATCGCTGGCTTTTGGCCTCTGTCGGGATTCTTCTCGAAGGATGAGATTCTGGCCGCCTGCTTCGACTTCAGCCCGCTGATGGGTTGGACGATGACAGCCATTGCGGGTATGACGGCGTTCTATATGTTCCGCCTCTACTACTGCATCTTCTGGGGGCGGGAGAATGTGGAGCTGCACAAGGCTCACACTCCGAAGGAGTCACCGCTGACGATGACCCTGCCGCTGATGATTCTGGCGGTGATAACCTGCGTCGCTGGATTTATTCCCTTCGGCGAGTTTGTCAGCAGCAACGGCACAGCCTACCATATCCACATTGATGCCACGACGGCAACCATATCGCTTGTTGTGGCTATCTGCTCGATTGCGTTGGCGACACTGGTCTATGCCCGTAGCTCGCAACCCGTTGCCGAGGCTTTGGCAACCCGTTTTGCGGGGCTGCACACGGCTGCCTACAATCGTTTTTACATCGATAAGGTTTGGATGTTCGTCACCCGACAGATCATCTTCCGCTGCATCAGCACCCCGATTGCGTGGTTCGACAAGCACATTATCGACGGATTTTTCAATATGTGCGCACGATGCACATCCTACATTGCGGAGAAAATCAAATGGATGCAGGACTCTAACATTCAGCAGTATTGCATCTGGTTCTTGGCAGGAACGGTACTCTTAACACTCATTCTTCTAATCTCGTAAATAGCTATGTGTAATATACTTATTCTTTTCGTGGCGATCCCCTTGGCTATGATGCTCGGTCTGTGGGCTGCACGTTCGTTACATCAGGTGAAAGCGGTTATGGTATCTGGTGCGTCGCTACTTGTCGCCTTGTCGGTGTACCTTGTGTTCGATTTCATCAGCTTGCGCAATTCGGGGTATGGTGCCGAGATGCTATACACCTCGAGTGTGGTATGGTATGAGCCGCTGAACATCTGCTTCTCGTTGGGTGTTGATGGAATCTCGGTAGTGATGCTGCTTTTGAGCTCTATCATCGTCTTCACGGGAGTCTTCGCCTCGTGGCGACTTAAACCGATGACCAAGGAGTATTTCCTTTGGTACACGCTGCTCGCCGTCGGTGTCTATGGCTTCTTCATCTCGACCGACCTCTTCACTATGTTTATGTTCTACGAGGTGGCTCTTATCCCGATGTATCTGCTTATCGGTGTTTGGGGTAGCGGTCGCAAGGAGTACTCGGCAATGAAGCTGACGCTTATGCTTATGGGTGGCTCGGCGTTGATATTGATCGGCATCCTGAGCATTTACTACGGCGCAGGTGCAACCACGATGAACATCTTGGACCTCTCGCAGATGGAGATCCCTGTGGCTATACAGCGCACCTTCTTCCCGTTGCTCTTCCTCGGGTTTGGAATCCTTGGCGCTCTCTTCCCGTTCCACACTTGGAGCCCCGACGGTCACGCCTCGGCACCTACGGCGGTGTCGATGTTGCACGCTGGTGTGCTGATGAAGCTCGGAGGCTATGGCTGCTTCCGCATTGCGATGAACCTTATGCCCGAAGGTCTGGCTATGTGGGGCGATTTGTTCCTCATTCTGACCACCATCTCTGTTGTTTATGGCGCATTCAGTGCCTGCGTGCAGACCGACCTTAAGTACATCAATGCCTACTCGTCGGTGTCGCACTGCGGATTGGTGCTCTTTGCTCTGCTGATGATGACCCGCACCTCGTGTACGGGTGCCATTCTGCAGATGCTCTCGCACGGATTGATGACCGCTCTGTTCTTCGCCCTGATCGGTATGATGTATGGCCGTACCCACACACGCGACATTCGCCATATGAGTGGACTTATGAAGATTATGCCCTGCTTGGCCGTATGCTATGTAATTGCAGGTTTGGCCAATCTCGGCCTGCCAGGATTCAGCGGCTTCGCTGCCGAGATGACCATCTTCGTCGGCTCGTTCGAGAACGCAGATGCGTTCCACCGTGTGTGTACCATAATCGCCACCTGCAGCATTGTAATTACGGCTGTCTATATCCTTCGCACGGTGGGCAAGTTCCTCTATGGCGAGGTGAACAACCCCGAGTTTCTGCAACTAACCGATGCGGAGTGGGACGAGAAGGTGGCCGTCTTTACCCTTATTGCGTGCGTGGCTGGATTGGGACTGTCGCCGCTGTGGGCAAGCGACCTGATTAGTGCAAGTGTTGAACCTATTATCTCGCAATTTATCAAGTAATTATGGAAAACTTAACACAATTTTTTCAGATGCGTCAGGAACTTGGAGTGATTGTAGTTTTCCTGATAATGTTCATTTGCGACCTGCTCCTTCCGGAGAACCGCCGTCGGCTTCTGCACCCCATAGCCTGCATCACGCTCGCCGTGCAGACGATCTTAACGATCGTGCCCGAAGATGTTGTCCTGTTCGGCGGTATGTACCACTCGACCCCCATCGCCTCGGCACTCAAGACGATACTCTCGCTTGGTACTCTATTGGCCTTCCTGCAATGCACCGATTGGCTCAATCGTGAGGATAGCAAGCATAAGATTGGCGAGTTCTATATCCTCTCGCTCAGCACTCTGATCGGTATGTACTTTATGGTGAGTGCCGACCACTTCCTGCTCTTCTTCCTCGGTCTGGAGTTGGCCACCGTGCCTATGGCGTGCCTTGTGGCGTTCGATAAGTACAAGGAGCATAGCGGCGAGGCTGCAGCAAAGTTTATCCTCTATGCACTCTTCTCGAGCGGCATCTTCCTCTATGGCGTATCGCTCCTTTACGGAGCCGCAGGCTCGCTCTACTTTGCGGACGTTGCACCCCAGCTCGATGGCCTCGAGTTGCAGATCTTGGCTATGGTCTTCATCTTTGCAGGCTTGGCATTCAAGCTGAGCCTTGTGCCGTTCCACCTCTGGACGGCCGACACCTATCAGGGAGCGCCTACGGTGGTTACGGCTATGCTCTCGGCAGTGTCGAAGGGCGCTGCGGCATTTGCGCTTATGACCATACTCGTCAAGGTCTTCGGCAATATGATCGAGCTGAGTTCTACGATGCTCTCGATCGTTATCGTGGCGACCATCACCATCGGTAATCTGTTTGCCATCCGCCAGCGAAATATGAAGCGATTTATGGCCTTCAGTAGCATCTCGCAAGCGGGGTACATCCTGCTCGCTATGCTTGGCAATGAGGCGCAGGGTACGGCATCGCTTGTTTACTACATCGTGGTTTATGTTGTTGCCAATATGGCGGTGTTCGGAATCATCAACGCCATCGAGCAAAAGAGCGACCGTGTGCTGCGTGACGACTACAACGGTTTGTACACAACAAACCCCAAGTTGGCCCTTGTGATGACCCTGGCCCTCTTCTCGTTGGCTGGTATTCCTCCGTTTGCGGGATTCTTCAGTAAGTTTATGGTCTTCGCCGCCGCCTTCAACACGGGACACTACCTTGTAGTCTTCTTGGCGTTGATCAATACGGTGATCTCGCTCTACTACTACCTGCTTGTGGTCAAGGCGATGTATATCGACCGTTCGGAGAGTCCGATCCCTGCGTTCAAGAGCAATTGGTATATGCGCATCTCGTTGCTGCTCTCGCTCGGCGGCATCCTCCTATTCGGATTGGCAAGTAGCCTGTATCAGACGTTTGATCGCCTGATCGTAGGTTAGATTTCATTCCCGTATTTAAGGGACGATAATGCTAAAGCGCCTGACTAACGAGCATTATGTTAGTCAGGCGCTTTGTCATATCTCAACCCAGATATTTTTTATCGGGTGTTGCGGGTGAAGAGTTTGAAGAACTCGCTCAGGGCAAGCACCGCGATAGACAATCCGATTACAAGCCACCACTGCATCGAACTCAGGGCGGTGAGCTTGAACAGAGTCTGCATACTCGGGATCAGCATCACGACGAGTGTCAGAACCACAACAAAGAGAATTGTGAGCCACAACCAGCGGTTGCTGAAGAACTTATCGGTGAACCAGCGATTGCCGCTACGGATGCTGAAGATCATCGTAAACTGCGAGAAGATGATCACCGCAAATGCCATCGTGCGTGCAACGTCGAGCGAATAACGCAGACCGATCAGGTAGGCAATCAGCGACGTCGCACCAATGATGAGAGCCTGGATCGTGATCTTCGTTGTAAATGCCTTCGTAAAGAAGCCCTTGGTCGAGTCGATGGGTTTCTGCTTCATAATATCCTTATCGGCGTGATCTACACTCAGCGCCAACGAGGGCAGGCTATCGCACACGAGGTTGATGAAGAGCAGCTGGATAGGCAGCAGCGGCATATCGAAGTTGGCGATGACAGCCACCAGCAGAAGCACAATCTCGCCGAGGTTGGTCGAGATCATAAACTGTATCGACTTGATAAGGTTGTTGTAGATTCGGCGACCCTCTCTTACAGCCTGCACGATGGTGGCGAAGTTGTCGTCCGTCA